>JAJYTW010000061.1 GCA_021792855.1 Actinomycetes bacterium
CCGATGGCCACGCCCACCTTCCCGGTGGCCCTGGCCCACCCGTCGGCCATATGGGTGGCCCCCTCCTCATGGCGCACCACCAGGTGCGTGATCCCGCTGCCCCGCAGCGCCGCGTAGAGCGGAAGGATCGCTGCGCCCGGGCAGCCGAAGACCGTGTCGGTGCCCTCGGTCAGGATGACGTCGACGACGGCCTGCATGACGGGGATCTGCGGGGGGACGGGCATGGCGGTCAGCCTTTCTTACGATTCGGCGTCGGCCGGCGATCGGCCGGAAAGCTGCTCGACCAGCTTGAGCAGAGCGGTGTGGTCCAGGTCGCCGTGTCCCTGAGCGGTCAGCGATGCCATCAGCGCGGCGGCGCAGGTGCCGAGCGGCAGGACCACCCCGGCCCGCCGGGCGGCGGTGGTCAGGATCCCGAGGTCCTTGTGGTGCAGGGCGGAGCGGAACCCGGGGGTGAAGTCCCGGCGCAGCATGCCCGCGGCCTTGCGGTTCAGGATCGCGTTGCCCGCCAGTCCACCCGCGAGCACCTGGACCGCCCGCTCGGTGTCGACGCCATGCGCCTCGAGGAAGACGATCGCCTCGGCGACCAGTCCGATGGTGCCCGCCACGATCAGCTGATTTGCCGCCTTGACCGTCTGGCCCGATCCGGCCGGGCCGACGTGCACGATCGTCGATCCGACCGCCCGCAGCACGGGCTCCGCGGCGGCGACGTCATCGGGGTCCCCGCCGATCATGATCGACAGGGTTCCGTCGATGGCACCCTGCTCGCCGCCGCTGACCGGCGCGTCCAGGACCCGCAGGCCTGCGGCCCGGCCGGCGTCTGCCAGCCGGACGGCGAAATCCGGGGAGATTGTGCTCATGTCGATGTACAGCGCCCCGGGCCTGGCCCGGGCGATGACGCCATCCGGGCCGAGCGCGACCTGCTCGACGTCCGGCGAATCCGGCAGCATGGTGATCACGACGTCCGCGTCGCCGACCGCCGCGGCGATGCTCTCGGCGGCACGGCCGCCGAGCGTGGCTAGCCGCTCGGCTCTGGCCGGGCTGCGGTTGTAGCCGACGACGTCGTAGCCGGCCCGCACCAGGTTGGCCGCCATAGGGGCGCCCATGATGCCCAGCCCGAGAAACGCGATCGTGGTCATGAGGTTGCTCCGATTCTGCTTGCCTGGCCGGGCCGCGGCGGCCGGCTCTGTCAGCTTCCTGGCCCACCGGTACGAAGCCAGCCGAAGGAGTCGGCACTCGGCCCGGTCGGGAAGTACTCAAGCGCGGCCCAGCCCTGGTACCCGGCCCCGGCGAGCGCGCGCAGGTAGCGGTCGAGGTCGAGTGATCCGGTGCCGGGCTGATGCCGGCCGGGCACGTCGGCGAACTGCACGTGCCCGATCCGGTCGGTCCAGGTGGCAATGACCGCGTCGAGGTCGTCACCGTTGACCGCTAGATGGTACAAATCGGCGAGCAACGCGATGTTGTCGGATCCGCCGGCCGTTCGTACCCGGTCAAGCACGCCAACCACGTCGGCCGCGGTCCGCAGCGGATAGGGCTTGGGCCCGCTGATCGGCTCGACCAGCACCGTGCCGCCCACCCGCCCGGCCGCCGCGGCGGCCAGGGCCAGGTTCTCGGTCGCCAGGTCGTCCTGCCGTTCCGGGGATTCGCCGGGCACCCGGTTCCCGTACAGCGCGTTGAACGCCCGTGCGCCCAGGCGACTGCCCAGCGCCACGGTGACCTCGACGTTGTCGCGGAATTCCTGATGCCGTCCCGGCAGCGCGAGCACCCCGCAGTCCGGCCCGGCCAGGTCGCCGGCGAAGAAGTTCAGCCCCACCAGCCTGACCCCGGCGTCCAGCACCGCCCGGGCGAACTCCTCGACCTCCCGGTCGGCCGGAACCGGCCGGGCCGGCCATGGCCACCAGAACTCCACCGCGTCGAACCCAGCCGCCCTGGCGGCGGCGGGCCGCTGCAGCAGGGGCAGTTCGGTGAACAGCGTGGAGCAGTTCACCGCCAGCGGAAGCCCGCCAAGCTCCGGCACGGCAACTCCCTAGTAACTCGACTCCGGTGAAGCAGCGTTGCGCTGCCCAGTAGTTCCACAATACGGAATTTTAATTTCACTTATGAATGTACGCCTCGGCCGCCAGGCAGGTCAATACGCTGACGCGTGATAGGCCTAGCGGGGAACGGCTACAGCGGCGATTCGGTGATCGGCACCACTAACGGCGACCTGGCAGTCCGCAGCGAACGGCACCAGCGCAGACCCACGTCGGCGACATCGGCATTGAGCGAGAGGCGGCAACGAGGATGAGCCAGCGCATCTGCGTGACCGGGGCCAGCGGGCAGGCGGGCCGGGCGGTCGTCGCCGACCTGCGTGAGCACGGCTACGACGTAGTCGCGACCGACGTCGCGGTCGGCCGGGCCGACCGGGACGATGACATGCTCCAGGCCGACCTTACCGACTACGGCCAGGCGGTTGAGGCACTGCGGGGCCCGGCCGCCACCTTCTGGCCGGCAGCGGCCGGCGCCACTCTCAGCGCCGAGGCGAAGGACATGCTCCGCGGCGCCGACGCGATCGTCCACCTCGCGAACATCCCCGCGCCCGGGATCGCCGCCCCGGCCAGCACCTTCACCGCCAACATGGCCATGAACTTCAACGTGTTCTGGGCCGCGGCCACGCTCGGCGTCCGCCGGGTGGTCTGGGCCTCCAGCGAGACCACGCTTGGCCTGCCGTTCGAGGTCCCGCCCAGGTACGCGCCGGTGGATGAGGACCACTATCCGGTCCCGACGTCGACCTACGCGCTGTCCAAGGTGGCCAGTGAGACGGTGGCCGGCCATCTGGCGCAGTGGTCTGGGATCCCGTTCGTCGCGCTGCGCTTCTCCAACATCATGGCGCCGGCCGACTACCAGGATTTCCCGTCCTTCTGGCCGCACCCGCACGCCCGCAAGTGGAACCTGTGGGGATACATCGACGAGCGCGACGCCGCGGCCGCGTGCCGGCTGGCGCTGTCCGCCCCGGACGCGGCGGTGACGGGCAACCCCGCGTTCATCATCGCCGCGGCGGACACCGTGATGAACCGCCCGTCGGCCGAACTGCTTGCCGAGGTGTTCCCCGGTACCGCCCTGCGTCGGGAGATCGGCGAGTTCGAGACGCTGCTGTCGATCGACCGTGCCCGCGAGGTGCTCGGCTTCGAGCCCGCGCATTCCTGGCGGGACCACCTGCCGGGCGCCGCATGACCCCGCCGCGGCGACGGTGTCCGTGACCCGGCTCGATCTCACCCGGTCGCAGATCCTGGCGTTCCGGCGGCGGTCCGGCGCGCTGGACACGCGGCTTCCGCCCGGCCCGGCCTCGCTGCGCCAGGCGGCCTGGGCCGGGCTGCAGGACAGCATGCCGCGGGCGGCCCTGCTGTCGATCCATGCCCGGGTGGCCGGGGCCGGGCCAGCCGCGTGGGAGCACCCCTCGCTGGTCCAGATCTGGGGACCGAGGTTCAGCGTGTTCGTGATCGCCGCGCGCGACCTCGCGGTCTTCTCGCTCGGCAGGCTGCCCGAGGACGACCGCGGCCGGCGCCGGGCCGAGGACCTTGCCGCCCGCCTCGCCGAAGCACTCGGCGACCGGCAGGTGGGCTATGGGCAGGCGGGCCGCGAGCTCGGCGTGCACCCCAACAGCCTGCGGTACGCGGCGGCCACCGGCACGGTGGTGATCCGGTGGGAGGGCGCGCGGCAGCCCACCGTCTGGACCGTACCCAGGCCCGCGATGGCGCCCGCCGCGGCACGCGATGAACTCGCCCGCCGCTACCTGCACGTCTACGGGCCGGCCACGGCAGCCTCCTTCGCCCAGTGGGCGGGGATCAGCGCGCGGGCAGGCGCGGCGGCGATCGGTGCCCTGACCGGGGAACTGATTCCGGTGCGGACGCCGGTCGGCGAGGCGTGCATCCTGGGATCGGACGAGGCCGCGTTCCGCGCCGATCCGGGGCCGGCGGCGGCCGCCCGGCTGCTGCCAAGCGGAGACGCGTATTTCCTGCTCCAGGGCGCCGACCGGGACCTGCTGGTCCCGGCGGAGGACCTGCGCCGCGAACTGTGGACACCGCGGGTCTGGCCCGGCGCTCTGCTGGTCGGCGGCGAGATCGCCGGGACCTGGCGGCGCACGGGCACTCTCCTGACCGTGCGGTCCTGGCGGCGGCTGAACCGCGCCGAGCGCGCCGCGGTGGAGGCGGAGGCTGCCGCACTGCCGCTGCCGGGCGCCGGAACCGGCCGCCAGGTCACCATCGGCTGGGAGGAGTAAGCCCGGGGCCGGGCGGCCGCGGGCAGGGTTAGCGGGGTGGCTCGCGAGTGGGACTGGGGCTGCCTGCGACCAGATCCCTGAGCCGGTTCCACCGCTCGTGATAGCCGGGGCCGAACCGGGCGGCCGCCCGGGCGGCCCGCCGGGGCCTGCGGGTGTACCGGTGGGTCGCCCACCACGACTCCGGCTTGGCCAGCCGCACCGCGCCGATGAGCGACACCGGGCCGAGCAGCAGCCCGACCACCCCGGTGATGATCTTGCCCTTGAGCAGGCAGACCACGCTCAGCAGCAGGTCGGCCACCAGCACGACGACCGACGACCACCAGGCCGCGGTGCCGAGCCGACCGGACAGGAAACTCGCCCCGCCAATCAGCGCCCCGGTCACCATCAGGACGGTGAAGATCGCGTCGACCGACTTCCGGCCCCTGGTGGTCCAGTAGACGTCCTCCAGGTGCAGCCAGAGCGCGAACTCGTCCAGCGTCAGGCTGACGCCGACCCCGAACACCGCCGCGGCGATCTGCAGTGCCGCCCCCTGCGGGGTGGCGGACACCAGCACGATCCCGGTGCCGATCAGGATCAGGATCCCGAGCACCTGGTGATGGATGTGCACCCCGGCGATCTGGACGTTGCCGAGACCCGCCCGGCCGCCGGCGCCCGAGCGGATCAGTCGGGTGATGGTCCGGGTGACCAGGAAGGTCACCGCGATCGCGATGAACATCCACATCATCGGCCGAAGCGAGGGCCCTGGCGCGACGGCGGCACTCGTGGCCGCCGCCTGGCCATTCCGGACCACCGCGTCAGCGAAGACTCGCACCCTGCCCCTCCCCATATCGCCGACCACTGGCCTACCTGCCGGTATACCCGCGAAGCGGGGCTGGCCGGACCATCGCGGGCGCCCCGGGGACCACCGCCCCGACGACCACCGGCTTGCCGGCCAGCCGATTCATGCGACACAATGGCCACTGGCGATGAAGCTCGCCAAAACTGCGGCCAGTCCGCTGATGGCTTCTACCCGGGTCCAGGGAGGAGCGCATCGTGACAGCGGACGAGGCACCGGAGCAGCCCGGCAAAGAACCCCGGGGACGCCGGTCCCCGAACCCGATTCCCAGCGATTTTAGCGGTGGCTCTCGTGCTGCCTGAGCCGCTTATCCAGGTTCTCCAGGTGCTGACCGTCGCCGGCGCCGCGCCTGGGATATCGGGCGTGATCGCGCGGGTCGAGGCCACGCTGCAGGGCCGCCACGGGCCGCGGATCCTGCAGCCCTACTACGACCTGGCCAAGCTGTTCCGCAAGGAGGCGCTGGCGCCCGAGGGCGCTAGCTGGGTGTTCCTGGCCGCGCCGGTCGCCGCGTTCGCCTGCTACCTGACGGTCCCGCTGCTGATCCCGGTGCTCACCACCTTCCCGCTGCCGCTCGGCTACATGGGCGACATCCTCGGCGGCGGGTTCATCCTCTCGCTGGCTAGCTTCCTGGTGGCGGTCGCGGCGCTGGAGACCGGCAGTCCGTACGCACAGCTTGGCGCCAGTCGCGCGAAGACATTCGCGGCGATAACCGAACCCGTCGTGCTATTCGTCGTCTTCACGGTCGCCATGCTGACCGCGACCGACCTGCCCTATGCGCTGGCCGCGACGGTCCGGGCCAGCGCCGGCCAGATTGTCCGGCCGGCCCACGTCCTCGCGGCCGCGGCCCTGTTCATGGTGATCTTGTATGAGACCGGGCGGATCCCGGTGGAGACTCATTCCGGCACCAACGAGTTCGGGATGATCGAGGAGGCCCGCTCGTTCGAGCATTCCGGCCCGTATCTGGCCCTGCTGCGGTGGGGATCAGCCGCCAAGCAGATGATCTTGTACACGATCCTGCTGAACGTGTTCACCGCCCCGTGGGGGCTGGCGGCCACCCGCGGGGCGGGCCCGGTGCTGCTCGCGATGGTGGCGCTCCCGGCGAAGGCCTGCGTGCTCGGCGCGGTGGTGGCCGTCATCGACGACTCGTTCGCCAAGCTCCGGCTTTTCAAGATCACCGAGTTCGCCGCCGCGGCCTTCCTGCTCGCCGTGCTCGGCGTGTTCACCTTGTACCTAGGGGGTGGCTGATGCCTCCGGCCCCGGCGCCCAGCGTCTTCGCGGGCACGGCGAATGTCATCGCCGTGCTGATTCTGCTGGCCGAGTTCGGCATGTTCCGGCAGGCCCTGCTGCGCGATCAGGTCCGGCTGTACGCGGGCCAGTCCGTGCTGATCGCCGCGCTGGCCGTGCTGGTCGGCGCGGTGCAGCAGCTGCCGGAACTGTACGTGCTCGCGGCCGTGACGATCGCACTCAAGGCCGTCGCGATCCCGCTGGTGTTCCGGCGCCTGCTGCGCGAGACCGAGCCCGAGCACGCCGAGCAGACCGGCCACGACATCGCCGGGACCGGTGGCCTCGGCCTGGCCAGCACCGTGCTGATCGGTCTCGCGGTGGCGGCGTTCGGCTTCTTCACCGCGACGGCGCTGCCGGTCAGCAGTGGCGGCGCGCCGGTCACGGCGCTATCGGTGTCGGTCTCGGTGATCCTGGTCGCGTTCGTGGTGATGATCCACCGCCGCGATGTCGCGTCCCAGGCGATCGGCCTGTTCTCGCTGGAGAACGGGATCTCGCTGGCATCCCTGGTGGTGGCCCCCGCCCTGCCCCTGCTCGTGGAGGTGGTGCTGGCGGTCGACCTGCTGCTCGCCGTCGTGGTTCTCGGCCTGCTGATCCGGCTGCATCACGGCCGGGCCGAGACGCTGTCCACCGCCGACCTCACCGAATTGCGGGGCTGACCGTGCCCGTCGTCGCCATCGTCCTGCTTGCCCTTCCGCTGGCCGCGGCCGCGGTCGCGTTCTGGGTCCCGCCCCGGGCGGCCGGGCCGGTGACCGCCGCCGCCGGCGTCGCGAGCTTCGGCCTTGTGCTGGCCCTGATTCCCGCCGTCACCCGGCACGACGTCACCGCGCTCGGGTTCATCAGGATCGACGCGCTCGCCGCGGTGTTCCTGCTCGCGACCAGCTTCCTGTACGGCTGCGTCGGCATCTACTCGATCGGCTACCTGCGCACCGGCGGCGAGCACGAGGCGCGGAACCGGCGGTACGCCGGCCGGTTCTGGGCCGGGCTGAACGTCTTCGCCTGGGCGATGCTGGTCGCCCCGGCCATGTCCAGCCTGGCGCTGCTGTGGATCGCGGTCGAGGTCACCACGATCGTCTCCGCGCTGCTGGTGGCGCTGGAGGGCACGGACGGCGCGGCCGAGGCTGCCTGGAAGTACGTGCTGATCGCCTCGGCCGGGCTGACCATCGCGCTGCTCGGCACGATCTTCGTCTACTACGCCGGCGCCCAGGTGCTCGGCCAGACCTACAACCTGGCGTTCACGCCACTGCTCGGAGTGGCCGGGCGGCTGTCGCCCGCGGTGGTGCGGCTTGCCTTCGTCCTCGCCGTGCTGGGCTACGGGACCAAGATGGGCCTGTTCCCGGTGCACACCTGGCTGCCGGACGCGCACTCCGAGGCGCCGACACCGGTGTCCGCCCTGCTGTCCGGGGCGCTGCTCGCGGTCAGCTTCTACGCGATCCTGCGGTTCTACCAGGTCACCCAGGCGGCCATCGGCCCGCGCTTCCCCAGGGACGTGCTGCTCGCCTTCGGCGTCGCGTCGCTGCTGCTCGCCGCGCTCTACCTGTTCGGCCAGCGAGACTACAAGCGGATGCTCGCCTACTCCAGCGTGGAGCACATGGGCATCCTGGCGATCGGGGTGAGCTTCGGCGCCCCGCTCGCGCTGGCCGGCGTGCTGCTGCACGTGCTGGCGCACGCCGCCGCGAAGGGCAACGCGTTCATGGGCGCGGGCGTGCTGGTGCGCAAGTACGCCACCAAGCAGACCGGCCTGCTCACCGGCGGCCTCGACCTGCTGCCGTGGAGCGCGCCGATGTTCCTGGCAGCCGTCCTCGCGCTGTCCGCGATGCCGCCGTTCGGGATCTTCCGGAGCGAGTTCGAGATCGTGGCCGGCGGCCTGGCCGGCGACCACAACGTGGCGGCCGTGCTCCTCGTCCTGCTGGTCACGGTGGCATTCCTCGGGCTGTCCGCGACGGTCAACAAGATGCTGCTGGCCCCGCGGCCCGAGGCGGACCTGGCCCGCGGCGAGCCGAGCGCCTGGATGGTGGTGCCGGTGCTGGCCGGCCTGGTCGCGCTGCTGGTCCTCGGCCTGCACCCGCCCGCCGAGCTGACCGGGCTGCTGAATCACGCCGTGACCGCGCTGCGCGGCACGGTACCGCATGGCACCGGATCGGGAGGTGCGGCATGACCGCCACGGCCGGCCGGGCGACCCCGGTGACCGCGCTGTGGGACGAGATCGCCGGCCAGGTCGCCGCCGGGCGCAGATTCGCCGGGCTGATGGGAACCCAGCGGGACGACGGCCTGCTGCTCTCGGCGCACCTGGCCGGGCCGGGCCAGGTCACGACCCACGAGGTTCGGCTGCCGCCAGGCGCCCGGTCCTACCCGGCGCTGACGCCAGTGCTCGGCGCGGCGTTCTGGTACGAACGCGAACTGCACGACCTCTTCGGCATCGTCCCGGACGGGCACCCGAGGCTCGAGCCGCTGATCCTGCCGCAGCCGGTGCGGCACGGCCCGCTGCCGCGTCCTGGCGCGCCGGGCGGCGGGGACGCCAGCGGCGAGGGCGACGGCGGAGCCGGGGCGATCTGGCCCGACGTGCACGCGGTGCCCCGGCATGTGCTCGGCGCCGGCCTGTTCACGATTCCGCACGGGCCGGTCAGGTCCGGGGTGATGGAGTCCATCGAGTACCTGGTGGAGACACCCGGTGAGGACATCCCGCACCTGAACCTGCGGATCTTCTACAAGCACCGGGGGATCGAGAAGCGGTTCGAGCGGCTGCCGGCCGCCGACGGGGTGCTGCTGGCCGAGCGGACCGAGGGCGTGGCCTCGGTCGCGCACGCGCTCGCCTTCGCGCACGCGGCGGAGCGGATCGGCGGCGTCGAGGAGATCCCGTGGCGAGCCGCGCTGGTGCGGGTCCTGCACGCCGAACTCGAGCGTCTGGCCGCGCATCTCGACGCCGCGACCAGGCTGGCCGACGCGGCGGGCCTGGCGGTGGCCGCCGCCAGATTCGGGCTGCACAAGGAACGGATCGCGCGGCTGACCGGCCGGATGTGCGGGAGCCGGTTCGGCCGCGGTGTCGTCGTACCTGGCGGGGTCAGCGCCCTGCCCGGGATCGCCGCGGCGGACCTGCTGGACGAGGCAGGCCGGCTACAGCGGTCCATCGAGTCCGACGTTCGGGTGCTGATGGGCACCGCGTCCTTCCTGGACCGGCTGCGCGGGACCGGCAGGCTCGCCCCGGCGCGGGCGGCCGAGCACGGGACGCTCGGCCCGGTCGGCAAGGCCTCGGGCTACCGCGACGACGCACGGCGGGCCCGGCCCTATGACGCCTACGACAGCCTCGGTTTCAGCGCCCCCCAGGAGCACGCCGACGGGGACGCACTGGCCCGCCTGCGGGTCCGCTGGGACGAGCTTCGCCAGTCCTTCCACCTGATCCGGCAGGCCGCCGATGAGCTTGCCGACGCCGGCGACGGCCCGCTGGCCGTGCCGTGCGAGTTCGGCTCGGGCCGGGCGGTCGGCTGGGCCGAGGGGCCACACGGCGAGGTGCTGTACGACCTGCGGACCGAGGACGGCCGGATCACGCGCTGTCGGCCGCGGTCCCCCTCGTTCCACAACCTCGTGCTGTTCCACGAGGTCTTCCACACCGACATCCTCACCGACTTTCCGTTCATCGAGGCCAGCTTCGGCCTCTCCATCGCCGGAGCGGCGCTGTGACCGCCGGGACGCCGGCCGCCGATCGGGGGTGCCGGCCATGAGCCCGTGGGTGCTGCGCGGCCTGCGCGATGGCGTGGTTACGACCCGCTGGCCGAAGCGGCCGGACGGCTACGCCGACACCTGGCGCGGCCCGGTCGTCGTGACCGGTCCGCCGCCGCCCGGCGATGATCCGGCCGCGGTCTGCCCGACCGGGGCGATCAGCCGGGGCCCCGGCGCCGAGGTCGCGGTAGATCAGGGCCGGTGCGTGCTGTGCGGCCGGTGCGTGCGGCGCTTCCCCGACGTCTTCGCCTTCTCGGCCGGGATCGGCGCGGCCTCGCTGACCAGGCCGGGGCTGGTGGTCCCGCCGCTGCCCGGCACCGAGCGGGATCTCGCGGCGGTGCGGGCCTCGCTTGCCGAACGGACCGCGGCGCTGCGGCGCTCGGTGCACCTGCGGCATGTGGACGCCGGGTCGGACGGCACGGAGGAGCAGGAGATCGCCGCGCTGCTCAACCCCGTCTATGACATTCACCGGCTGGGGATCTACTTCACCGCCAGCCCGCGTCACGCGGACGTGCTGCTAGTCACCGGTGCCGGGGCGTACGGCATGGCCGAACCGCTGCGCCGCACCTACGACGGCATGCCGGACCCGAAGATCGTTATCGCGGTGGGAACCGACGCGGTCAGCGGCGGACTGCTCGGCGACGGAACCTATGCCACCTCGGGCGGCGTGGGCTCGGTCCTCCCGGTCGACGTCTGGCTGCCCGGCTCGCCCCCGCCGCCGTTCGCCATCTTGTACGCCCTGCTGCTCGCGCTCGGCCGGCTGCCGTCGGCACCGGCAGGAACGGGAGGAGGGCGATGACCGGATTCGGGGTGCTGCTGGCCGCCGGGATCGCCGCGCTGGTGCTCGCCGGGGCCGCGGATCTGGTGATCGGCGCCGGACGCCAGCGTGCCCGGGCCGTCCCGTACCTGATCGGCGCGGCAGCAGCGGCCTGCCTGACGATCGCCGGCGGCGGCGCGCTGGCCGGCCAGCCGGCCCGGCTCCCGGTGGCCGGCTGGCTCGGCGGCTTCGCCGGCGACCTGATCGCGGACCGACTGTCCGGCCTGTTCCTGGTGATCTGCTTCGGGGCCGCGTTCGCCGTCTCGCTCGCGTTCGCCGCCTGGGCGGCTCGCCCGGGCACCGTCGGGCGGCGCGGCCTCGGCGCCGGCTACGCGCTGTGCCTTGGCGCCGTCGCGGTCGTCCTGACCGCCACCGACGCCTTCACCTTCCTGCTGGCGTGGGAACTGGCGACGCTGGCGTTCTACCTGCTCGCCGGGTTCGAGCGGGGCCGACCGGGACGGCCCGGCGGCGCGCTGGTCACCCTGGCGTTCGGCAAGATCAGCGGGACGGCCCTGCTGCTCGGCCTGCTGCTGCTCGCCGCCCGGTCCGGTTCGCTGAGCATCGCGTCGTTTGCCGACGTCCCGCCGGGCGCCGGGCGGGAAGCCGCGCAGGCACTGCTGCTGGCCGGGTTCGCCGTCAAGGTAGGGCTGGTCCCGTTCGGTGTCTGGCTGCCACGCGGTTACGCGGCGGCCCCCGGGCCGGCCCGGGCGATCATGGGCGGTGTCGCGGTCAACATCGGCTTCTACGGGCTGTGGCGCACGCTCGCCGTGCTCGGCGCTCCCCCGGCCTGGCTGACCGGCGCCCTGCTCGTGCTCGCCGCGCTGACCGCACTGCTTGGCATCGCGCACGCCGCCGTCCAGCCCAGGCTGCAACGGGTCATCGCCTATTCCAGCGTCGAGAACGCCGGGCTGATCCTGACCGGCTACGGCATCGCCCTGGTCGGGTCGGCGATCGGGAACCCGCGGCTGGTGGCGGTCGGACTGCTGGCCGGGACGCTGCAGATCGTCGCCCACGCGGCCGCCAAGTCGCTGCTGTTCACCACCAGCGCCGTGCTCACCTCCGGACTGCCGGACGGGCCGGCCGGCGACGACGACGCTCTGGACGGCCTCCGCGGATCGGCCCGGCACCGGCCGTGGACCGGCACCGGATTCGCGATCGGCTCGCTGACCCTCGCCGGACTGCCGATCACCATGGGGTTCGTCTCCGAGTGGTTCCTGCTCGAGGCGCTGATGCAGCAGTTCCGGGTGCCGGGTCTGGGATACCGCCTGCTGCTCGCCATCGCCGGCGCGGCGGTCGCCCTGACCGCGGGCTTCGCCGGCGTGACCTTCGTCCGGCTGATCGGGCTGGTCGTCCTCGGGCCCAGGCCGGCCGGGTCGGGCGCCAGGCCTCCGGCCAGGGCCTGGGACGCCGGCTGGCTGGGCAGGACCGGGATCGTGCTGCTCGCCGCGGCCTGCCTGGCCACCGCGGCCCTGGCGCCGCTGGTCATTCGGGCACTGGCCGCCGGGCTGTCACCGGTCGCAGCGGCATCGGCGACCAACGGCGCCCGGCAGGGACCCTGGGTGCTCGGACCGGTGTTCGCCGGGTTCTCGGTGCTGTCGCCAACCTGGCTGTGGATCATGATGCCGCTGCTCGCGGTCGCGACGCTCGGCTTCGTCCGCCTGGTCTCAGGAACCCGGATGACGCGGGTGCGGCGGGTGCCCGCCTGGCTATCGGCCACCGCGGGCGTCGAGGGCGCCGACTCCTACACCGCGACTGGCTACGCCAACCCGACCCGGCGGGTGCTGCAGGCGATCCTGCCCACCCGCGCGGAGGTTCGGCCACTGCCCGCCGCGGACCGGGCCGACCCGTCGGCCAGCCCGCCCGGCCCGCGGCTGAGCTACAGCTCAGACGTGGTCGAGGTGGTGGAGACCTTCGTGTACCACCCGCTGGTCCGGCCGGCCCTGGCCGTCGTGCGTGCCGTCAAGCGACTGCAATCCGGGCGGCTCGACGCATATCTGGCGTACCTGCTGATCGCGCTGGTGGCGTTGATCGCTCTGGTGACAGCTCTTGCCTGATTGGCATGGTGATCCCCCTTGCCTGAGCACCGGACCGGGAGCACAGTTGGCAGTGCCGGGAATTGGCGACCGCGCAGCCGACTACAGATCCCGCTGAGCCGATGAGGAACCGGATGGATGAGCCTTTCCGGGAACGCACTGCGACTGACCGTATTCCTTAGCCAGGACGACAAATTCGGTCACCACCCGCTCTACACCGAGATCATCCGGCGGGCCCGAGCGGCAGGACTGGCCGGCGCGACAGTGCTGCGCGGCTATGAGGGCTTCGGCGCCTCCAGCCACCTGCACACCTCGCGGCTGCTCAGCCTGAGTGACGACCTCCCGGCACTCGTCGTCATCATCGATCGCCCCGATCCGATCCTGGATTTTCTTCCCCAGGTGCGGGAACTGACCACCGGCCTGGTCACCCTGGAGGAGGTCGAGGTGGTCTCGTTCGCGGACGGCATCCGGGCCAGGCAGGGAGAACGCCATGACGCCAGCGGCTGACGACGGCCCAGCGCGCCAGGCGGCGGCCGGCCCGTTCCGGCGCATCCTGGTGGCCTGGGATGGCTCGGCCGACGCGGTTGCCGCGCTCCGGACGGCCGCGGCCATGGCCGGCGACGGCAGGAGCCACGTCGTCGCGCTGTCGGTGCTGTCCGGCGCGGCCCCGCGCGAATCCGGCGGTGCCGCCGGGGCCGGGCAGTCTGAGCACGCGCGGCGGGCCGAGTTGGCGTTCGAGGCCGCCCGCGCGACCATCGCCAGGTCCTCATCGGCCAGGCTCACCCTGCACACGATCGAGAGCCGGCATATCGCCGGCTCGGTCTGCGAGTATGCCGCCGACCACGGCTTCGATCTGCTCGTGGTCGGTCGGCACGGGGATGGCGGCCTGGTTCACCCGAAGCTCGGCCACATCGCGGAGTCCGCCGTCCGGTCCTGCTCCATCCCGGTCCTGCTGGTCAGCGCCGGTTAGCGGCCCTGCGAGCGCAAGCTAACCCGCCGACGAACACGGGCTGACTGCCGCCTGCCCGGCGTCGGTCTGCCACCCTGTCAGCCACCCAGCCAATCCGCCTGCCGCGGTGATCCACGCCTCGGCGAACAGCCAGCCCGCCAGCACGTCGGTGGGCCAGTGCACGCCGAGATAGACCCGGCTGGCCCCGACCCCGGCCGCGGCCAGGACCGTTACGCCGCGCCGCCGCCCGGCCCGGACACCGAGGGCCGCGGCGCAGGCACCAGCCGTCAGCGCGGCCGTCGTGGTGTGCCGGGACGGCAGGCTGAACCCCTCAGGCTCGGTGAGCCACAGGTCCTCCGGCGGCCGGGACCTCGCGATCACGGCGGCCAGCCGACGGCGCGCGGCAAGCGCGGCGGGCACAGCGGCGGGAACGATCGCGACGCGCCACCCGCCCCGGCGCGCGGCGACCAGCACGACCGCCGTCAGCACCGGGCCGACCACCGCAGGCTCGGCCAGGTCGCTCACCGCACAGGCGACCCGCACCAGGCCAGTGCGCCGCCAGGCAGGCAGCGCGGCCATCGCCGCCCGGTCTGCCCTCCCGAGCGTCTCCATCACGACCCGGTCCGCATCGGCAGCCATTGCCGCAGCGGTCGCGGTCGGCATCCCGTTATCGGCAGCACAACAGTCATCCTATTGGCGGACGCGCCAAACCGGCCGGGGCAGCACCCGCCGCGTTCGGACTTGGACTCAGGCTGGCTGCGCTCAGCGGATCCCGGTGTCCACGGTGAAGTTGACGGTCTGCCGGGTACCGGCAGACACGATGATCGTCCTGCTCGTCGGCTGCTGTGCCGGGAGGCCGCGGATAAGCACCATGACCACGTAGAGCCCGGGCCGGAGCCTGAGCCGGTAGTAGCCGCGCCGGTCGGTGCGAGCGACGGCGACTACCCGCGTTCCGCGCAGCGCCTCGACCCGTACTCCGGACACCGGCCGGCTGCCCGGGTGACCTGCCTGGGCGACCGGTGTTATCGGGCCCGCGGCGACCCGGCCGGTGACGGCCACGCCGGCTCGGGGCGCCGGAGTGGTCGCTGACGTCCGGCCGGACGGGCGCGCGGTACTGGCAGCCGGGGATCGGGCGGGCGAGGCGGCGACCGCGGATCCCGCGCCGGACGCGGCGGACCCGGAAGCGGCAGACCCGGACGCGGCGGACCCGGACGCTGCCCGGCCGCCGCAGGCCGCGAGCAGGCCGACCAGCACGACCGGAATGAGCCAGCGGACATTTCCCATCATGGGAATTGGACGCCGGCCGGCCGCATCCGGTTCCGGCCGAACGGCATTACCGGCCCGACGGCTCTTTCAGGCGGGCGCCATTCCGCACGTCAGGCCGGCTGGTCCACCCGCATCATCGTCGTCGTCATGGTCGCGCAGTGTGTCTGGACCCCACCCCGGACGCCGTAAGCGTCGCCCTGGCAGACCGTGATCGTCCGGCCCGAGCGGATTACCCGGCCGCGGGCGAACAGCCGTTCTCCCTCGGCCGGGGCAATCAGGTTGATCTTCAGTTCCACCGTCAGCACCTCAGACCCGGCCGGCATCAGGGTCAGGGCGGAGTACCCGCAGACGGTGTCCACGATCGCCGTCGTCACTGCGGCGTGGAAGAACCCATGCTGCTGAGTTAGCTGCGGCCGGTAGGCCACCTCGATCTCGACGGCGCCCGGACCGACCGCCGTCAGCGCGGCGCCCAGGTGGCTCATCAGCCCCTGCCGGGCGAACGAGCCCCGGACCACCGTCTCAAAATCGGGATTCCGCACCGTTATCTGCGTCATGTTCCGCTCCGTCGGCAGACTGCGCCCTAGCCCCAGAAGATCGCCCTGGGATCGCGATCGATCTCCTGGAGCAGCGGATCGACGTGCGGCGATGGATCGAGGAGGTCGTACCGGTGGAACCGCTGATTGCGGTCGCGCCAGTAGAGCGACCACTGACGGCTCGACCTCGTGTAATGCAGCCGGGCGATCGGGAACCTGGTCCACTCGCTGCTAAGGTCCGGGTGCCAGGGCGGCCGGACCTCCACGATCGTGAGATGCCGGGGAGTGATGTCGCACTCGACTCTGACCTCGTCGCGCACGTGCTCGGGAACCCGCTTCTCGCACCAGCGACGCACCCGGGCCACGTCCAATTCCGGCAAACCCGTCACCGGACCGAGTCTGCCACCGATCCCGGCAAGCAGGCGGGCAATTCGTGGCGTCGGCAGGGCCGGACGGGCGATCGGGCCACGGTAGCCGAAGACTTCTTCGCCATCCGTGCCACCAGGTCTTCGCGATCATCGCCTCGCCGCTCGCGGGCCGGACCCGCGGCACGGATGCGGGGTTGGCCAATTGCGATCCCGCCGGGTCAGACTACGCACCATGTGCGGGGCGGCTAGGAAGCTACATGAATAGCTTGGTCAAGGATGAAAACCTACTTACGCTGTTATTTACGTCATACCGTTCGGCTACCGTCAGGCTCGAGGCTCGGATCGACCGCGAGATCACCGCTAATCCGGGTGAGGCCGCGCCATCTCGGGCCATGGCCGCACATCGGGGTTCCGCAGTGGGGCGATAGAACAGCGATGTACTACTGGTTTCACAGTGTCCTCTTCGCGCCTCCGCCCTGGCTCTCCCCTATCACCACGCGCGTCACGGACTCACCGCTCGGCATGACGACGCTGACGTGGGGCGCCATCGTTCTCGAAGTCGCGCTTGGCCTTACCCTGCTGATCCCGCGCCGGGCGCAGGCTTCGCTGCTCAGCCTCGGATTGCTGCCGCACGGCTGCATCCACGACGGGCCCGTCCCCCCGCTGAGTCCGTGGCGGGCTACTCTCGCGGTCTGGCGCAAGACCAGGCTGCCGGAATCCGGACAGGGTGAGTGAGGAGGCTGGAATGAGAGGAGCAGTCATTTCCCTGATTCCGCTGCTGATCGTGATCCTGATCATCGGGACGGCCCTGGCGGCCGCGTCCCGCCCTGATCTCGCGCGGGTCAGCATCGGGGCCGGCGAGGTGGTCATCCGGCCGCTGGGAGTGCTGAAGATCTTCACCCTGCGGACCCGGATCGTGATCCCGGCGGCGTCGATCCGGCAGATGAGCGTCGTCGCGGACCCGCTCGACGGGCCGTCACCCGGACTGCGCTGGCCGGGTATCGGACTGCCCGGCCTTCAGGCGGGAACGTTCGTCCGGGGCGGGGTTAAGTCCTTCTGGCTGTGCGGCAGGGGCCCGGAAGCACTCCGGCTCGCGCTGTCGGACGGGCCGTACGACTACGTGATCGTCCAGATCAGCAACTGCCAGGAAGTTCTGGAGCAGATCCGGGCAGCCGGGATCTACTGACGAGGGTCAGCCTGCCCGCTTGTAGGCCCGCACGGCGAGCGGGCCGAAGACGATCAGGATCCCGGCGATCCAGGCCAGGCTCTTCAGCAGATCGGCCTGGATCGGGCCCCCAAGCGCCAGCGCCCGCATGGTGTTGACCACGTAGGTGACCGGCTGGTTGTTGGCGAACGCCTGCAGCCAGCCCGGCATCTTCTCGATCGGCACGAACGCCGAGCTCAGGAAGGTCAGCGGGAAGAGCCAGATCAGGCCGAACGCCTGGACCGATTCCTCGTCCCCGATCGCGAGGCCGGTGAAGGCCGAGATCAGGCAGATCGACATGCCGAACACGGTGGCCAGAACGATCATCCAGATGGCGTTGCCCACGCCGTTCATGAACCGGAAGCCGACCGCGTACCCAACGCCGACGATGATCAGGATGGTGAATAGCATCCGGCCGGTGTCAGCCACCAGCCTGCCGGTCAGCACCGCGGACCTGGCCATCGGCATGGATCGCAGCCGGTCGATCACGCCCTTCTTCAGCTCCTGCGCCAGCGCGATGGCCGTGCCGAAGCTGGCGAACGCGGCGGTCTGCGCGATGATGCCCGGCATTAGGAAGTTCACATAGCTGCCGCCGCCGGGGATGCTGATCGCGCCGCCGAACACGTAGCGGAACAGCAGCACGAACATCACCGGCTGGATGACGGTGAAGACCAGGTAGGCGGGGACCCGCATCCAGACCAGCAGGTTGCGGCGGGTGATCGTGAGCGTGTCGCTCACCGCCCAGCGCGCTTGAGTGAGCTTGCCGGGCTCGACCGGCGGGGTCAGCACGGCGGTGGTGGTGGTCATGTCTTGCCCTCGTCTGCTCTCTGCCCTCGTCGGAAACTGCCTGCTCAGCCCGCGCTGTCGCGGTCGGCCGTCGCGGTCGCGGTCGCGGCATCCCCGGCCGGCCCGCCCTTCCGGCGGCGCCGGCGGCGCCCGTCCGGTTGCTGCTCGTCCTCGGCCGCGTGCCCGGTCAGCGCGAGGAACACGTCGTCCAGGGACGGCCGCCGCAGCGCCAGTCCCTTGGTCTGCACCCGCGCCGCGTCCAGGCCGCGAACCGCGTCCACCAGGGCGTCCGACCCGCGGCCGCCGACGCCGACGGTGACCACCCCGGTCGCGGAGTCCGCGTGCGGCTCGGACTCCCCGACCCTGGCGACGGCGGCGACCGCGTCGCCCACCCTGGACCGGTCAGGCACGGTGAACTCCAGGACGTCCCCGCCAACCCGACTCTTCAGCTCATCTGCCGTGCCGTGCGCGATCACCAGGCCGTGGTCGATCACCACGATCTTGTCGGCTAGCTCGTCGGCCTCGTCCAGGTACTGGGTGGTGAGCAGCAGCGTGGTGCCGCCGGCCACCAGCTTCTTGATGATGTCCCACATCCCGAGCCTGGACCGCGGGTCAAGCCCGGTCGTCGGCTCGTCCAGGAAGAGCACCAGCGGGTGTCCCACCAGGCTGGCCGCGAGATCGAGGCGGCGCTGCATGCCGCCGGAATAGTTCTTCGCCGCCCGGTCGGCGGCGTCCATCAGGTCGAACTGCTCGAGCAGTTCGTCGGCCCGGCGGCGGGCCTCGGGCCACCTCAGGTGGTAGAGACGACCGATGAGCTGGAGGTTCTCCCGGCCAGTGAGCTCCTCCTGGATCGCGGCGGACTGCCCGGACAGGCCGATCGTGCGCCGGACCGCCGCGGCATGCCGTACGACGTCGTGACCCTCGACCACGGCCCGGCCGCCATCGGGGTGCAGCAGCGTGGTGAGGACCCGCACGGCCGTGGTCTTGCCCGCGCCATTCGGACCGAGCACGCCGAGCACGGTGCCGCGCGGCACCTCAAAGTCGATGCCGCGCAAGGCGTGCACGTCCCCGAACGACTTGGTCAGGCCCTCTACCAGAACCGCTGGTTGTGCGCCATCAGCTGCCACCCGTGATCCTCCTGCCAGGCACCCGCCGGCCATCGTGGCCTAACGGCAGCGTATCGGTGCGGGCAACACTATTAGGGCTCCCTGACAGCGCGCGTCCGTCCCGCGCCCGGCCCGCTCATCCCGACGCGGAGAAGCTGGCCGCTATGGTCTATAGGTATGGAATCCGGACCCATCGTGATGTCCCTGGCGGGGCGTTACCGGCTCCAGCGGAGGATCGCGGCCGGCGGCATGGGCGAGGTGTGGGCGGGCCACGACACCGTGCTCGACCGCGAGGTTGCGGTCAAGCTACTGCGGCCCGAGTACGCCGAGCACGGCGAGACGCTGGCCAGGTTCCGGGGCGAGGCCAGGCACGCCGCTGGCGTCGCGCATCCGGGGATCGCCCAGGTCTACGACTACGGCGAGGACCCCCAGCCGTTCCTGGTGCTGGAACTGGTGCACGGGCCGTCGCTGGCTGCCGTGCTGACCAACGGTCCGCTCGACGCCCGCACCACGATGCATGTCGCCGCCCAGGCGGCAGCGGCGCTCGGCGCCGCGCACGCGGCGGGCCTGGTCCACCGCGACGTCAAGCCGGCGAATCTGCTGCTCGGTCGCGGCGGGCAGGTGAAGATCACCGACTTCGGGATCGCCTCCGCGGCCGGCTCCGCACCGCTTACCCGCACCGGGACCCTGATCGGCACCCCCGCCTACCTGGCCCCCGAGCGGGTCTCCGGCCAGGCGGCCACGCCCGCCAGCGACCTGTACTCGCTCGGCGTCGTCTGCTACGAGTGCCTGGCCGGCGCGCCGCCGTTCTCCGGCACCGCGGTGGAGATCGCGGTCGCCCACTCACAGGGCCAGATACCACCGCTGCCGCCGCATGTTCCTGCGGACGTGGCCGCGCTCATCGACTGCCTGACCGCGCGGGACCCGCGGGACCGGCCGGCGACCGCGGCAGTGGCCGCTGCCTGGGCCGCGCGGGTGCGGGATGGACTGCCATCCGACTTCGCCGCAGCCGCGGCGGCCTGGGCGCACCCCGTGCCGGATGGGTTCACCGGGCCGCGCACTGCCACACTGGCGGGCGATCCCGCCGATCTGCTGGCCGACGCCCCGACCGGACGCCTGAACGCGCCCCCGCCCCTACGGTCGCCGCGCGGCCGCCCGGGCGCGCGATACCGCCGCCGCCGGCTGCTCACCGTGGCCGCCGGGGCCGCCGTGGTCATCGCCGGACTGGCCGGCTGGCTGCTTTCCACCGGACCGGGCGCGACTCAGACGGCCGCCCGGCACGCGCCCCGCCTCGCGCGGGCCGCCGCGCCGAGCCTGGTCGCCGTGAGCCAGGACGCTCTGGTCGGCCGGCCCGTCACAGTGGTCCGCCAGCAACTGCGCCAGCTTGGCCTGCGAGTGCAGGTGACCTGGCAGCGGAACGGCCAGGCCCAGCCAGGCACGGTCATCTCGGTTCAGCCCGCCGGGCGGGTGCGGGCCGGGACCACGGTGACCGTCACCGGCGCGCTCACCCCGCCCCGCCACGGTGACGGCAATGGCGGTGGCAACGGCGGAAACGGCGATCAGGGCAACGGCGGAAACGGCAACGGCGGAAACGGCAACGGCCAGGGCAACTGATCCGCCGTCGCGGCTCCAGGCGCGCGGAAAACCCGATGCGGGTGCGGCGCGCTGACGGCTAGCGTGCGCGGATGAGCACTGTCCCGAATTACGGGCTGCGGTTCTACGCCGACCCTGGCGCGTTCCTTGCTGCGGCCGGTGACTACCTGGCCGCCGACCCGGTGATCAGCACGGTCGTGACCACTGTCGCCCACCGGATGCTGGCGCGGCAGGAGGCCGGGCTCGCACAACCCGAAGGGAACTGGTGGCTGGTAGTCAGCGACGCATCCGGCGCCGTGACCGGCGCCGGGATGCGCACCGCGCCGTTCGCTCCGTACCCGCTATTCCTGCTGCCGATGCCGGACAGGGCCGCCGTGGCCCTGGCTCGCGCGCTGCACGAGCGCGGGGAGGAGGTGCTCGCGGTCAACGGGGCGCTTCCCGCAGCTGAGCTATGCGCCGCCGAACTGGCAGGGCTCGGCGGGGGCCAGGTCCACGTCAGCCAGCACGTGCGGCTGCACGAACTCGGTGAGCTAGTGTGGCCCGCGCCGGTGCCCGGCGGGCTGGCGACCGCTACCGAGGACGACGTGGCGCTGGTGGCCGAGTGGTTGAGCGCGTTCGCGGGCGATGCAGACGACCAGGCTGGTCGCCCGCGCGGGGCCAGTGCCCACGAGATACCCGGCCGCCCGGAGTTGCTGCACCGGATCCGCGCCGGATCGCTGTGGTTCTGGGCCGAT
>JAJYTW010000062.1 GCA_021792855.1 Actinomycetes bacterium
GCGACTTCCTCGAACGTGCCGCCGAGGTGCAGGGTGCCGGCCTGGCGGGCGGCGGCGCTGGCCCACGGCACCGGCCCGGACAGTGCGAAGTCCACCTTGCACGCGCCCGGCCCGTACCGGAACCTGGCCAGTTCGGCCCGGTAGAGCGAGGGCAGCCGCGGCCCGGCCATCCGCAGCAGCGCCCGCGGCGTCACGTCCAGCAGCACGGCCCGGGCAGGCGGCAGTTCGGCGAGCGTGCGGACCCAGCGACCGGTTTCGATCGTGCCGCCGGCGGCGGTCACGGCATCGGCCATGGCGGCGGTGATCGACGCGCTGCCGCCGGCCGCGACCGGCCAGCCGACCTGGTGCGCTAGCGCGGTCAGCAGCAGTCCGACGCCCGCCGTCAGTGGCGCGGTCAGCGGGGCCATCGCGTGCGCCGCGGCCCCGGCGAGCAGGGCGCGGGCCTCGGGTGTCCGCAGCCGCCTGGTCAGGCCGGCCGCCGACCTCGGGGCGTAGGCGCCGAACCTGGCCAGCGCGGCCGACGGCGCGGGCAGCCTGCGCATCGAGGTGAGGACGGCGTCGGCCAGGTCCGGGCTGTCCGCCAGCGGGCCGATCATCGCCTGGTAGCGCTCGCCGTCCTGGCCGAGATCGGCGGCGGTGCGCCGCACCGACCCGGTCACGGCGGCGGCCCGGCCGCCGTCCAGCGGGTGCGCGAAGGCGACCGGCGGCGCGACCAGCCGGACGCCGCGGGCGGCGAGGTCGAACCGGCGGAAGAACGGCGAGGCGACGGCGAGCGGATGCGCCGCCGAGCAGACGTCGTGCGCGAATCCGGGCAGGGTCAGCCCGGCGGTCCGGCAGCCGCCGCCGATCTCCGCTGCGCCCTCGATCACCAGCACCCGCAGGCCGGCGGCGGCCAGCGTCACCGCGGCGGCCAGGCCGTTCGGCCCGCTGCCCACCACGATCGCGTCGGCGTCGCCGGTCATCTGGTCCCCCCCTCGTCCCCGGTACCGACGGTAGCGGCAGCGAGCCGGGGCCCGCTCGTGGCCGCCGCGGCGGCTGGCCTGATCTTCCGGCCGTCCGGCGGCTATGGGAGCATCGCGTCACCGCCGCCGACGGCCCGCCGGCGCGGCAGGCAGTGACGAGGGAGCAGTCAGTGACGGATGTCTGGGCTAACGACGCGGTGACCCTGGCCGGCCTGGTGCGCCGCGGGGAGATCAGCGCGCGTGCGGTGATCGAGGCGCACATCGAGCGGATCGAGGCGGTCAACCCGGTCGTCAACGCCATCGTCACCACGACGTTCGAGCGGGCCGTCGAACGGGCGGCCGAGGCCGACGACGCGGTCGCCCGGGGCGCGCGGCCCGGCCTGCTGCATGGCCTGCCGGTCGCGCACAAGGACCTGGTCGACACCGCCGGGGTCCGGACCACCTACGGCTCGCTGCTGTTCGCCGACCACGTGCCCGAGCGGGACGAACTGCTGGTGACCAGGATGGCCGAGGCCGGGGCGATCAGCCTGGGCAAGACCAACACGCCGGAGTTCGGGGCGGGCTCGCACACCGTGAACCCGGTCTTCGGGGCGACCAGGAACCCGTATGACACCGACCGGAGTTCCGGCGGCAGCAGCGGCGGCGCCGCGGCCGCTCTGGCCGCCCGGATGGTCGCCCTGGCCGACGGCAGCGACCTCGGTGGCTCGCTGCGCAACCCGGCCAGCTTCTGCAACGTCGTCGGCCTGCGGCCGTCGCCGGGCCGGGTGCCGTCCTGGCCGGTCACCGATGTGGCCGACGTGCTGTCGGTGGAGGGGCCGATGGGCCGGACGGTGGCCGACGTCGCGCTGCTGCTGGCCGTGCTGTCCGGGCCCGACCCGCGGGTGCCGCTCGCGCTGGATGCCCCGCCGCCCGCGCTGACCGATCCGGCTCAGGTGGTCACGCTGCTCGACCGGGACCTGCGCGGCCTCCGGGTGGCCTGGAGCCCGGACCTCGGCCTGCCGGTCGATCCGGCGGTGCGGTCCGTGCTCGCCCCGGCCAGGCAGGTGCTGGCGGACCTGGGCTGCGTGGTCGAAGAGGCCAGTCCGGACCTGTCCGGCGCCGACGAGGCGTTCCGCACCTGGCGGGCGTTCCGGTTCGCGACCTCATTCGCCGACGCACTGCGCCGGCACCCGGACAAGCTCGGCCCCAATGTCACCTGGAACACCGAGCGGGGCCTGGAACTGACGGTTGCCGACCTCAGCCGTGCCAGCACGCTGCACGCCGCGCTGGCCGGGCGGGTCAGCGAGTTCTTCGCCCGCTACGACGTGCTGGCCTGCCCGGCGACCCAGGTTCCGGCGTTCGAGGTCGGCCTGGACTGGGTGCACGAGATCGACGGCACGCCGATGGACAGCTACCTGGACTGGATGCGGTCCGCCTACCTGATCTCGCCGACCGGACTGCCCGCGATGTCGGTGCCGGCCGGCTTCACCGCCGCGGGCCTGCCGGTGGGCATTCAGTTCGTCGGCCGTCGGCGCGCCGAGTGGTCACTGCTCTGCGTCGCCTACGCGTTCGAGCAGGCGACCGGGTACGGTCGGCGCGAGCCCTCGCTCGGCGCCTAATCGCGGCGGCGGCGGATCCGGTCCCCGGCCAGCCTAGGCATCGCGGCCGGCCCGGTGATCGGGCGGAACCGCTCGGCGGCCGCCCGGAGCGCCTGGTACTCGGTGTCGGTGAGGTCGATCTCGGCCGCGGCCACGTTGCTCTCTAGCTGTGCGACCGTGGACGCGCCGGGGATCGCGACCACCGCAGGGTGGTGCAGCACCCAGGCGAGCGCGATCTGCGCCGGGGTGGCGTCGTGTGCGGCCGCGACCTCGCGCAGCGTTTCGATGAGCGGTTCGGCGCGTTCCAGGTTCTCCGGCAGGAATAGCGAACTGGCCAGCCGGACCCGGTTGGCCGGCCTGGTGTTCTTGTCGTACTTGCCGGACAGCAGGCCCTGGGCCAGCGGGCTGTAGGCGATCACGATCCGCTCGCTGGCCGCGGCGAACGGCAGCAGATCCCGCTCGGGTCCGCGGGCAACCAGGCTGTACCGGACCTGGTTGCTGAGCACCCGGCTGCCCAGCGCGGCCTCGGCGGCCTGCCAGCGGCGCAGCGAGTAGTTGCTGACCCCGACCTCGTCGACCAGGCCGACGTTGCGCAGCGCGCGCATCCCGCGCATGATCGTGCCGTCCCGGAACCCGGGATTCGGCTGGTGCACCTGGTACAGGTCGATCCGGTGCGCGCCAAGCCGGTTCGCGCTGGCGACGCCGCGCTGCATCACGACCGGTGCCACCGGCCACACCGGCAGCAGCTTGGTCGCGAGGAACACCGACTCCAGGTCCTCGCCGAGTGCCTCGCCGAGGATCCGCTCGCTGCGACCGAAGCCGTAGAGTTCGGCGGTGTCGAAGAGGGTCACGCCAAGCTCGAGCGCGCGGCGGACGATGGCCCGGGCCTCGGTGTCCGCGTAGGACTGGCCGTATCCCCACTCGCCCGAGCCGAACTGCCAGGTGCCGAGCCCGATCTTGGAGATCTTCTTGGTTGTGCCGCTGGTCAGGTAACGCATGATTCCGCTGCTCCTCCGTTCACGGGGACGTGACGCGGGCGGGGCCGGGCCCGGGGTCGGTTCGGGGCCTCGGGTCGAGTCCGGGCCAGACGGCGTCGCGGCGTGGTCCCCCTCCGGCCCCGCCGCTGCGCACGCGGTTAACTGCCACGCTAACCTCGGCCCCCGCGTCGCGCCAGCGTCTCCCGCGTCGTGCCAGCGTCCCCCGCGTCGTGCCAGCACTGCCTAGTGCTCGCTGGACGCGGCCCAGATGTTGATGCCCGACTCGATCGCGTACTGGTCGATCGCCGCGAGTTCGTCGGCGGAGAACTCCGGCCCGCTCACCGCCGCGACGTTCTCGTCAAGCTGGGCGAGGCTGCTGGCGCCGATTAGCGCCGAGGTGACCCGTTCGTCCCGCAGCACCCAGGCGATCGCCATCTGGGCCAGCGACTGCCCGCGGGCCGCGGCGATCTCGTTCAATGCCCGGACGTTGCCGAGCGTCTGTGGCGTCAGCAGGTCGGCGGAGAACGAGCCGTTCCTGCTGGCCCGGGAGCCGACCGGGACGCCGCCGAGGTACCTGCCGGTCAGCAGGCCCTGTGCCAGCGGGGAGAACGCGATGCAGCCGATGCCCTCCTGCTCGAGCACATCGAGCAGACCGCGCTCGATCCACCGGTTCAGCATCGAGTACGACGGCTGGTGGATCAGCGGCCGGATGCCCATCTGGCGCAGGATCGCAGCGGCCTCGGCGGTCCGCTCGGCGGAGTAGGAGGAGATCCCGACGTATAGCGCCTTGCCGGATGAGACGGCGGTGGCGAGCGCGCTCATGGTCTCTTCCATCGGCGTGTCCGGGTCGAACCGGTGGCTGTAGAAGATGTCCACGTAGTCCAGGCCCATCCGGATCAGCGACTGGTCCAGGCTGGCCAGCAGGTACTTGCGCGAGCCCCATTCGCCGTACGGTCCCGGCCACATGTCATAGCCCGCCTTGGTGGAGATCACCAGCTCGTCTCGGTACGGCCGCAGGTCCTCACGCAGGATCCGGCCGAAGTTGAGCTCGGCCGATCCGTACGGCGGGCCGTAGTTGTTCGCCAGGTCGAAGTGGGTGATGCCGAGGTCGAAGGCCCGCCGGATGATCGCCCGCTGGGCCGCGAGCGGCGCCTCGTCCCCGAAGTTCTGCCATAGGCCGAGCGAGACCGTGGGCAGCCGCAGGCCGCTGCGCCCGCACCGCCGATAGCCGATCCGCTGGTACCTGTCCCCGTCAGCTAGATAGGTCATGCGGGAAAGTCTGTCAGGCGGCGGATAGTTAGGGTGGCGGGCATGACCGATGATCAGGCTCCCGCAAGCGACGATCCGCCCGGCTACCAGACCATCAGGATGCAGCGGCGCGGAGCGATCGCGACGATCGAGCTGAATCGTCCGGATCGGATGAACGCGTGGAACCCGGCGCTCGCCAGCGAACTGGGCGACGCGGTGCGGGCCGTGGCCGCCGACGACGCGGTCCGCGCCGTGCTGATCACCGGGGCCGGGCGGGCGTTCTCCAGCGGAGCGGACCTGAAGGACCGACTCGGGCAGATGGCAGGCGATCAGCCGGACGTTTACCAGAACCTGACCCAGCGATATCACCCGATCATCACCGGCATCCGGGAGATGGCCAAGCCGGTCGTCGCGGTGGTGAACGGGCCTGCCGCCGGGATCGGGCTGTCCCTGGCGCTCGCCTGCGACCTGATCGTCGCCGCCGAGTCGGCGTACTTCCTGCTGGCCTTCGTCAACATCGGGCTGGTGCCGGACGGCGGATCCTCGCTGCTGGTCCCGGCCAGGGTCGGTTTCACCCGGGCGGCCGAACTCGCGCTGCTCGGCGACCGGCTGTCGGCCCGGCAGGCGCTCGACTGGGGCCTGATCAACCAGGTGTGGCCCGACGACGAACTGGCCATTCGGTCCGGGGCCCTGGCCGACCGGCTCGCTAGCGGCCCGACCCGCACCTACGCGGGGATCAAGCGGCAGTTGAACCGCTGGCTGTTCGACCGGATGGACGAGCAACTGGAGTTCGAGGCCCGGATCCAGCAGGAGATGGCGTACTCGGCCGACTTCGCCGAGGGCGTCGCCGCCTTCGCGGCCAAGCGCCCGCCGTCGTTCACCGGTCGCTGACCCCGGATGTCTCGCCTGTCGGAGCTGCGGCATGGGTGTTAGCCGCCCATGGCGCGGCCGACCGGCCGCGCTGCCGGGCGCGCTGCCGGGCGGCTGCCCAGTTCGGCGAGGTGCAGCCAGCCGGAGGCGGCCAGTCGGCCGGTCACCGAGCCGAGCAGGCCAGGCCCAGCGTCGGCGAGTAGTTCACGGCCGTAGCCGAGCACCAGGCGGTGCAGCCGGTAGCTGGTCCGGGGCGGGCTCCCGGCGGTCGCATGCTGAATCAGGCTGGCGTCGGCCAGTGCCCCGAGCAGGGCGGGCGCGTCATCCTCGCCGAGCAACACGGTGGCCAGCCACCCGGCGACCTCGGTTGTCCCGGCGGCCGCGAGCAGCGCCAGGGCGCGTCGGGCCGGCGGATCGGCGGCGGCGGCCAGTCGGTCCCGCACGGACAGATCCCCGACGCTGAGCTGACTCAGGCAATCGAACTCGTCAGCGAGCAGCGCGGCGAGCCAGGCCGGGGTCAGGCCGGGCTCTCGCGCCAGCCTGGTGGCGGCGATCTGGACGGCGAGCGGCAGGTAACCGCAGGCAGCGGCGATGGCTTCGGCGCAGGCGCGGTCGGACCCGGTCAGCGGCCGGCCGGAAATCGCGGTCAGCAGCCAGCCGCATTGATCCGGCGTGAGCCCGTCTAGTTCGATGCATTGTGGGCCGGCCAGGCCGGTCAGCCGCGATCTGCTGGTGACCAGGACGGCGGAGCCGCCCGCGTCCGGCAGCAGCGGGCCTAGCTGCCCGGCGGATCTCGCGTCGTCGGCGACTACGAGCACCCGGCGGCGGGCCAGTGCGGCGCGGAATATCGCGCTGCGATCCGGACCGGGTGCCGGGACCGCGCTCGCTGGCGTGCCAAGGCCGGACAGCAGGTCGCCGAGGACATCCTGGGGGTCGCGGGGTCGCCCGTCGGCGCTGAGCGGGGCGTACAACTGCCCGTCCGGGAACCGCGGCGCCGCCTGATGCGCCGCCTGGAGCGCGAGAGCGGTCTTGCCCGCGCCCGGCATGCCGGTCAGTACGGTGACGGGCATGCCCCGGCCCGGGAGCCGGCTGGCGAGTGCCGCCAGTTCTGCCGATCGCCCGGCGAACACGCTCGCCGGGGCGGGTAGCCGGCCGGTGACCGGCCCGGCTGCGGCCCCAGCCGGGCCGGTCACCGTGGCCGCGGGCCTGCCCGGCTGCCCGCTGGGCTGCTGCCCGCTGCCCGGCTGCCTGCTGCTCAGCAGGAGTTCCGGGGCGTCGGCGAGTACCTTGCGGTGCAGGTCAGTTAGTTCCGGGCCGGGTTCCATGCCGAGGGTCCTGACCAGGCGGACCCTGGCCCGGCCGAACGCGGCGAGAGCATCGGCTCGGGCGCCGCACCGGTAGAGCGCCAGAATCAGCTGTGCCCACAGATGCTCGCGCAGCGGGTAGGCGGCCACCAGGCTGCGCAGATCCGCCAGGACGTCCCGGTGCTGCCCGAGGGCAAGCCGCGCGTCGATCAGGGCCTCCTGCGCGATGCTCCTGGCTTCCAGCAGTCGGTCCCGTTCCGGCACCGCGGGCAGGTCGGCGAGCGGCGGTTCACGCCAAAGGCGCAGGGCCGCGCTGAGGGCGGCAACGGCGGCGGCGTGGTCACCGCTGTCCAGTGCCTTCGCGCCGTGCTCGGCCAGGTCCCGAAACTCGGGCAGGTCCACTTCGCCCGGCCGGGTCGTGATCAGGTATCCGTGCTGGTGCGTCTGGAGCCGGGCCGGGTCGGGTAGCGCCTGTCGGAGTCCGTAGACGCAGGTTCGTAACGAGGTGCCTGCCCGCTGCGGCGGCTGACCGGCCCACAGCGCGGCGATCAGATCCGGCGACCGAACGGTCTGGCCGGCCCGGAGCAGTAGCAGGCTGAGCGCCCGCCGGTGCAGCGGTCGGCGCACAGCGACCGTAGTGCCGTCGTCAGCAATCACTTCTAACGGGCCAAGAATGGAGAATCGCATCGCTGCTCCTCGGGACGCGAATCGATGGGGTAATCAGAAGTGCCGATCATAATCCGGTGGACCGAGTCGAATAGGGATAATAAGCGGTAGTTGATACTTCCCTTCGTGGTGTTCTTTGCGAAAATCGCTGAGCCGGACCTGGCTCGACCCGGCGCGGGTGGCGACCTAGCGCCCGGACTGGCCCGCCCGGACTGGCCCGCCCGGACTGGCCCGCCCGGACTGGCCCGCGCCTGCACTGCCCGCACCCGGATATGAGCCTTTAGATGGGCATTCACCATCAGATCACGTGATGTTGACGCGCCTGGCCCTAGTGTCGCCATCGCGAGCCGGGCATGTCGGCCCGGCGGGAGTTCAAGGAGCGGCAATGAGTTTTATTCGCAGCACGATCTGCCGAATACGGCGAATCTTCGAATTAGCGCGGCTATACGCCGTGCCGATCGCGGCGGCCTGCATTGTGGCCGGCTGTGCCGCCCATCCCGTGGCCGCGGGGACTGCGCGGGTCGCACTGCCCGCCGCGTCGGTCCCGGCGAGTACGGCGGGCCAGGCGGGCGGCGCCGACTCGCCGGGTGGGCGGGCGGCCGCCCGATCGCTGGCTGGCTGGTCGCTGGCCGGGTGGCGGTCCCTGGACGTGGCGCATCGTACCGCCCGGCCAGCATCGGGCCGTCGCGCCCCGGTCCCGACCCGGGCCAGGATCGTAGCTGCCTACGAGGGCTACTGGCGCGCGACCCACGCGGCGCTCGACTCCCGCAATCCGGCCCGGGCCAGGGCGATCATCGGCGGGTTCGTGCCACGCGAAGCTGTCGCCACCCTGATGCGCGCGTTCACCGGCCTGTGGCGGCGGGATGAAATCGGTTCCGGTTTGCCGGCCTTTCACATCATGAAGGTCACCGTGACCGGACCGGGGAACGCCGCCGTGCACGACTGCCTGGACCTGAGCCGACTGGGACTCCAGAACTTCCGTACCGGGCGGAACGTCGGAGTGATCGGCCAGTCGCACTACAACCTGATCACCACACTGGTCCGCCTGCGCGGACGATGGCTGGTGACCGGATCGATTCCGGTGGTGGCGTCATGCGCCTACTGAATCGACGGTCGATGGGTCCGCGCCAGGCGGCGCTGAGGTTGCGCCAAGGCTCGCCTGCCCTGCGCCAGCGGACGCCGGGATTTCGTCGGGGTTCGCTGGGACTGAACTGCCAGGTGCTGGGACTGAACCACCAGGTGCTTGGACTGAACCGGGGCACGCCTGGACTGAGTCGGCGAGCGCCGACAATTGCGATTCGCCCGGCGGCGATCATCGGGCTTGGCGTGATCGCTGTGGTCGCCGGGTTCGGGCGGACCGCGCTGGCCGGTCAGGTGCCGGGCGGGTCAGGCCGGTGCTACCGGGCCGGCCTGGTCTGGACCTGCCGCTATCTGAGCAGCACTCCGGGCACCGGATCGGCCCGCACGGCCCGTTATACCTGTGTCTTCACCAGGGCGCCGGTCGGAATCCTGCAGCGAACCGGGACCGGCCCGGCGCAACGCGGTTACCAGTGGGACATCATGCGCTGTCCGGGGCCCCGGCGGGGCCCGGCCGACGGCGAACTGGTCGAGGTCAGCGTCGTCTCCGGCCGCCCGTTGGTCCATCCGGCGGACCTGCTGAAGACCGCACTGCGGCGGCTTGTGGTTCCCGCGCTGCGGCCGGCGACCGCGCCGCCGATCGGCAGGGACGGCCTGGTCGGCCTCCCCGAGTGGTTCTGGATCCCGCGCGGACAGTGGCGACCGGTCAGTGTCACCGTGACCGCGGGCCCGGTCTGGGCCGTCGCGGTAGCCACCCCGGTCAGCCTGACCTACCTGCCGGGCGGCGGCCTGGCCGCGACTTCCTGCCCTGGGCCGGGCACCGCGTTCCGGCCCGGCATCCCGGCCGCCGCGCAGCAGACCAGGTGCTCCTACTCCTACCCATCGCCATCGACCGGCCAGCCGTCCCAGGTGTACCGGGCCGAGGTGATCGCGGGGTGGCGAATCGCCTGGACCGGTTCGGACGGTTCGGGCGGCCTCGTTACCTCGGACTATGCCGTCGGCTCCCCGCTGCCGATCCGCATTGCCCAGGCCGAGGCCCTGGTGGTCGAGCCATGATCGATAACGGTCCGCCCGCCGGGCCCGCGGTTGGCACCGCATTCTTCCCGGAGGCCGAGCCAGCTGCCGGGTTCGAGTCGCCGGTCCCAGCGCCGCTGGCCACGCTGGCCAGGCTCCCGCACCGCCGGCGGCCGGGTCTGGTCGCTCTCGCGGCCGCCCTGATCGGTGCCGGTGTGCTGGTCAGTGCATGGGTTTACCAGGCGACCGGCCACCGGATCCGGGTGGTGCTGGTGATCGCGGCCGTGCCCGCTGGCCAGGTGATCACGTCGGCGGACGTCGGGACCGCCAGCGTCCTCGTCGGCTCGGGGGTGCGGGTCGTACCGGCCGGCCAGTTGCCGCACGTGGTCGGGCAGGTCGCCGGTACAGCGCTGGTCCCCGGCACCCTGCTGGCCACCGCCGAGCTAGGGGCAGTCCGCCCGCCGCATTCCGGTCAGGTGCTCGTGCCGGTCCCGGTCCGGCCGTCGGGTCTGCCGGTCAGCGGTCTATCCGCCGGTGATCGGGTGCTGGTCGTCGCCACGCCCGGAGTGGCCGGCCAGCCTGGGCTGTCCATCGCGCCGGTGCTGACGGCGCCGGTCCGCGGCGTCGTCGAGGCCGTCAGCCGCGGGCCCGACGCGGACGGTTACCAGGTCGTCGATCTGCTTGTGACCGCCACCGCCGGGCCCGGCCTGGCCAGGCAGGTGTCGACGGGTCAGTTCGCGCTCGTGATCACCAGCAGGCGGCCGTGATGGCGATGTACGCGCTGATCTCGCCGGGTGGGTCGCCCGGCGTCACGACCACCGCCCTGGCGCTGGCCCTGTCCTGGTCCGGGCCGGTCATCCTGGCCGAATGCGACCCGGCCGGCGGCGCAATCCTGGCGGGACTGTTCGCCGGTCACCTGTCCGGGTCCGGCGGCCTGCTTGGACTGGCCATCGCCGCCGGTCGAAGTGACGGGACCGTACGTGGTGAACTGCCCGGCCAGCTGGCACTCCTGGATGAGGGCGGTGACCGGCTGTTCCTGGCAGGCCTGTCCGACCCGCGCCAGGCGGCCGGGATGACGCCGGCCTGGCCGACGATCGCGGCTGGCCTGGCCGGCGCGGATCGCGACGTGATCGCCGATTGCGGCAGGTTTGATCCGGGCCCGTGCCGGCCGGCCGCCGTACTCGAGCAGGCCGAACTGGTCGTGATGGTTCTACGGCCCACGCTGCGGCAGGTCGCGTGGGCCATGCCGAGACTGGAGTTGGTAGCCCAACTGCTAGGCGGGACGAGCCGGCTCCGCCTGCTGCTGGTCGGAAGCTGCGCTCCGGCCCGCAGGCGCCGAGATCGTGGCCGTGCGGGTCACGGGCGACGGGATTTCGGCCGTCATGATCGATGGCGACCAGCCACGCCGCCCGCGCTTGGTGATCTGCCCGCGCTGGGTGGCCCGCCCGCGCTGGGTGGCCCGCCCGCGCTACCAGCGCGGAACATGGCATCCGCCAGGAACGCGCTATACGTGCTGTCCGTGCTGGCCGCGACGGCCCGGTCGGGTGGCCCGCTTGACGGACCCGGTTCTGGTGGCCGGTCGCGCCGGCCGTATGGAGCCGGAAATCATCCCGGCCGCGAGATCGAGGCCGCTCTGGGCATCGCGCTGATCGGTGCCCTGCGTTTCGACCCGCGGACTGCCACCTTGCTGTCGGACGGCGCGGGCCGGCGTGGCGGATTGGCCAGCCGGCCGCTGATCACGGACGCCCGGGTGGTCGCGCGCTCGATGATCGTCGCCGGATCGCCGCCGCCGCCGCCGTCGCCGTCGTCGCCGTCACCGCCGCCGTCGTCGCCCGGCGTGGCAGACCCGGCTAGCCGGTATGACCGGTCCGGCCCCGCTCCCGGGCGACCAGCCCGCGAGTCCGGAGGCGATCCACGGTGAGCACACTGCGCTGGCCTCCCGGCCAGGTCCAGGCAGCCGCCGAGGTTGCCGCGGACCCGCCGCCCGGTGTCGTGCCGGACCCGCCGCCCGGTGTCGTGCCGGACCCGCCGCCCGGTGTCGTGCCGAGTCTGCCCCCGGCGGCAACCGCCGCGCCGCAGATCCTGGCGGCCCTTGCCGACCGCCTGCCGGAGGACCCAACCCGGCCGGAGATCTGGCCGGTGATCACCGGCGCCGTCGCTGACCACTGCCGCCGTCAGGTTCAGCGCGGCGGCCTGGTACCGACGGGCGAGGAGATCGACGAGATCGCCCAGGCCGTCTTCGACCTGCGCTACGACCTCGGACCGCTGGCGCCCCACCTGCGCGAGAAGGGGGTGGAGAACATCGACATCAATGGTTGTGACCGGGTCTTCGTCAGCTACGCGAGCGGGGAACGGCGCGCCGTCGCGCCGGTCGCCGCCAGCGACGAGTCGCTGATCGAGCTGATCAGGACCTGGGCTGCCAGGGGCGGGCAGACCTCGCGGGCCTTCTCGTCCGGTTCGCCGCTGGTCACCGTGGCCCTGCCGGGCGGCGTCCGGATGACCGCCACGATGTCCGTGACGCCCCGGCCCTGTGTGTCGCTGCGCCGCCACGGGCAGTTGCAGGTGACGCTGGCCGACCTGGTCGCGCTCGGAACCCTGAATCGGGTGTCGGCCGCCTTCCTCGCGGCGGCGGTGCGGGCCAGGTGCAACATCCTCGTCGTCGGTGGTGTCAACGAAGGCAAGACGACGTTCTGATTCCGCCTCCTATTCTGGCATACTCTTGCGCATGGCGTCCACACCGCAGCGCGCACTGATCCTGGCCCGAATCAGCGATGCCCGCGACGGCGACACCCACGGCGTTGAGGGGCAGATCGCCGACTGTCTCGCGCTGGCGGCCCGGCTCGGCTGGCGATGCGGGCCGTCCGAGACGCATGTCGTGGTGGAGAACGACACCAGCGCCTTCAAGCGGAAGCGCATTCAACTTCCGGACGGTAGCTGGGCGCTCCGCACGGTGCGGCCGGGCTTCCGGCACGCGCTTGGCATGCTCGCCTCGGGTGAGGCCGATGGCCTGATCGCGCTCGACCTCGACCGGACGGCCCGTGATCCGCGCGACCTGGAGGATCTGATCGACGTTGCGGAAAGCCGGAGTCCGCGGATTCCGGTCGAGTCGGTGACCGGAAGCCTGCGCCTGGCGAACGATGCCGATGTATCGATGGCGCGTGTCATGGTGGCGATCGCCAACAAGTCGAGTCGTGACACCGGCCGACGAGTCGCAGCGGCCAGGCGCCGGAAGGCCGAGAGCGGCCAGTATGGCGGGGGAATGCGGCCGTTCGGATTTGAACGCGACGGTGTCACTGTCCGCGAAGCCGAGGCCCGCGAGATCGTCAACGCGGCCGATGCGCTGCTGTCCGGAGTGCCTGTCCGGCAGATCGTTGCGGATCTCAGGAATCGCGGGATACCGACTGTCACGGGAGCGACCTGGCGGCCGACCATCATGCGGGAGATCCTTCGCCGGCCGCGGAACGCGGGCCTGATGGTCCACCGCGGTGAAGTCGTCGGCAAAGCACCGTGGGCGCCGATCTTGCCAGAGCCGACGTGGCGGGCCGTTTGCGCGGTGCTTGATGATCCGGCGAGGCGAACCGCTGCCGGTAACACGCCACGCTGGCTGCTGTCCGGAATCGCTACATGCAGCATCTGCGGATCGACGCTTCACGTCTGGGGGCAATCCAGGGGGCGCACCGCATATCGCTGCCCGAACGGAGGGCACGTCCAGCGCGCCGCCGTCCGGCTGGACGACTACGTGACCGCGGTCATCACGACGATTCTTGGCCGCCCCGAGTCGGCAGAGCTGATTCATGTCCGGCAGCCCGGGACCGACCTCGCGGCCATGCGCCAGGAGGCGAAGTCGCTGCGCGAGCTTCTGGACGAGCAGGCCCGGCTTCATGCCCGGGGAGTTATTGACGGACAGCAGCTCGCCGCCGGCAGCAGGGAACTCCGCGGAAAGCTCACGAGCATAGAGGGGGCGCTGTCGGCCGCGGCACGTACCGACCCTCTGGACGGCATCGCCGGGAACCCTGACGCCGCAGCGGCATGGGAACGACTCGACCTCGGACGCCGGCGAGCGGTGATCAACGCCCTTTGCGACATCGCGATTCTGCCCGCTCCCCGCGGACGGCTCCCCGGCGGCGGATACCTCGACCCGACTGCGATCAGGTTCACCTGGCATCGCTGAGACGCTTCTAGTCCTCCGGCGCCTTGGCGGCCGACATCATCGTGGCGAAGTCCAGGAAGTCGTAGACAAGCTCTGGTTCTACCCCTGCCGTCCGTGCCGCTGTCACGAGGTCGATAGCCATGCTGAGCAGTTCGGGGTGCCGCTGTAGCTCGCGCTTGTCGAAGAACCTGCTCTGTGTCTCGCTGGACTCGTAAGGCCGGTTCTCGCGCCGGAAAGCTGCCCAGCGCTCCTCCGTTACGCGGGTTACCGGTCGTAGCTCCTCGCGCGGCCATAGAAGCGGCATCTCTCCGGTTGCCCACTGCCATGCATCCAGCACGGGGACGCGAACGACTGAAGTCAGCTCCAGCTCGCTTCCGTCTGACGTAGTACCCATTCCGTGCGCCGTCTGGAAATGGCTGCTGCCGCCCTCCCCGGGCAGCAGCAGCCTGTTGGGCGATACGTCGAGGGCGAGCGCCAGAGCAACCAGATCGTCTACATCAACACGGCGATGATTCGCCTCGATCTTGGTGATGCCCGTGGCGATGATCGGGCGTCCCAGCTCCGCCAGGCGCGCGGCGAGCCGCAATGTGCTCATTCGGCGAGCATTGCGCAGGGTGCGGATATTCGCCGCCACACGTCTCCCGACCGGCGGGACGCCTTCCGCCGGACGCTTGGTTTCCCCGCGATCTGCCATATCGGGAGTATTGCACAGCCTATTTGACAGTGCTGGGAAGCTTTGACATCCTTCCGTTTGGGCAGCGACAAGATCCCATCTGAGGAGGGCTACGGTGCCAGAACAGAAGCTTCCGGAACCCGCGATGATCGGGCCGCAGGAACTTGCGGAATATCTTGGTGTGCCCGCGCACACCCTCGACCACTGGCGGTCGCGGGGAGTTGGACCGGCGTGGCATCGGGTCGGTCGGCACGCACGCTATTCGTGGACGGATGTCCAGCGATGGCTTCGCGAGCAGCGCAGGGGCTGACGATGGTTTCCCTGTCCTCATCGCGGGGCGTTTCCCCGGGCCGGTCATGCCTGACCGTCACCGAACTGGCCGCTGCGCGCGCTGAAGCTGCGGCAGCGCCGCCATTGAGTCCGGTGGTTCGGTCGAAACTCGCGGCGATCCTCGGTCCGCTGCCCTGCACCGACATGGTCAGGGCGCTCCCGGCGCACCGGCCGGCCATCGGGGAGTCGCCGGCCCGGGCACTGCGATCGGCCGGCTGATGAGACGCACGACCCCGGTCGTCCAGGCCGCCTTCCCGGACGGCAATGGCGGCCTGGTCCTGCTGATCGCCCGGCCGCTGGGCTGGGATGCGCCCTGCTTCCGCGACCCCGCGACGGGGCGTGATTCCGCGCAGGCGCGGCCTGGTGCGTTCGGGCACGGCCTTCAGGTCCAGGTGCTCGCGCGGCCGGGTCCTGCCCGGCGGCCGGCTTCCCCCGAAGGGCCGTGAGCCTCCTTGATCCCGAACCCGAATTTCAGGACCAAGGAGGACTTCACGATGAACAGCTACGAACCGAGGCTACATGAAACGGCCGCCGCGGTGATCGACCTGGCGACCTGGCGCAAGCGCCGCTCCTGGGCCGCGGCGGCCGCGCAGGTCAACCGCCACGGGATGGCCGCGGCGGTCCCGCCGGAACTCGTCACCTACTGCCGACGCCTCGGCCTGACGGTCTGGCCGGCAGGACGGGGTGCGGCATGAACGCGCGGGCCGCGGCCGTGGCTGCCGCGGAGCGGGGCTGGTATGTGTTCCCAGTCCGGCCGAACGGGAAGCAGCCGCGAGCCGGGCTGTCGTGGCCGGACGCCGCGTGCGCCGACCCGGGGCGCGTTGCCGCTGCCGCCTGGCGGCCGGGGGAGAACTACGGGATCGCGGCGAAGCCGAGCGGGCTGGTCATCGTGGACCTGGACCGCCCCAAGCCCGGGTATGCCCTGCCGTCGGACTGGCGGGACGAGCCGGGTATCGCCGACGGCGGGGACGTGCTGATGGCGCTTGCGCGCCGGGCTGGCCGTACTCCGCCGTCAACGTTCACCGTCGCAACGCCCTCGGGCGGTCGGCACCTGTATTTCCGGGCCGCATCGGGGCGCCGGATCGGCAACCGGGCACTTGGCCCGCTGATCGACATCCGCGGCGGCGGTGACAGCAACGGCGGCTATGTGGTCGGTCCCGGATCGGTGATCGAAGGCCGGCGCTATGAGGTGATCGACGGCCGGGACCCCGAGCCGATTCCGGGTTGGATCGCGGATCTGCTGGATCCTCCCCGGCACGATGCTGCGCTTCCCCGTGGCGGGCAGGCGCCCGTTGAGCCTTACCCCAGGCTGCGCGGCCTGGTCCGGCATGTGCTCGACGGAACGCCCGGCGACCGCAACGGGCGGCTGTACTGGGCTGCCTGCCGGGCCGGTGAGATGGTCGCTGCGCGGGAGATCAGCCGGGAGAGCGCGGAGCTGGTCCTGGTCCAGGCGGCGGTCGAGGCGGGCCTGCGCGGCGGCGAGGCCGAGGCACGGCGCACCGTGGCGTCGGGATTGGGGGCCACGGTATGACTGAGATGCGCGCACGAGCCGAGGAAATCCTCGCCGCTGCCGGCCTGGACGACCTGCCGCAGATCGAGGCGGCGAGCGGGCCCGCGACGATCCGCGCACTGCGCGAGGCGATCGACACCGGGGTAATCCCGGGCACCTACGTCAGCGGGGGCCGGGTCGTGCACGTCGAGCGGGTGTCGGGCACCGTGGCCGGGACAACCGGGGACGAGGATTCCCCGCTTCCTGTGACCGCGAGCGAGGTAGGTCCGCCGTCGCTGGCGGCGCTGCTGGCCGAGCACACCCACACCTTCCGCACGCGGACCCGCAAGACCGACGACGGGCGCCAGGAGACTTACCAGGAGGAGGTGACCCCGCCGACGCCGGCCCTGGCGGCGGCGCTGGCCCCGAAGGAATGGCCGCACCTGCGCCCGCTGTACGGCATCGTGGGCGCCCCGGTCCTGCGGCCCGACGGGAGCCTGCTCCAGCAGCCTGGCTACGACAAGGCCACCGGTCTCTACCTCGCCAGCAAGGTCCCGCTGGACGAAGTGCCCGAGGCTCCCACCGGCGCGCAGGTGCAGTCCGCGCGCGACTTCCTGCTGCACCGGTTCCTCGGCGACTTCCCGTGGGTCGGGCCGGCCGACAAGGCGAACTACCTCGGGCTGCTGGTGACGCCGATTCTGCGGAGCTACCTGCGGACGCTGATCCCGTTCGGTGTGGTCACCTCGACGATGCCGGGCAGCGGCAAGACGATCCTGACCTGCGGCCTCGGGATGCTGTACGGGCAGCGGGTACTGACCTGGACGCACAGCGACGAGGAACTGCGCAAGGCGATCACGTCGGTCCTGGCTGATCCGGTCGGCACGATCATCTTCGACAACCTGGCCGAGGGCACCGTGATCGACTCCCCGGTTCTGGCCCGGCTGATTACCGACCGGACCTGGGCTGACCGGCTGCTCGGCAAGAACGCCACGGCCGCTTTCGCCAACGACCGGGTATGGACCGCCACCGGCAACAACCTGGCGCTCGGCGGGGACATGCGGACCCGATCGGTGCTGGTCGCGCTGAACCCGGACACGCCTCGGCCCGAGGAACGCACCGGTTTCGCGATACCGGACCTGGATCAGTGGATCCTGATCCCGTCCAACCAGCGCCAGGTGCTCTGGCACCTGCTGATCCTGGTCGCCGACTGGATCCGGGCCGGGGCACCGCGGCACCGCGGGCTGACCATGCGGCAGTTCACGACCTGGGCAGAGGCGGTCGGCGGCTTCCTCGAGCATCACGGCGTGGGGGCGTTCCTCGCCAACGCCGAGGACATCCGCGACCTGGACGAGGAAGAGACCGACTGGATCGCGTTCTTCGCGCAGTGGCGCAAGATGTTCGGCGACGAGTGGGTGACCACGAACCGGCTCCGCGAGTCCGCCAACGTCAGCCACGACCCCTACGGCAACCGGGAGCACGACCCGTGGGAGGGCGTGTTCCGCACCGACACGCGCGGCAGGCCGCTGAGCCCGAGGTCCCTTGGCAGGCTCCTGCGAGGCCAGGTCGGCCGCTACCGCGGCTCCTACCGGCTCAGCGCCCGGATGGATCCCCACAGCAAGATCAAGAACTACCGCGTCGAGGAGTGGTGACGCACGCGCTATACGCGCGGAGGCCAAAAGTAACCCCGCAAACCCCGCAAACCCCGCAGCCACCCACCCTGACCTGCGGAAACACCGGATTCCACGAGAGGTTTTCAAACCCCGCGCTGCGGGGTTTGAAACCCCGCAGGAAGCATCTTGCGGGGTTTGAAACCCCGCAGCCGTACTCCAAACCCCGCAGGAATGATCTTGCATAACCGCAGGTAGAACGGGGTGCTGCGGGGTTTGCGGGGTTTGCGGGGTTTGAATTCTCGCGCGCGCACGGGAGAGCTTGAAAGCTACAGGTGCTGCAACTGCTATGGCTGCTGCATCATCAGCGCTGCACTTGAGGGCACGGCCGGCGTGCGTCGATCGTGGAGCGGCGCTGTAGCTAGTGCTGTCACTGCTATGTGTGCTGCAACTGCTGCGCGAAGGAACGTTCCGGCCATGCGGCCCAATTAAGCCGCGATCTTCAAAGGATCATCGCCGGTTTGAGAAACATGTTCAGCCGCTCCTGCGCCGCGCAGAACGCCGATCGTGCGGGTTGATGTGGCTTCTCGTGCGCCGCTAGTCCGCGGTCGTACCGCGTTCTACCGCCCGGCTGCTGCGGTCAGATCCGGGTTCTTCGCGCTGGCGCAGCGCCGTGCTCGTGCCGCTCGTGCGATCTGCCAGACGGTGGCTGCGAACTCGATCAGGAACATGAACCCGGTCAGCAACTCGGCCAGGGCGTCATCGTGACCCGGTTCGGGACGTGGTTCGGGTTCGGTTGCGACCGATCGCAGGAAGCCTTCGTGCGGCAGCGGGCAGCCCGCAGGAGGGATCGATCCGTGCCGCAGGCACGCGAACAGCCGCCCGGCCTGAGCACGATCCAGGTCGCCGAAACTGGCGAGATGCTCCAGGCCGAGTACCGCCGCGGCAACGTCGAGCCGTTCGCTCCGCTCGGTGCGGCCGGTGTAGCCGATCTCCGCGAACGCGACCTGGAGCCTTCGGACCTGCGCGGGTGTCGCAGCGCCCGGCGGGATCAGATCCACGGCTGCCGCCCGGATAGCGCAGCAATCTGCCGCTCGGCATCGCCGTTCAGGAAGTCCTGCTCGTGCCAGATCCGGAAATCGATCCCCGCGATCGCCAGCCGCCTACCGGTCTCAACCTGATCCGCGGTCGGCACCGCACGGCCGGTTTTCAACTCCCTCGCCGCCGCGGCCTGAGTCCCCAGCAGGAACAGGTCGGGCCAGCCGCGGCGGTCGTACAGCGGCCGCCGGGCGTGGTGGCATTCCACGTCGTAGCGCAGCGCGAGCTGCATCGCCCGGGCGATCAGGGCGTCGTGCGCCTGCGAACGGTTCACTCGGCACCGCCGCGCTTGGGCCAGCCGAGCCGGTCCGACTTGTCGGCCATGAAGCGAGCGGCGTCCTCCTTGCGGTAGGCGGTGAAATGGACATGCCACGTGCAGTCCGGGTCCCCGGCCGCCACGCAGTAGCGGTGGCCGTCGCCGCAGCCGGGTCCTTCGCCGCAGTGGTGCCAGAGGACCAGCGCCGATACGCCGAGCCTGCGGGCCGCCCGCCGGAACGCCAGGCGCCACTGGTCGGCGCGATACTCGCTCGCGCAGCCGGCCAGGACTTCCTCCTGACCGAACCCGCGGTCAATGAGGTTCCGCAGGTGCCCGATCGCCTGGTCGGTGAGATCGTCGCGGGCCGGATCGGGCGCCGCGAAAGCCCTCGCCCTCGTCTGCTGGCCGCCCATCCGCCGACCTCCCTTCGCAACGTGGAGCCGCGGGGAATCGAACCCCGGTGCCGCGCCGGTCCGCTGGCGGTCTTCCGGCGCGGTCGAATCCTTCCGGCCCCTGGTCGGACCCCGGTTTATCTTGATCTCAAGATACGCGCGGTCCCCGACGTGATCCCGGACCGCGGCCAGCAGCAACCTGCAAGGCGCGCGGGCTGATCATCGGGCTGATCATCGGGCTGATCATCGGGCTGATCACCGGGATCATCACCGGGATCATCGGGCTGATCATCGGGCTGATCACCGGGATCATCGGGCTGATCACCGGGATCATCGGGCTGATCACCGGGCTGATCAACCGACGCCTGGTCAGCCAGTCGTCGGTCCGACCTGCCGAATCGCGCGTTTGCGCAGGATGTCCGGGCGGTCAGGTTGCGTCCTGCCGTTGTTGCCGGCCGCCTGGCGGGAGTGCCCGGTAAAGGGTCGCGCGGGAGATCCCGACGACCCGAGCGATCGTGGCAGCGGGCATGTCTCCGCGGGCGTAGAGCTGGCGGGCCACGGCGATCTTGTCCGGGCTGATCGACTGGCCCCGGGGCGGCAGCTTGCCGCCGTGCCGGGCCTTCGCGGCGGCAAGCCCGTCGCGGGTCCGCTCGCCGATCAGGTCGCGCTCGAACTCGGCCACCGCGCCGAAGATGTGGAAGGTCAGCCTGCCGCCGGGCGTGGTCGTGTCGATGGCCTGGTCCAGGACCACGAGCCCGATCCCGCGCTCGCCGAGCTGGCCGACGACCTCGATCAGGTTCGCCAGGCTCCGGCCGATCCGGTCCAGCTTCGTGATGACGAGCGTGTCCCCGGCCCGCAGGTGATCCAGGCACCGGTCCCACTGCGGGCGGCTGGCTTTCGTGCCGCTCACGCCGTGGTCGGCGAACACGGTGGTGCAGCCGTGCTCGCGGAGCCGGGCGGACTGTGCCTCGGGATGCTGGTCGGCGGTGGACACCCGCGCGTAGCCGATCAGGGCCAATCCGACTCCTGGCGCGTGATGGGACTCCGGGGAAGGCGCCGGAGTCCCCCTTGCCCTGCCTCGCCCTGAGCGCCCAGCGCCCGTGCATATCCCCGGCGGCAAGTAAGGCAACTCGGTTCTGGCCGACGCCAGCACGAGTTGTATCGACCGGTCGTCCGGGGCGGCAGGCGAAGTGCCTTCCACTGCTGATCGTCTCATAAGACGCTGACACTCGACCTGGCCCGCGTGAGACACCGCCCCGGTGCCGGATGGCCAGGCCGGGGACTGCCCCGGCAGTGTCGCGGCAGGCGACCGACAGCTGAGACAGGTAACGGCGCCCTGCCTGCGCTGCCGTCCCATGCTCTCGGGCACAGCCACGCAGTCGCGCCGTGAGTATTCAGGGAAGCCGTTCCGCTTCGGAGCGAGCCGTCTCAGCGGCAGAAGCTTGGCCTGCCGACTCGAGCAGATCCGCCATGATGCTCAGGGATGATTTCAGCCGCGATGCGAATACGGCCGGCCGGGCGGCGGCCAGGTCCCGGTAGGCGGTGACGGCTTCGCTGGCCGAGGCCAGTGCCTCTTCCCGCCGCCCCAGGTCCGCCAGGCGGCCGGCCTGGTTGTTCAGCGACGTGGCCAGGTCGGGCAGGAACGCGTCCGGCCGGGCCGCGGCCAGGTCCCGGTAGGCGGTGACGGCCTGGCCGATCGCGGCCAGCGCG
>JAJYTW010000334.1 GCA_021792855.1 Actinomycetes bacterium
CGGCGACCCGCTGATCACCGACATGCTGCTCGGCGCGATCCGCGCCTGGCCGGCCGAGCAGGAGCACTGCCTGGAGCCGGACGAGCCGGCCTACGGACGGCTCGGGGAGGTGCGTGCGCCCACCGTGCTGCTCGTCGGCGACATGGACCGGCCCGCCCTGATCGCGTGCGACGAGGCGATCGCATCCGGCATCCCGGGATGCGACCTGATCGTGTTGCCCGGGGTGGATCACTACCCGTCGCTGCGCGACCAGGAGGCCGTTGTCGGCGCGATTGCGCGCCAGTGCGGGCTGGGCGAGCCAGACTGAAAGGCCGCGCGCGACTGGGTCAGGCGCCAGGTCCAGGCAATGGGACCAGCGCCCTGGACCAGCGCAACCATCACATACCGCCGCCTGGCTGAGCTAGTGTACGAGACTTCGCGTATCCCCGCGTCTCACCACCAATCGCCATCTGCCCGCTTTGGCGGCACCTGCCGGATACGATGCTCCGAAGTTAACGCTGGAGTACAGCGCCGACGCTGACGTCGCTGGTCACTGCTGCCCCAACCGGACCTGCGGCGCGGCCTTGCTTGCAAGCAGGTGAAACGATCTACTCATGGACTCGCGTCAGCAGCAGCCGCCAGGGCAGCCCGCTGCTATGACGGCGCTGACGCGGCCCGGCACGGAGCCGGGCATCGATCCGAGCACGCCGGAGCTTGTGGTCGAGGATCATCTCGAGCCCAGGGTCCGGATACCGGCCGACATGCTGCGCTGCCTGATCGCGGTACTCGAGATCGGCCTGCTGGTCGGCCTGGGTCTGCTGGCCAGCGCGACCGCCACCGGAGTCGAGTTTGACCTGGTCGGCGCCAGCCAGCGGCTGCCCGCTGCGCTGCTTGGCCTGATCGGCTTCGCCGGGAACCTGGCGCTGCTCCTCCTGCCGGTTGCCCTGGCGATCCGGTTGCTCGTGCTGCGCCAGTTCCGCAGGCTGGCCGAGGCGGTCCTGACCGGCGGCACCGCCGTCGGCGTGGTGATCCTGGTCAATCTGCTGCTCAGCCGGCCGGCGCTCGATCAACTCCGAGCGGCGCTGGACACGGCGAGCATGCGGGCCAGTCACGCGCCCACGCTGGATGGGTACCTGGCCGGGCTAGTTGCCTACGTCACCGTGATCAGTCTGCGCGGCCGGGCGCACTGGCGCACCGCGTTCTGGACCGCGCTGGGGTTCTACGCAGTCGCCAGCCTGGCCAACAGCCGAACCACCGTGCTCTCCTTCCTGATCGCGGTGCTGATCGGCTCCGCGATCGGATCCGGGCTGCGCTACGCGTTCGGCACCATGTCCGGCCGACCCACGGCGGCCAGGATCGCGGCCGCGCTGAGCACCGGCGAGCTACCCATCGTCGAGATCAGGCGGGTGGGCAACGGCGGCTCGGAGGTCCGCAGATATGCGGCCACCAGCCGTAACGGCCAGCGCCTGGACATCACCGTGTACGACCGGGATCAACAGGGCGCCGACACCTTGTACCGCGTCTACCGGCGGCTCAGGCTCAAGGCCAACGTCTCCGGCAGTGCTCCGCTGTCCATGGAGGCCGCGATCGAGCGGCAGGCGCTGCAGATCTACGCGACCGAGGACGCCGGCGTGCTTACCCCGCGGCTCCGGTCGGTGACCAGGATCGGGCCGGACGCCACGGCGCTTGCGACGGACCACCTGACCGGTTCGACGCTGGCCGAGATCGGCGAGTCGGTCACCGATGAGCAGCTTGCCGCGGTCTGGGACGCCGTGCTCAGGCTGCACCGTCAGCAGGTCACTCACCGGGCCCTGACCGCCGACCGGATCCTGGTGCTTGACCGGCCGCAGGACGGGCCCGACCACCGGTCCGACGACTGTCAGGTGGCCCTGCTCGACCCGGGCAGCGGCGCGGTCGCGGCCACCGATCTGCAGTTCCGCCTCGACCTCGCCCAGCTCATCGCGGAGACCGCGCTGCTCGTCGGACCGGACCGGGCGGCGGCGATGGCGATCGCCAAGGTTCCGGGCGAGGACCTGCCCGCGCTGGTCTCGCTGCTCCAGCCGGTCGCGCTGTACCGGACCACCCGGTCGGCGCTGCGGGGCCGCAAGAAGGTGCTGGCCGCGCTCCGCCAGGCCCTGCTGGCGGCCGGTCCCGAAGGCCAGGTTCCGCCGGTTCAGCTGGAACGCATCCGGGCCCGTACCCTGATCACCCTGATCGCCGGCGTGTTCGCCGCCTACCTGCTGGCCGGTCAGGTCGCCAAGGTCTCGTTCGGCAAGCTGCTCGCGCAGGCCAGCATCGGCTGGGCGCTGATCGCGCTGGCGCTGTCCGCGGTGACCTACCTCGGGGCGGCCTGGACCCTGTCCGGCTTCGTGCTCGAGCGGCTCAGTCTGCTGCGCACCCTGCTCGTCCAGGTGGCCGGCTCATTCGTCATCCTGGTAACTCCCGCCGCCGTCGGCGGTGTCGCCCTGAACCTCCGCTACCTGCGCAAGGCCAGGCTGAGCGCGGCCGCCGCGGCCGCCAGCGTGGGCGTCAGCCAGCTGATCTCGTTCATGGTCTACGCGGTTCTGGTGGCGCTCTCGGCCACCGTCGCCGGAGCGTCCAGCCGGGCCAATCCGCTGCGGCCGCGCGAGTGGGAGTACATCGCGCTGGCGGTGATCGTCGGGGTCGTCCTCATCGTCCTCGCGCTCCCGGCCGGCCGGCGGCAACTGCTGTCCCGGGTCACGTCCGCCGCCGACCAGGTCATCCCCAGGCTGCTCGACGTGGCCCAGCGGCCGGCCAAGCTCGTCCAGGGCGTCGGCGGTGCGCTGCTGCTCAGTTCCGCCTACATCTTGTGCCTGGCGGCCTCGGTCAAGGCGCTCGGCGGCGTGGTGCCGTCCCTGGCCAGCCTCGCCGTCATCTTCCTGACCAGCAACGCGGTCGCCTCGGTGCTGCCTACGCCGGGCGGCCTCGGGGCGATCGAAGCCGCGCTGTCGACCGGGCTGATCGCGGCGGGCCTGCCCGGCTCGAAGGCGGTCGGCGCGGTGCTGCTGTTCCGCACCGTCACGTTCTGGCTGCCGGTGCCGGCCGGCTGGTTCGCGATGCACTACCTCCAGCGCAAGGACGTGCTCTGACCCGCTAGCGGCGCCGGGTGGCGGGCGTGCGGAGCGTGCCGCCCGCCAGGGCCGCTCGGGTGGCGAGCGCGCGGAGCGTGCCGACCGCCAGCGCCGCAGGGGTGGCCGGCGTGCTGGCGGTCGGGCCGGCACCCGGTGAGGCAGGCGCGGTCGCCGACGCCGACGCGGCCGGGATGATCTCGGTGATGCTGTTGCCGACCAGGCTCGTCACCCAGATGCGGTGCCGGTAGGCGGTGATGCCGCTAGGGTCGGCGAGGTGATAGCGGCGCCCGGCCAGCACCCGAACCAGGGTGCCGGACGCGGCCCCGATCTGGGTGACCGAGTCGTTCCGCGCGTTCGCGATCCACAGGCTGCCGTCCGCCAGGGTCATCGCCACCGGATTCGCGATTCGGTCCGCCGGGCCGCCG
>JAJYTW010000335.1 GCA_021792855.1 Actinomycetes bacterium
GCGTCCTCCGGCACGGGCATCCCGCGTGGCGGGCCCTGCGGTCGACCGGCTACCCGGCGAAGGTGTCCGGGTCAGGGCCGGTCCGCTGGTTCCGGTTCAGCCCGGTAATCGCCGCCATCTCCGCGTGCGACAGTTCGAAGTCGAAGATGTCAATGTTCTCCCGGATCCGGGCCGGCGTGACCGACTTCGGGAAAACGATGTCCCCGCGCTGGATGTGCCAGCGCAGCACGACCTGGGCCGGTGTGCGGCCGATCCGGGCGGCGATCGAGCCGACCACGGGTTCGGTCACGATCGCGCCGCGCGCGATCGGCGCCCACGCCTCCACGGCGATCTGATGCTCGGCGCAGAACGCCCGCACCTCGTCCTGGGTCAGGTACGGGTGCACCTCGATCTGGTTGATCGCGGGGACGATCTCGCACTCATCCAGCAGCGGGCGCAAGTGATGCGGGTTGAAGTTGGAGACACCAATCGACCGTGCCCGGCCATCGGCGTAGAACTCCTCCAGGGTCCGCCAGGTGGACACGAAGTCCCCGTCGTACCTGGTCGGCAGCGGCCAGTGGATCAGGAACAGATCCACGTACTCGAAGCCGAGTTCGTCCAGAGACTGGTCGAAGGCCTTCCGGGCGTCCTCGGGGCGATGGAAGCCGTTGTTCAGCTTGGTCGTGACGAAGACCTCGCTCCGGTCCAGGCCAGAGCGGGCGATCGCCTCGCCGACCTCCCTCTCGTTGCCATACATCTCCGCGGTGTCGATGTGCCGGTAACCGGCCTCCAGGGCAGCGCTGACCGCCTCGATGGTCTGTCCGGCCGGGACCTTGAACACCCCGAAGCCGAACTGCGGGATCGTGCGCCCGTTGTTCAGCCTGACGTCAGGTACTGCTCCCACGACGAATCCTCCTCGGTCGATGTCCACGAACGCCGGCAGCGACTGCCCGGCCCGATCGCACGGCAGCTATCCCTGACCGTAGCCGACCGGCTGAAACGCGGCGCGGAGATCAATTCGCGCGGATGAGCCACGCAGAGCACGCCACGCAGGGCACGCCACGCAGGGCACGCCACGCAGGGCACGCCACGCAGGGCACGCCACGACGGGCCGCAGGTTGACAAACCACGGGATGCCGCGCTAAGAATCAGTTATCTATTGTGCTAGGTACCTAGATGAATGGAGGTTACGTGATCGAGTTCTACCTGGACGCTCGCTCAGGCATCTCGCCATATCTCCAGCTCATCCAGCAGGTCCGGCATGCGCTCCGCCTTGGGTTGCTGCGAGACGGAGACCAGCTACCGACCGTCAAGGAAGTGGTCGCGCGGCTGGCGATCAACCCCAACACGGTGCTGAAGGCGTACCGCGAGCTCGAGTACGAGGGGCTAGCAGCCGCCCGCCCCGGCGTCGGCACCTTCGTCACGAAGACACTCGCCGACAGCTCGCTCGCCGCCCACGAGCCGTTGCGCCGCGAACTCGAGCAGTGGCTGGCCAAGGCGCGCCGCTCCGGGCTCGATGACGAGAGCATCGAGGCCCTCTTCCTGTCCACCTACCGGGCGGCGAGCGACGTTCCGGCATCGCACGCGACCACCAGATCCCCGGCCACCAAGGAGACACATTCATGAGCACCGCCCTTGCTGCCCGGGGGCTGGGCATGCGGTACGGGCGCCGGTGGGCGCTGTCGGACTGCACGCTCACGATCCCCGAGCGAACCATCACCGGGCTCGTCGGCCCCAACGGCGCGGGCAAGACCACGCTGCTGAACCTCGCCGTCGGACTCCTCCAGCCAACGACCGGTGCGATCGAGGTGCTTGGCGCCCCTCCCGCCGGCAGCAGCGGTCAGCTAGCGAGGGTCGGGTACGTGGCTCAGGACACCCCGGTCTACTCCTCGCTGACGGTCGCCGATCACCTGCGGCTCGGCGCCAAGATGAACCCAGGCTGGGACGCGGCCGCCGCCGTCAGCCGCATCGAGCGGCTCGGCCTGGACCCGAGGCAGAAGGCGGGCAAGCTCTCCGGCGGCCAGCGTGCTCAGCTCGCACTGACCCTCGCCATCGCCAAGCGGCCCGAGGTCCTCATTCTCGACGAACCGGTCGCCAGCCTGGACCCGCTCGCCCGGCGGGAGTTCCTGCGGGCGCTGATGGAGGCCGCCGCCGAGCACGAGCTCACCGTGCTTCTCTCCTCGCACCTCGTCGCCGATCTCGAGCGGATCTGCGACTACCTCGTCGTCCTGGACGCGGGCCGGGTGCAGCTATCCGGCGAAGTCGAGCAACTGCTCGACACCCACCACCTGGTGACCGGGCCACGCCGGGACCCGGCTGACCTGCCGCCGGACTGGGATCTCATCACCGCCAGCCACACCGACCGGCAGAGCACGCTCACCATCAACACCGATTTCGCCCCCGCCGATCCGGCCTGGACCGTCGGCACCCTCAGCCTGGAGGACCTCGTGCTGGCCTACATGAGCCGCGCGGCCGACCCGGTCGCGACCACCACCACGACCGTAGGGGCCATGCGATGATCTGGCTCACCTGGCGCCAGTTCCGCGGCCAGGCCATCGCGACGGCGGCGCTGCTCGGCGCCTTCGCCATCGCCCTCGCCGTCACCGGCGTGCGACTGATCGGCGCCTACGACGCGAACGGCATCTTGCTCACGTTCTACGCGACCGTCTTCCTGCTCTACGCCCTGCCCGGCCTGATCGGCGCGTTCTGGGGGGCGCCGCTGGTGGCCAGGGAGATCGAGGCAGGCACCCTGCGCCTGGCCTGGAACCAGAGCGTGACCCGCGAGCGCTGGCTGGCCGCCAAGCTCGGGCTGCTCGCGCTCGCCGCCGCAGTGGCCACGGGTCTGCTCAGCCTGATGACCGCCTGGTGGGCGAGCCCGATCTACCGGGCCGCGCGACAGGCGGGCTCGAACCACCTGTCCATCGACCGGATGTCACCGGCCCTGTTCGGCGCGAGTGGGATCGTGCCGCTCGGCTACGGCGTGTTCGGCTTCGCGCTTGGCGTCACGGCCGGAGTGCTGATCCGCCGGGCCATCCCGGCGATGGCCGCGACCCTCGCCGTCTTCGCCGGCGTGCAGGTCGCGTGGCCGAACTCGATCCGGCCGCACCTGCTGACTCCGCTACGCCGGACGATCGCTCTGAACGTCGGAAGGATCGACTTCATCTCGATCGGCAGCCGCCAGATGACGGTGCACGCCACGATCCGCAACACCGGCGCCTGGATCATCTCCAATCAGACGGTCACCGCCGCGGGCCGCCCGTTCACCGGCCCGCCGACCAGCGCGTGCCTTGGTCCGTCCTACCGGGCCTGCAACGCCTGGCTCGCCGCCAGACACCTGCGGCAGTCCATCGTCTACCAGCCGGCCAGCAGGTACTGGCCACTGCAATGGGAGGAAACCGCGCTCTTCGTGGTAATGGCGCTGCTCCTGGCCGGGGTCTGCGCCTGGCGGCTCCGGCGGCGGCAGCAGGCCTAGCCGGGCCGGGTCTGCGAACGGAGGCGGAGATTCCC
>JAJYTW010000063.1 GCA_021792855.1 Actinomycetes bacterium
TTAGATTTTCCGGTCCGGATCCTGAGTTAAGGCGCCGGCCGCCTCCCCGGCCCCCGCCGCGACGGGGACGGAAGCGGCCACCGGGCCTAGGACCCGCCGCTCAGGTCCGCGGCGCTCAGCGCGGCCGCGAACTGCCGCGCGACCTGCACCGCCGGCGCGAAGGCCGGCGAGCGCGAGAAGGCCGTCACGGTGAACGCCACCGTGCCACGGAAGCCGACGAACCAGATCGACCACAGGCCGTGATGTCCGGGCACCGGCGCCGTACCCACCTGCCCGTAGACCGGCGGACCGGACAGCGCGGCCCCCTGCGCGGCGCCGGAACGCACGGCGAGCGCCATCAGGCTCCGCAACTGGCTGGCTACGCCGGGGCGCAGCGCGACCGGTCCGGCGCCTCGCGTCGTCTGCCCGCCGATAACCAGCGACGGCGGCTGCCAGGTACCGGAATCGACCGCCGCGGCCGCCAGGGCCATGTTCAGCGGGCTGACCTGGACCGTGCCTGAGCCGACCACGTCGGCCGCCTCCTGTCCGTCCCCGGACGGCGTGGCCATCGCGCCGGTGAACGCCGGGATCGGCAGCCGCCACTGCCCTCCGATGCCGAACGTGCCGCGCACCGTGGCCGCCAGATCACCGGGGCTGAGCAGCAGCGACGCACCGCCGAAGGCAGTGCCGCAGGCGTGCGCGAAGTCAGCGCGGAACTGCGGCTGGGCGCCGAGATTAGGCACCGGCGGGACGTTGGTGAGGTTGCCGACCTGGTTTCGTGGATAGCACGGCAGCGGGCTGCTGAGCCCGAATCCCCGGACCGAGGAAAGCAGGGCAGCGGTCGAGACGATCGTGAACGACTGCCCCGGCTGGTAACTGCCGGACAGCGCCTGCACGATCGGCATCTGACCGGCCTGATGCTGGGACACGGCCAGGATCTGGCCGCCGCCGGCCCGCACGGCGACGATGGACGCCGAGTACCCGAGACCGGCCAGGGCCTGCCGCGCCGCCTGCTGGATCCCCCCGGCGATGGTGGTGCGTACCGGCGTGGCCGACTGGCCGGACCAGCGCCGCAGCACCCGCACGGTCTGCCCGGCCTGGTTCTGCACCACGATCTGGGTCGTCGGCGCACCGGCCAGCCGCGCCTGGTAGGCCTGCTCGAGCCCGGACATGCCGACCGTGGTCCCCGGCCGGTACGGCAGGCCGTCTTCCACCAGCACCCGGGCGGTCTCGGTGCCGATCTGCCCGGTGATCACCGGGACCGTGCTGCCGAACAGCCGCCTGGTCACGGTCCGGGCACGCAGATCGGGTATCGCGGCGAGCACCGGCCGCAGCCGGGCGTAGCTAGCCGGGCTGAGCTGGATGAGTTCGAGGAACGAATCTCGGGGCGCCGCCTGGATCTGATCGCTCATCTCGGCGGCGTCGGAGGCGAACAGCCCGGTCGCCCGGGCGAGCCGGCCGGCCGTCACCGCCGGGCGGGTCACCTGCGCGGGGACGACGCCAAGCTGAATCACCGGGGACGGCCGGATCAGCGAGTTCCCGCTGGCGTCGAGCAACGGGGCGCGGGCCGGCTGCGTGGTCAGCACGGCGAGCCGGTCCCCGGGCCGCAGGCCGGGCACGATCACCGACGGCGACCAGGCCACCCGCCACCCGGAGGCGGTCCGGCGGAGCCGGAAATGCCCCTCGTACTGCCAGGACAGGCCACCCCGGCCGAGGTCGATGAAGGCGTGGAATGACGCCACCGCGGTGCCGCCGCTGGTCGTCACCGGGCCCATGCCGAGCAGCAGGTCGGCCGCGCCAAGCTGACTGTAGACCGCGCTCAGTTCGGTGGCAACGGCGCCGGGTCGCCCGGTGGTCAGCGCGGCGGCCGCAGGATAGTCCCGGTTCTGCCAGTCCAGCAGGAAATTCCGCACCGAGGTCGCCACCGAGCCATCGGCGGATCGGGTCCCGACCAGGCCGATGACGACGACAATCGCGGCCGCCGCCAGCAGCGAGCCGAGCCTGGATAGCTGTGACCGTCGCCGTCCGCCCGGCTTCTTCCCGGCCGGCCTTGCCGGGCCGGCCGCCGGCTGCCCGTCACCGGGGGCCGGTCCGGCCTCGGTCACCGGCCCGGCTTCCGTCACCGAACCGGACCGGGGCATCGCGTTAACGGACCCGTTCACCGCCGGTGCGAGCGCGGGGCCTGGTGAGCCATTCGCCGATCCGCCCGCCGCCGCACCGGCCACCCCCGGCACGGCGCCTGCCGCTGCCGGGGGGCGGACGGCGGCAGCCGGGCTCACGACGTCAGAAATCCCAGCCTCGGCCCGGGGACTCCCCGCCCGGTGCCGTGCCGAATGAGTGCCGCGCCTAGCCATGCCGGCCATCACGGGCCATTGTGCTACCTGCGGCGCCGCAAGGCACGCTCGACCTCCCGAGCGGCGTCTTTGCGAGCCAGTTCGTGTCGCTTGTCATAGGTTCGCCGACCACGGGCCAGGGCGAGTTCAACCTTCGCCCTGCCGTCGCGGAAGTACAGCGACAGCGGGATCAGCGTCAGGCCGCCCTCGGCCGTCTCCCTGGCCAGCTTGTCGATCTCCTTGCGATTCAGCAGCAGCTTGCGGATCCGGCGCGGCTCGTGATTGGTCCAGGTGCCGTGCGCGTACTCGGGGATGTGCACCCCGTACAGCCACACCTCACCATCGGTGATCATGGCGTACCCGTCGGTCAGACTGGCCCGGCCGGCCCGCAGCGACTTTACCTCGGTGCCGGTCAGCATCACGCCGGCCTCGTAGGTGTCCTCGATCGTGTAGTCGTGCCTGGCCCGGCGGTTGCTCGCGATCAGCTTCCGGTCCCGTTGTGCGTTCTTCCCCTGCTGCGCCACGATCTCAGTCTGACCCGTCAGACGCGCAGGTAACGCCGGAGCGTCAGGAACGAGGTGGTCCCGCACAGCAGCAGGCCGATCAGCATCGTGATCAGCACGACCTCGAGCAGGTCCGCCAGCGACAACTGCACCGGGAACGGGAAGTACTGCTGCAGCCCGTCCAGGCCGGTCCGCGCCCCGATCAGCAGGCCCACGGCGACCAGCCAGCCGAACAACCCGGCGATCATGCCCTCGACCAGGAACGGAAGCTGGACGTAGAAGTTCGACGCACCGACCAGTCGCATGATCGCGGTCTCCCGCCGCCGGTTGAACGCCGACAGCCGGATGGTGTTGGCGACCAGCAGGATCGCGGCCACGATCAGGATGATCGCGACCACGATGACGGCGTCCCTGGCCCCGCCGAGCAGTCGGTAGAAGTTGTTCAGGATCGCAGAGTCGTCGTTCACCGAGTCCACGCCAGGCATGCCGGTCACCGCGGCGGTCACGTTCGCCGCGTCCGCCTGTGCGTTCTTCAGCTTCACCTGGAACGAGGCCGGGATGTCGCCGGCCGGGACGTTGGAGATCATCACCGGCTCGTTCCGGAACTCCTGCTTGAACTGCGCGTACGCCTGGGCGTGCGTCAGGAAGGTGACGTGCGTCACCTGGGGCAACTGCTCCAGGGTCTGCCTGACCTGGGCGATCTGGGCGGCGGTGGCCGGCCCGTTCTTGACGCACTGCGAACTGAGCGGCGTGTTCGAGCACAGGTACACCGACAACTGGACCCGGCTCTGCCATAGCGCCCTGGTGTGGTCGACCTGCTTGACGAACAGCAGGCCGGTGCCGAGCAGAGACAGGCTGATCGCGACGACCACGACCAGAGCCACCGTCATGGTCAGGTTCCGCCGCAGGCCGACCCAGACCTCGCTGAACACGAACTGCGCACGCATGTAACTGGTTCCTTAGCTCTCGGCCAGCCGCCGTCGCCAGGCTGCTAGTACGCCTGGCCGTAGACGCCGCGCGACTGGTCGCGCACAACCTTGCCGTACTCAAGCTCGATGACGCGCTTGCGCATCGAGTCCACGATCGCGGCGTCGTGGGTGGCCATCACGACCGTCGTCCCGGTCCGGTTGATCCGGTCCAGGACCTTCATGATGCCGATCGAGGTCGCCGGGTCGATGTTCCCGGTCGGCTCGTCCGCCAGCAGGATCATCGGGCGGTTCACGAACGCCCTGGCCATCGCCACCCGCTGCTGCTCACCGCCGGAAAGCTCGTCCGGCATCCGGTCCGCCTTGCCCTCCAGGCCGACCAGGTCGATCACCTCGGGGACGACCTTCCTGATGAACCTGCGCGGCTTGCCGATGACCTCGAGGGCGAACGCGATGTTCTGGTAGACGTTCTTGCCGGGCAGCAGCCGGAAGTCCTGGAAGACACAGCCGATCCGGCGCCGCAACTGGGGCACCTTCCAGTTCGTCAGCCGGGCCAGATCGCGCCCGGCCACGTAGATCCGGCCATCGCTCGGGCGCTCCTCGCGCAGGATCAGCCGCAGGAACGTGGACTTACCCGAGCCCGATGGCCCGACCAGGAAGACGAACTCGCCCTTCTCGACGTCGAGATTGACGCTTTCCAGGGCTGGCCGGCTCTGACTCGGATACGCCTTAGTGACGTTTTCGAAGTGGATCACAGGTCCATCACAGCGCTCGGTAGTGACGATGAGCCGGGCCCGGAGGGCGACCCGGTTTGGTCACGGGACAGTCTAGGGGGGAAACTGGGTTGTAACGTCCAACATTGTCGAAGACGGCGGTCAGCACCTGACCGGAGGGACCCACATGAGCTGCGAACACCTGATCTGCGCGCACTGCTCTGGGCCAGTCTCGGAGGGCAGGTGCCCGGTGTGCCGAGCGGCCAGGTCCGACCTGCATCGCGGAAACCACGGCCTGAGCATCCCGTACGCGCTGGTCATCCTGCTGCTCGCGATCGCGGTGATCCTCGCGATCCAGCACCTGGCGCACTGACTCCGGGTGACCGGCCCGCGGTTACAGGCCCTGGGTGCGCAGCCAGCGGATCTCGGCCTCGATGAACTCGTCGATCTCGCCGTCCATCACGGCCGCGGTGTTGCCGGTCTCGTAGCCGGTGCGCAGATCCTTGATGTTCTGGTACGGGTGCAGCACGTAGTTCCTGATCTGGGTGCCCCAGCTTCGGCGTGACTCGCCCCGCAACTCGCTCATCTTCGCCGCCTGCTCCTCGCGCTTGCGCTCGAGTAGCTTGGCCTGGAGCACCGCCATCGCGCTGGCCCGGTTCTGGATCTGGCTGCGCTCGTTCTGGCAGGACACCACGATGCCGCTGGGCAGGTGGGTGATCCGGACCGCGGAGTCGGTCGTGTTGACGCCCTGCCCGCCGGGGCCGCTTGACCGGTAGACATCCACCCTCAGTTCGTCGTCGGGGATGTCGATGTGGTCGGCCTGCTGCACCACCGGGATCACGTCCACCCCGGCGAAGGATGTCTGCCTTCGGCCCTGGTTGTCGTACTTGGAGATCCGCACCATCCGGTGCGTGCCGTGCTCGCCGCGCAGCGTGCCGTAGGCATACGGCGCCTTGATCGCGAAGGTGGTCGACTTGATCCCCGCCTCCTCCGCATAGGAGGTGTCGTAGATCTCGGTTGGATATCCGTGCCGCTCGGCCCAGCGCAGGTAGATGCGCTGCAGACCCTCGGCCCAGTCCGCCGCGTCGGCGCCGCCGGCCTGCGCGGTGATGGAGATCAGCGCCTCCCGCGCGTCGTACTCGCCGGACAGCAGGGTACGGACCTCAAGCTGGTCGATCTGGCCGCGGACCGCCGCGAGTTCGGCCTGGGCCTCGGCCAGCATCGGCCCGTCGTTCTCGCTCTCGGCCAGCTCGAACATCACGCCCAGGTCCTCAAGCCTGCCGCGGAGCCCCTCCAGCCTGGACAACTCGGCGTCGAGGTAGGACAGCCGCCTGGTGACCGCCTGCGCGTTCTCCTGGTCCGTCCACAGTTCGGGATCGGCCGAACGCTCACGAAGATCGTCCGCTTCCTTGCGCATCCCATCCGGATCGAGGACGGCCTCAATGCTGGTCAGCTTGCCGGCCAGGTCGGCAAGCTCGGCGGAATAGTCGACAGCCATGGCCGAAAGCCTACGCGAGACGCCCGCGCGGCGACGAAGCGCCAGCCTGCGCGGGGCGGTTGACCCGCGCAGGCCGGCGCCCGGCTCAGCTCGGCAGGGTGCTGGTGGCGACCAGGGTCCGGATCGCCCGGACCGCGACCGACAGCGTGGCGACCGTGAACGAGTTGCTCTCCCAGATCTCCACCAGGGTCTGGCTGGCCCGGGCGACCGCGGACTCGTTCCTGGCGACCCACGCGGCCAGCCGATCGTCTGGCGTGCCGGACTCGGTGACGGTGAGCACGTCCCTGGCCAGTTCGGCGTGCGCGGTGTACAGATCCTCCCGCAGCGAGTTCCTGGCCATCGTGTTCCACCGGTCGTCCCGGCGCAGCGCGGTGATCCGGTCCCTGAGCCGGGAAATCTGCAGCCGGTCCGCGAGGTGGAAGTACACCTCGGCGGTCTCCTCGATCGGCCGGCCCGTCCTGGTGGCGATCTCGACGATGTCGAACGCCGAGTAGGCGGGCACCATCGCGGCGACCCGGTCGGCGAGCAGATCGGGGAAACCGCGGCTGGCGAAGTTCTCCCGGCGCTCGTCGAACCCGGCCAGGTCCATGCCGACGAGCAGTCGCGGCAGCCCGGTGGCCACCGTCAGCACACCGCCGGCGAAGAAGTCGATGGTCGCGGCGATGTCGAACGGCGGCCGCCGGAACCGCAGCAGCCACCGGGTCGCCCGCTCGGTCAGCTTGCGTCCCTCGAGCAGCGCCAGGATCTGCGCGCTGGCCTCCACCTTGCCGTCCAGTTCCTCAAGCTGTCGCCAGAACCCGACCATGTCGAACACCTCGCGGGCAACCAGCCAGGCCTCGGTGATGTCCGGTACGGTCGCGCCGGTCTCCTCGTTCAGCCGGAACGCGTAGGTGATGCCGGAGCGGTCCACCATGTCGTTCACCACCGAGGTGGTGATGATCTCGCGGTGCAGCCGATGGTCCATCATCCGGTCCGCGTACCGCTCCCGCAGCGCCACCGGGAAGTAATTGGTGAGCACCCGGCGCAGGAACGGATCGTCCGGCACCTCGGAGGCCAGCACCTCCTGCGCCGTGGCGATCTTGGTGTGCGCGAGCAGCACCGAGTACTCCGGCAGGGTCAGGCCGGTCCCGGCCGAGCGGCGCTCGGCGATGTCCTTGTCCGCGGGCAGCACGTCGAGGCGCCGCCGGATCCGGCCCTCGCGCTCCAGCTTCCTGATGTACCTGGCGTGCACGTGCAGCAGTTCGGACGCCTGGGCGCGGGCGGCGGCCAGGGACCGGTTCTGGTGGTAGTTGTGGCTGAGGACCAGGTGACCGACCTCCTCGGTCATGGTCTGCAGCAACTCGTCCCGCTCGGCGGTGGTCAGCTTGCCGTCCCGCACCACCTCGTCGAGCAGGATCTTGATGTTGACCTCATGGTCGGAGGTGTCGACCCCGGCCGAGTTGTCGATGAAGTCGGTGTTCACCAGGCCGCCGCGGAGCGCGAACTCGATCCGCGCCTCCTGGGTCAGGCCGAGGTTGCCGCCCTCGCCGACCACCCGCACCCGAAGCTGCGAGGCGTCCACCCGGACCGCGTCGTTGGACCGGTCGCCGGCGTCTGCGTGCGACTGGCTGGTGGCCTTGACATAGGTGCCGATGCCGCCGTTCCAGAGCAGGTCCACCGGGGCCATCAGGATGGCCGAGATCAGCTCGTCCGGCGACAGCGCGGTCACCTGATCGTCGATCCCGAGCGCGGCCCTGGCCTGCGGGGAGATCGGCACCGACTTCGCCGACCGCGGCCAGATGCCGCCGCCGGGCGAGATCAGGCCACGGTCGTAGTCGGCCCACGACGAGCGCGCCAGGTCGAAGATCCGCTGCCGCTCGGCGAAGCTGGCCTCGGGGTCGGGGTCAGGATCGACGAACACATGCCGGTGGTCGAACGCGGCGATCAGCTTGATGTGCCTGGACAGCAGCATCCCGTTGCCGAACACGTCGCCGGACATGTCGCCGACGCCGACCACGGTGAAGTCGGTCTGGTCCACGTCGATGCCCAGGGCCTGGAAGTGGAACCGGACCGACTCCCACGCGCCGCGGGCGGTGATGCCCATCTTCTTGTGGTCATAGCCCGCCGACCCGCCGGAGGCGAACGCGTCGCCCAGCCAGAACCCGCGGCCGAGCGCGATCTCGTTCGCCGTGTCCGAGAACGTCGCCGTGCCCTTGTCCGCGGCGACCACCAGATACGGGTCGTCGCCGTCGTGCCGCACCACGCGCTCGGGCGGGATGGCCTGGCCGGCCCGCAGGTTGTCGGTGACGTCGAGCATCGCGCTGATGAACATCCGGTAGCAGGCCAGGACCTCGGCGGCGTAGGCCTCCCGGTCCGCCGGGTCCGGCAGTTGCTTGCAGACGAACCCGCCCTTAGCGCCGGACGGCACGATGACCGAGTTCTTTACCTCCTGCGCCTTGGCCAGGCCGAGGATCTCGGTGCGGAAGTCCTCCCGCCGGTCCGACCAGCGCAGGCCGCCCCGGGCGACGAAGGCGAACCGAAGGTGCACGCCCTCGAACCGGGGGCTGTACACGAACAGCTCGAACTTCGGCCGCGGCGCCGGCAGGTCCGGGACCAGCGCGGCGTCCAGCTTGAACACCAGGTACGGCGCCGCCTCCGCACCGTCCCCGCCGCGCTGGAAGTAGTTGGTCCGGACCGTGGCGGTCACCAGCCCGAGGTAGGCCCGCAGGATCCGGTCCTCGTCCAGGCTGGCCACCTCGTCAAGCTCGCCGCCGATCTCCTCGAGCAGCGCCTCGCTGCGCTCGGCCGCGCCGTCCTGCCGGTCCGGGTCGAACCGGGACTCGAACAACCGGATCAGCTGGCGGGTGATCACCGGGTTCGAGCGCAGCACGCCGGCGATGTAGTTCTGGCTGAACGTGGTGCCCGCCTGCCGCAGGTACTTGGCGTAGGCGCGCAGCACGATCACCTGCCGCCAGGTCAGGCCGGCGTCCAGCACCAAGGCGTTGAACGCGTCGTCCTCGATCTCGCCGCGCCACAGCGCGGCGAGCGCGCCCTCAAGCTGGGCGGCGACCGACGCCAGCGCGACGTGGGTGACCTGGCTGGTCCGGCCGCTCGGCCCGGCCACTCCGCCGGGCCGCCGGCGCAGGCCGAAGTCGTAGATCCAGAACGGCTCGTCGGCCGGGAATTCATACGGGTGCTCGTCGACCACCTCGACGCCCATGTGCTGCAGCCTGGGCAGCACGTCGGTCAGCGTGATCGGTCCCCCAGTCCGGTGGATGGTCAGCCGCCAGACGCGCTGCCTGGTGCCCTCGGTCGCGGCTGGCTCGGCCGCGGTGCCCGCGGCCGCCGCGAGCAATTCGGCCGGGCTGGTGCCGCGGTTCTCCAGTTCGACCGGGACCCCGCCGATGTAGCCGGCCGACTCCCACATCTCGAACGAGATATCCTGGCCGGCCTCCCGCATCTGCTGGATCTTGGACAGATCGGAGATCGCGGCCGCCGGCGGCACGTCGGCCTTGTAGGTGTCGGAGATCGCGTCGGTATAGGCGGCGAGCAGCGCGTGCCCACCGTCCTGGCCAAGCTGGTCGACCGCCTCCCTGACCAGGTCGTCGTCCCAGGACCGGACCGCCGCTGCGAGCGCCTGCTCCAGTCGCTCGGGGTCGGCGTCGACCAGGGTCTGGCCGCGTTCGGCCCGTACCACGATGTGCAGCCTGGCGATCGGCGTCTCGTCGACCACGGCGCTGTAATCCACCTGCGCGCCGCCGAGAGCGGTGCGCAGGATCTCCTGGACGGCGAGCCTGGACTTGGTGTTGTACCGGTCCCTGGACAGGTACACCAGGCAGGAGACGTACCGGCCGTAGATGTCCTTGCGCAGGAACAGCCTGGTCCGCATCCGCTCCCTGAGCTTGAGCACCTCCATCGCCACGTCGGCCACCTCGTCGACCGGGATGGAGAACAGTTCCTCGCGCGGGTACACCTCGAGGAACTCGGCGACGTCCCGGCCGTCGTGGCTGTTGGCCGGGATCCCGGTGACCGCGTAGACCTCGGACAGCTTGCGGCGCAGGATCGGGATCCTGGTGATGCTCTCGGTGTAGGCCATGTGCGTGTACAGGCCGAGGAAGCGGTACTCGCCGATCACCTCGCCAGTCGGCGACAGCCGCTTGATCCCGACGTAATCCAGGTAGCTTGCCCGGTGCACGGTCGCGCGGGAGTTGGCCTTGGTGACCATCAGCCGCCGCTGCGGGTCGGTGGCCAGCGCCCGGGCCTGCGGCGGCAGGTCATCCAGCAGGGTCGAGCCCGGCTGGTCGTGCCGCAGGATGCCAAGGCCAGTGCCGGGGACCCGGCGCAGGGCCAGGCCCGCGGACTCGGCGACGATCTCGTACTCGCGGTAGCCGAGGAAGGTGAAGTGCGAGTCGAGCAGCCAGCGCAGCAGCATCTCGATTTCCGACGCCGACTCCGACTCGCGGACCGGCGCGGGCTCACCGGCCGTGACCCCCTCCGGGGTCCCCGCGCTCACGTCCGACCTGGCCAGGTCCTCGGCCAGCGCGACGGCCATCGACCGCATCTTGGGATAGTCCTCGACGGCAAGCCGGACGTCGCTGAGGGCGCGCTCCAGGTCGGCGGTGATCGCCTCGGCCTTGCCCTCGGGCAGCCTGGTGACCTCCAGGTGCGACCACGACTCGGCGATGTCCTCCGGCCCGCCGCCCGCCACGCCGGGCTTCTTGGGCAGGTCGAGTGTCCGCGGGCCCTCGATCGGCCGAAGCACCTCCCGCAGTTCGCCGGTGACGTCCCGGCGGACCACAAGCTGCGGGTGGACGACCACCTCGGTGACCACGTCGTGCTTGCCGAGCGTCATCATGATCGTGTCCACCAGGAAGGGCATGTCGTCGGTCACCACGTCGATGACGTCGTGACCGGACAGCAGCGCCGCCGGGTTCCCGGTGGTCACCCGGACCAGCGCGCGGCCCTGCGGCCGGTGCGCGGCCAGCCTGGCGTGCTCGGCGGCGACGCCACCGATCCGCTCCGGCCCGGCCTCGGCCAGTTCGCCGGCATCCACGTGCCGGTAGTAGGCGCGCAGGTAGTTGACCGGGTCACCGACGCTGCCGTCCGCGCCGGCGTAGGGCGCGGCCTTGGTGAGCAGCTCCTGCCTGGCCGCACCTTGATGCTCTGACATCTCCCACTCCCTCGTGGCTCACAGCCTGTCCCGCAGCTCCCAGAGCAGCGGGTAGTAACGCAGCGGCACCCGGCGGTGCAGGAACGGCGCCCCGCTCGAGCCGCCGGTGCCCGACTTGGTGCCGATCTGGCGCTCCACCATCTGCACGTGCCTGGCGCGCCACAACGCGGCGGCCTCGTCATGCGCGAGCAGGTCCTCGGCAAGCTGCCAGAGGTCGTCGTGCCTGGCCCGGTCCCTGGCGATGATAAGCAGCGACTCGGTGATCCGCTCGTCAGCCGACACCGCGAATCCGCGGCGGCTGAGCAGGGCCAGGTAGGCGTCCCAGAGCGAGGGCTCGGCCAGCCGCCGGTCCAGCCGCTGCCGCTCGTCGGGCGTGAGGCCGCGGAACCGGCGCACGAACCGGTCGTCCTTCGCGCCGGAGAGGAACTCCAGCTCCCGGTACTGCACCGACTGCAGCCCGCTGGCCGGGGCGAGGGCGGACCGGAAGGTCAGGAAGTCCTGCGGGGTCATGGTCTCGATCACGTCGATCTGGCTGACCAGCAGCCGCTCGATCACGATCGCCCGCCGCATCAGGTGCCTGGCCTGCCAGGTCGCATCCCCGTCGAGGGCGTCCCTGGCCGCGGCCAGCTCGTGCAGAAGCTGCTTGAACCACAGCTCGTAGGCCTGGTGCACGGTGATGAACAGCAGTTCGTCGTGGGCCGCCGGATCGACCAGCGGCACCTGCGCGGCGAGCAGGTCGGGCAGGTGCAGGTACTCGCCGTAGGTGAGCCGCCCGCCCTCCTCGCCGAAGCTGCGGCCGGCCGGGTCAGGCACGGGGTCAGGCATGGCCAGCGACTCCCGGACCAGCCGGCGGCGGCGATCCGGCGGCGAAGTAGGCGAGCACCTCCGGGTTCGCCAGCGAGTCGGGATCGGCGGCCTGCTCGACCGGCGTGCCGGTGAGGATCTTGCGGACCGGCACCTCGAGCTTCTTGCCGGACAGGGTCCGCGGCACGCCGGGCACCTGGTGGATCTCGTCCGGCACGTGCCGCGGTGAGAGCGCGGACCGCAGCGCCGACCGGATCCGGCCGCGCAGGTCGTCGTCGAGCGTCAGCCCGGGCGCGAGCACCAGGTACAGCACCAGCTTGCCCTCGGCGCCCAGGCCGCCGGTGTCGATCACCAGGCTGTCGGTTACCCCGGGAAGCTCCTCGACGACCCGGTAGAACTCGCTGGTGCCCATCCGGACGCCGCCCCGGTTCAGGGTCGCGTCCGAGCGCCCGTAGATGACGCAGCCGCCGTCCGGCAGGATCATGATCCAGTCGCCGTGCCGCCACACGCCGGGGTATTGCGCGAAGTAACTGGCCCGGTACCGCTCCCCGGAGGCGTCGCCCCAGAACCCGACCGGCATCGACGGCATCGGCACGGTCAGCACCAGTTCCCCGACCTCGCCGATCACCGGGGCGCCCGAGGCGTCGAACGCCTCGACCCGGGCGCCGAGGCACGGCCCGGCGATGATGCCGCTGCGCACCGGCAGCAGCGGCGAGGGGCCGACGAAGCCGGTGCACATGTCGGTGCCGCCGGAGAACGAGCCGAGCATCAGATCCGGCCGCCCGGCCGGCTCGGCCACCGCCGCGTAGACCCAGTCGAATCCCTCGGGCGGCAGCGGCGACCCGGTCGAGCCGACGCCGCGGAGCCTGGACAGGTCAAGGTCGGCGCCCGGGCGCAGCCCGGCCTTGGCGCAGGCCACCAGGTACGGGGCGCCGGCTCCGAAGTAGGTGACGCCGGTCTCGCTGGCCAGCCGCCAGAGCGCGTCGGTGCCCGGGTGGGTGGCGCTGCCGTCGTAGGCGACCACGGTCGCGCCGGCCAGCAGGCCGCCGACCAGGTAGTTCCACATCATCCAGCCGGTGGTCGTGTACCAGAAGAACACGTCCCCCTGGCCGATGTCCTGGTGCAGGCACAGCGCCTTGTGATGCTCGAGCACGATACCGCCGTGGCCATGCGTGATCGCCTTGGGCAGGCCGGTGGTGCCGGAGGAGTAGAGCACCCAGAGCGGATGGTCGAACGGCACCTCGTCGAAGCTCGTGCGGAGCGTGCCAGCGCCAGGCTCGGCGACGGCGGACACGGCCGCGGCGCTCCGCTCATCGGCGTCCGGCCACGAGATGACCGGGACGGCCAGGCCGTCCGGCGCGCCAGCGCCGATGTAGTCGACGGCGATCACCGCGCCGAGATCCGGCAGCGAGGCGGCGATCGTGGCGACCTCGGAGCGCCGGTCGAACGTCTTGCCGCCGTACACGTAGCCGTCGACCGCGATCAGCACCTTCGGCGCTACCTGGGCGAACCGGTCGATAACGGCCCGGGCTCCGAAATCGGGCGAGCACGAGGTCCAGATCGCGCCCAGGCTGGCCGTCGCGAGCAGTCCGATGATGGCCTGCGGGCAGTTCGGCAGGTATCCGGCCACCCGGTCGCCGCGGCCGACACCGAGCGCGTGCAATTCCGCGCGCAGCGTCGCGACCCGGTGGTCGAGGTCGCCGTAGCTGAGCGTGCCGGCCTGGCCGGCCTCGGACCGGTAAACCACGGCCGGCCGACCCGGGTCGGTGCGGGCCGTGCGCAGCGCGTTGCGCGCGTAGTTCAGGGTCGCCCCGGCGAACCAGGTCACGTCCGGCATCGGGCCGCCGGCCAGTGCCGGGCCGTCCCCGCGGTCGCCCTCGACCTCGAAGTACTCCCAGATCGCGTCCCAGAACGCCGCCGGGTCGGCGACCGACCACTCCCAGAGCGGCTGGTAGCCGCCGGCCACATCCAGACCGCGGCGGTCACCAAGCCAGCGGGCGAAGTCGGAGATCCTGGCCCGTTCGATGGCCTCGTCGCCGGGAGTCGCCAAGACCGTGCCGTAGCCTCGCCCGGCAGCAGGCACCTGATCGTGCTGCATCGCGATTATCGCCCCACTTACCGGCCCGTTGCCTGGACCGTTTATACCAGTATGAACTTACTCATCCGTCACTGGCGGATGGCCGCCAGCACCGCCCGGTCGTCGGTCAGGTCGGCGAGCACCGGCCGGGCGCCGGCGTCCGCCAGTTCGCTCATCGTGGACCGGCCGGTAGCCACTCCGACGCAGCGGACGCCGCCGAAGGTGGCGGCCGCCACGTCGCGTACCGAGTCGGCCAGGTACACCACGTCGGCCGCGGTGAGCGGAACCTGGTATTTCTCCGCCGCCATGGCCATCGAGCGAAGCAGTTGCGCGCCCTTGGGATAGACGTCCGAGCCGTATCCGCCGATGTCAAGATCGAGGAAACGATCCAGTCCGAAGGCAGCGAGCTTGACCTCCGCGTTCGGCCGGATCGACCCGGTGAGCACCGTCTGGATCAGGCCGGGGACCTCGGCCACCGCGGCCAGTGCCCGCCCGGCGCCGGGCAGTGCCCGGCCAAGATCGGCCAGCGCGCCCCGGCGGGCGGCGAATGACCGGGCCAGTTCGGTGAGGTACCCGGCAAGCAGGTCACCATCCGGCGGGAGGTGCGCGCCGGGCGCCGGGTCGTTCAGGGCGAGCGACTCGAAGAAGATCTCCGAATCACTGGCGCCCGCCAGTTTCGGCAGTGCGACCAGCGGACGGCCGGCCACCCGGCGAAACGCCTCGGCGTAGGCATCCCTGGACACCCTGGCGACGTCAACCAGGGTGAGGTCGATGTTCCACAGGACGAGGCGTTGGATGATGAGCCTCCGGGCGTCGATGCTGGCGGCCGACGGCGACGACGCTGGCGGCCGGCCGATCTCGCGCAACCTACTACACCGGCTGCCTGCCGTTTCTGCCTAGCCGGCCCGCTAGCCCATGTGCGGGTACCGGTAGTCGGTGGGCGGCACGAACAGTTCCTTCACCGCCCGGGCATTCACCCAGCGGATCAGGTTGAAGATCGAGCCCGCCTTGTCGTTGGTGCCGCTGGCCCGTGCCCCGCCGAACGGCTGCTGGCCCACCACGGCCCCGGTCGGCTTGTCGTTGATATAGAAGTTCCCGGCCGAGAACCGCAGCGCCTGGGTGGCCGCGGCGATCGCGGTCCGGTCGGTGGCGATGATCGACCCGGTCAGCGCGTACGGCGCCACGTCCGCCGCCTGGCTGAGGACCTGCTCGTAGTCCGCGTCGTCGAAGACGTGCACCGCGAGGATCGGGCCGAAGTACTCGGTGGTGAACACCTCGTCGGTGGGGTCGGTGCACTCGAGCACCGTCGGCGAGATGAAGTACCCCTGGCTGTCGTCGGCCCGGCCGCCGACCGCGACCGTGACCGACGAGCGGGTCCTGGCGCGGTCCAGCGCGGCGGCGTGCTTGACGAACGCGCGCTGATCGATCACCGCGCCCATGAACAACGACAGGTCGCTGGTGACATCACCCATGGTCAGCGAGCCGACCGTGCCGAGGAAGTCGTCTCGCATCCCCGCCCACAGGCTGCGCGGGAGGTAGGCGCGGGAGGCCGCCGAGCACTTCTGGCCCTGATACTCGAACGCGCCGCGGAGCAGCGCCACGGTCAGCACCGCCGGATCCGCCGACGGGTGGGCGATCACGAAGTCCTTGCCGCCGGTCTCGCCGACCAGCCTCGGGTAGCCCCGGTATCCGGAGATGTTCTCGCCGACCGACTGCCACAGCCGCTGGAACGTGCCGGTCGAGCCGGTGAAGTGGATGCCCGCCAGGTCCGGGTGCGGGACGGCGACCCGGGACACCGCCTGTCCGGAGCCGGTGACCAGGTTGATCACGCCCGGTGGCAGGCCCGCCTCCTCGAGCAGCCGCATCAGGAAGTGCGCCGATAGCTGCTGGGTGGGCGACGGCTTCCACAGCACGACGTTGCCGAGCAGAGCCGGCGCGGTCGGCAGATTGCCGGCGATCGAGGTGAAGTTGAACGGGGTGATCGCGAGCACGAAACCCTCAAGCGGCCGGTACTCCAGCCGGTTCCATGACCCGGGTGACGAGGTCGGCTGCTCGGCCAGCAGGCGGCGCGCGTAGTGCACGTTATAGCGCCAGAAGTCGATCAGTTCGCAGGCCGCGTCGATCTCCGCCTGGTGGACTGACTTGGACTGGCCGAGCATGGTGGCCGCGTTGATGGTCGAGCGCCACGGGCCGGAGAGCAGGTCGGCGGCGCGCAGGAAGATCGCGGCCCGGTCGTCGAACGACAGCGCGCGCCACCCCGGAGCCGCGAGCGCGGCAGCCTCGATCGCCGCCGCCACGTCCTCGTCGGTGGCCTCGCCGAGGCGTCCGAGCACGTGCTCGCGGTTGTGCGGCACCACCACGTCGGTCCAGTCGCCGCCGCCCATGTGCTGGACGCCGCCGACAGTCATGGTCAGCTCGACCTCGGCCGCGGACAGTTCCTTGATCTTGGCTTCCAGCGTCGCGCGCTCCGGACTGCCCGGAGCGTAGGTCCGCACCGGCTCGTTGACCGGGTCAGGAACGCTGGTGACGGCATCGAACACGGATCGCTCCCTAGCTGTCAGCATTGACACGGGTACCCGATGCGGCCGCTCCCCCTCGGCCGGATCCCACCGTCTCTCATCGTCGCACGGAACTCATGCTCCGGGCAGGGCGGCCCGGACTGACCGGGCGGCAGGCCGCCAGCCGGCCGGCGCTAGCCGATCAGGTAGAGCAGTTCCTGGGTCGCGTACCAGAGCAGTTCGTGACCTTCGGCGCCGTCTACCACGAACCTGGCGTCCGGGTCCCCGGCGTCGGCAGCGGGCAGCGCGGCCGCCGCCGCGTCGATGTCATCCGCCGCGTCGAGGTCGTCGACGTGCCCGGAGACCACGTCGGCCAGGTCGACCGGCGCCATCACCAGGACCAGTCCGGGCCGGTCGGCGCCATTGCGCGCGGTCACGATGGTCTCGGGCAGATCGGCGGCCAGCACCACCCGGCGGCGCGGGGCGCCCGGGTCCTCATGCAGCAGCCGCAGGCTGGCCCGGGCCGCCTGGAGCATCGCGACGTACTCGAGTTCCTCGAGGTCGCCGCTGGCGTACCACTCGCGCAGCGCGGGCGTCACCGCGTAGCCGGGCACCGGCGCCGGGCCGACCTGGCCGGCCACCAGCGCGCCGCCGAGTACGGCCAGCGTGGTTGGCAGGTAGACGCGCATTCTTCCCTACTCGCTCGCCGCGCACCCGGTCGGCGCGGGCCGCGTGCGCGGGCGCCCAAAGCGGCGGTGCACCCGAGTCTGCCAGCGTTGACCGGTCCGCGCGGACGATTATCCCGAATGAGGCGCTGCCGGGGTCCGCGCCGGGTTCTGGCCCGACATCGCCGCCGCGGGTCGCCGGCCCACCGCCTCGGCCACCGCGTCCACGGCCGCGTCCAGCGACTCGTGCTCCCAGAGCCGCACCACGGTCCAGCCGGCCGCCCGCAGCGCGGTGTCGGCGACCCGGTCACGTTCCACGTTCCGGCGCAGCTTCGGCTCCCAATACCAGGTATTGGCGGCCGGCTGGGTGCCGTGCTCTGGACAGCAGTGCCAGAAGCAGCCGTCGACGAAGACCGCGACCTTTCGGGCGGTGAACACGATGTCGGGACGCACCCGGGCGCCGCTTGCCAGATCCAGTCGCAGGTCCTTGCGGTACCGGTAGCCGCGGCGGTGCAGGGCCCGGCGCAGGGCAAGTTCCGGGCCGGTGTCCACCCGCCGGTTCGCCCGCATGTTCGCCGAGCGGCCGGGACTGGATGGTGCTGGATGATCCGCCATGGCGGATCAGGCTAGTCTGCCGCCGGGCCACCGGCGCCGGTGTCCAGCAGGCGGGCCAGGCTGGCCAGGGTCTGCTCGCGCTCGGCGTGGTGCACCGCGGCGAAGCCGAGCGCCCTGGCCGCCTCCACGTTGGTCTCCACGTCGTCCACGAACACACAGTCGATCGGCCGCAGACCAAGCCGGTCCGCCGCGAGCCGGAAGATCCGCTCCTCCGGCTTGCGCATCCCCACCTGCGCCGAGATGACCATGTCGTCGAACAGGCCCTGAAGCACAGGTAGCTGATAGAAGTCGCCGAGGCCCCAGGAGTTGGACAGCACCGCGGTCCGCAGGCCGACCGAGCGCAACTGCCGCACCATATCGAGCATCGCGGTGTCCGGCCGCGATGCCGCGAACATCCGGCTCAGCAGGCCGTCGGCGGGCACCGGACCGCCATCGCGGTCGATCAGCAGCGCCGCCAGCGTGCGCTCGAACTCCTGCTCCGCGATCTCACCGCGCTCTAGCGCGTGGATCGGGGAGGAGTCCTTGCCCGGCCCGTATGCGTTCTGGATCCAGGGCAGCATGACCTCGAGATAGCGGTCGGGGTCGATCCGCTCGCGGTCCAGCCAGGACCGCACGGTCTGGTTGATCGGGGTGGTCAGGACGCCGCCCCAGTCGAAGATGACGGCTCGCACCGGTCCACGCTCATCGGCCACGATCCCGATGGTAGGCGACCGGGCCGCAGGGTACGGCCCGCCGGGGTACGGCTCAGCGCAGTTCAGCTCAGCGCAGTTCAGCTCAGCGCAGTTCAGCTCAGCGCAGTTCAGCTCAACGCAGTACGGCTCAACGCAGTACGGCTCAGCGCGGTGGCCGGCCGAACACTTGCCGCCCCCCCACCCAGGTGGCCGCGACCCGCAGGTCGTCGGTCAGCCAGGTCAGGTCGGCCGCCGCGCCCGGGGCGATCCGGCCGAGGTCGGGCCGGCCGATCAGGTCGGCCGGGATCGCCGTCGCGGCCGCCACGGCCTCGCGCAGACCGATTCCGGCCCCGACCAGGTTCGCCACCGCCCGGTCCAGTCGCAGCGCGGACCCGGCGAGCGTGCCGTCGGCGCGCACCGGCGGCGCACTGCCGTCCGCGGGAAGATAGATCGGCTCCCCTCCGAGCAGGTAGCGGCCCGGCGGCATCCCGGCGCAAGCCGCGGCATCGGTGACCAGGAAGATCCGGCCGGGCGCCGCGGCGAAGGCGATCGCCGCGACCTGGCCGCTGACGTGGTGTAGGTCGGCGATCAGGCCCGCAGTGAGCCTGGGGTCGGCCAGCGCCTGCCCGGCCACGCCCGGTTCCCGGTGATGCAGCGGCCGCTGGGCGTTGAACAGGTGGGTCACCATCGTCGCGCCCCGGTCAGCCGCCGCGGCGACCTGGCGGGCGGTCGCGTCGGTGTGACCTACGCTGACCGCCACCCCGGCGGCGCGGAACCGGCCGATCGCGGCTAGCGCGCCGGTCAGTTCCGGCGCCAGCGTTATCACCCGCAGCACGCCCGCACCCGCCGCGATCAGCCGGTCCACCAGGGCCGGATCCGGGTCGGTGATCCAGTGCGGGTTGTGCGCGCCGCACCACCGCTCGGCGATGAACGGGCCCTCCAGATGAACGCCGAGGACACGAGCGCCGCCGCCCGCGGTCCTGGCGCCGTACCGGCGCCACCGTGCCAGCGCGGCGATCAGCTCATCGGGCGGGCCGGTGATGATCGTCGGGAGGTAGGAGGTGACGCCAGTCTGTGGCAGGCGCGTGCTGACCATCTCCGCGCCGACCGGATCCGCTGTGCCGAGATCAACCCCGAAGTAGCCGTTCACCTGGAGGTCGATGAATCCGGGCAGCAGCACACCCGCGGTCAGGTCAGCGTCCGGTCTGGCCGGCGGCGGGCCGGCGCCGACCGCGGCGATCATGCCGTCCTCGATCACCAGATAGCCGGGGCGCAGGTCGCCCGGGCCGTCGGCGCCGGCCGCCGTCACGATCCGGCGGGCCGCGATCAGCACGGTGGCAGCCAGGCATTACCGACGGCCGGGCGGACCAGATGCCGGCAGCCGGGCGACTGAGCGGCTTGCGGGTCGCTCAGGACCGCGCGCCGACGCCGGCCACCGGGCCCGGGGTGGCCAGGCCGGGCGGAACCAGTTCGAGGAAGCCGCGGATCTCCCTCGCCACCTTGCCCGGTTGCTCCATCATCGCGACATGCCCGACTCCGGGCAGCACGAGCACCCGGGCCCTGGGAAATGCCCGGGCGGCCTTGGCGGCCATCACCGGATTGACCAGCCGATCGGCGCTGCCGTGCAGGATCAGGGTGGGCGCGACGGTTCGCTCGGCGTCGTGCCAGAGCGACTTGGAGCCCGCCTTGAAATACTCGGCCACCAGGCTCCTGGCCGACAGGACCAGAGCGTTTGTGGCGTAGGGAAGCTCATCCCGGCGACGGACCTCGGCGATCTCCTCGGTCCGCCGCAGCGGATGCATCATGGCCGGATCGGCGAAGGTCTCCTCGATCGACCGATCGGCCCGCTCCTCGGCCGGAATCCTGCGCGCCCAGTCCATGATCGCTGTCCCGATCCCGGGCGTGGATGCCATCGCGAGCCTGATTGGCAGCGGTCGCGGACGCAGGTCGGGCATGGCGGGCGAGACCAGGGTGAGGGTGCGGACCAGATCGGGACGCCGCGCGGCCACCCGGGTGCCGACCGCGCCGCCCATCGAGTTACCGATCAGGTGCACCGGCCAGATCCCGAGGTGCTCGATGTACTCGACGACCGCGCTGGCATGCGCGCTGATCGAGTAGTCCCCGTCGGCCGCGGGCGGGGAGAAGCCGAATCCCGGCAGGTCGATCGCCGAGCAGTCGAGAACCGGGGCCGACGGGCGGGCATCGGACGGCCGGGACAGCAGGTCCATCAGGTCGGTCCAGTTGGTGGAGGCGCCACCGAGACCATGAATGAACAGCGCGGGCTCGCCGATGCCTGGCTCGGGCGCGCTCCGCGCGTACAGTTGCCGGCGCGGCAGTTCGACGAAGCGTCCGGGCCAATGCGGGATGGGTTCACTCTTCACTTGCAGCACCGCAGGTCACCTCGCATTCGCCTCACATAGCTCATGTAACACCTCGATCCTCGCGTTATTTCCGCCGCCCGGCGGATTGCTTCCCGGCGGTGCCGGGCTTCGCCGCACCGGGCTTCGCCGCACCCGACCTGGCGGCACCCGGCTTCGCCGCACCC
>JAJYTW010000064.1 GCA_021792855.1 Actinomycetes bacterium
TCGGGTAGCCCATGAAGTTGCCCGAGTCGACGGCGACGACCCGGTCGGCGGGCAGCAGGTCGTCCAGCGCGATCGTGAGCGTGCGCGGGTCGATCAGGTCCGCCGTGCTCTCGTCCGGATACGGCACGTCCCGCCAGCGGATCTGCCCGGCGATGCGCTCGCGCCGGCCGGGGGACCGGTAGCCCGCATCGCTGCCGCCCTGGCCGCCCAGCGCCGCCGCCGTCGCGCGTGCCGTCAGCACGACGTCCCCGGTGAGCGCGAGATCGACCGGCCGGTGCGCGCCGAGCGCCGACGGGTCGGCGTCGACCTGTATCACGGTGGCCGCCGGGCCGATCAGCGTTCCGTGCCGCAGCGTCCACATGTTCAGCGAGCAGCCCCAGCCGACTACCAGGTCGGATCCGGTGATCAGTTCGGCCGCCAGCGGCGAGGCGAAGCCGCCGCTGACGTCCAGGTCCCAGGGACTGCCGCGGAACAAGCCCTTGGCGGCGGCCGAGGTGGCGAGCAGCGCGCCGCACTGGTCGGCCAGCCGTTCCAGGTCGGCCCGGGCGCCGGCGGCGCGCGCGCCACGCCCGGCGATGAAGACCGGCCGCCGGGCCGCGCGCAGCGCGTCGGCCAGGCTGGCGATCGCGCCAGGCTCCGGCGGGACGGGCTCGGGCGGGCCCAGCGGGTCGATCGCCGGGAGCACCGTGTCCTCGGCCTGGATGTCGAGCGGCAGGCCGAGGATCACGGTGCGGCGCTCGTGCGCGGCGATCCGGTAGGCGCGGATGGTGTCCTCGACGGCGAGGCCCGCCGAGTGCAGCCGGATGTGCTCGGCGCCGACCGAGGCGGCCAGCGCGGCCACGTCGATCCGGAAGTTCGACCGGATCGCGCCGGCCGCCACGTCGGCGGCCAGCACGACCAGCGGGGTCCGGCTCTTGGCCGCCTCGGTGATGCCGGTGATCGCGTTGGTCAGGCCGGGCCCCTGGTGCACCGAGCAGATCCCGGCCCGACCGGTCAGCCTGGCCCAGCCGTCGGCCATGCTCACCGCGCCGCCCTCGTGCCTGGCGGGCACGAACCGCGCCCCGCCCGCGATCAGCGCGTTGGTCACGTGGAAGTTGCCGCTGCCGACCAGGCCGAAGACGGTGTCGGCGCCCAGTGCCGTGAGCGCACCGGCGACCGCCGTGCTGACCCGCATCAGGACCGCTCGACCAGGGCGAGCGCCCGGCAGGGGCTGCCCGAGCCGCCGATGATCGGCAGCGGGCCGGCGATCACCACCGCGCCGGTGGGCGGCAGCGCTGCCAGGTTCTGCAACTGGGTCAGCCCGTACTTGCCGGCCCCGAGCAGCGACGCGTGGCACGGGAACGGCGGATCGAACGAGTGCGCCCGGCCGGCGTCGGTGCCGACGGTCTCCACCCCGAAACCGCGTACCGGGGCCTCGTTCGCCAGCCAGCGCGCGCACTCGATCGAGACGCCGGGCGTGTGCGGGCCGGTCTCGTCGGCGTTCAGGAATTCCTGCTGGCTGGCCGAGCGGGCGTCCCAGCCGGTCCGGTACAACAGCCAGCCGTCGGCCGGCAGCGGCCCGTGCTCGGCCTCCCATGTCCGGATGTGGTCCACCTCGAGCAGGAAGTCCGGGTCGGCGCTCGCCTGGGCGCTGAAGTCGAGCACGACGGCGGGCGCGATCAGGTGATCGGCCGGGATCTGGGCGACGTCCGCGCCGTCCCGGCCGGTGATCCAGTGCACCGGGGCGTCGAAGTGCGTTCCGGTGTGCTCGCCGGTCACGATGTCGTTCCAGTACCAGCCTGGCCCGCGGTCGTCGTACCGGCTGATCTCACGGAGCGAGAACGACAGCGTGTTGCCGAACGGCTCCGGCAGCCTGATCACCGGGGTGGTCTCGCTCAGCGGCGCGGTCAGGTCGACGATCTCGATCGCTCCGGACCGGAGCGCGGCGATGAGGGCTTCGAGCACGGGCATGGAACCTCCTGCGGAACGACAGGGGACATGACCCTCACCAGAGTGCCCTAGCGGCCGCCCGGTGGGAAGCCGCGCCAGGGTTTCCGGGTGCCCGCCGCTGCCGCCCGGATGGCCCCCCGGCACCGTGGCTGACCCTGGTGACGATCCGGAATGGTCTATACAGTTCGGGATGAGACCGACGAGCGGGCGGGAGGGCGGATGCGCTCAGTGACCGGGGCGGGCGTCGTGGTGACCGGGGCGGGCGGCGGCATCGGCGCGGCGATGGCCAGGCGATTCGCCGCGCTCGGCGCCCGGGTCGTGGTGAATGACCTGCGCACCGAGGCCGCTGAGCGGGTCGCCGGGTCGTGCGCCGGCCAGGCGGTCGCGATCGCCGGGGACGCCGCCTCGGCGGACGGCGTGGCCGCGCTGATCGCCGCGGCCAGGGCCGAGCTTGGCGAGATCGATCTGTACTGCGCGAACGCGGGCATCGCCAGGACCGGCGCCGACCAGGCCGGCGAGGCGGACTGGTCGGAATCCTGGCAGGTGAACGTGATGGCGCACGTGCGTGCGGCCGGCCTGCTGCTCGACCGGTGGCTGGAACGCGGCAGCGGCCACCTGATCTGCACGGTTTCGGCCGCCGGCCTGCTATCGATGCCCGGGGCCGCGCCGTACGCCGTGACCAAGCACGCCGCGCTGGCCTACGCCGAGTGGCTCTCGCTCACCTACCGGCACCGGGGCCTGACCGTGCAGGCGATCTGCCCCCAGGGGGTCCGGACGGCGATGCTGGACGGCAGCGACCCGATGGCCGAGCGACTGCTCGGGCCGTCCGCGATCAGCCCGGAGGACGTGGCCGACGCGGTGGTCGAGGCGATGGCCGACGAACGGTTCCTGATCCTGCCGCACCCAGAGGTGGCGGGCATGTACGCGGGCCGGGCCGCCGACCCGGACCGGTGGCTGACCGGGATGAACCGGCTACAGCAGTTCCTGGCCGGCGATTCTTAGCCGGTGGACGACGACCGGCGGAAATAAGCCCGGGCCGACCGCGTGCTGCGACCGGCCCGGGCCTGCCCCGGTAACTCGCCTCAGGCGAGCGTCTCCTCGAACTCGGGCTCACCGGCCGGTGCCGCCGGAGCGGGCGCCTCGTGCGCGGCGTGCCTGCCGGGCACCGCGCCGGCCATGTCGGCCCGCTTGAGCCTGATGGTCACCGCCACGATCACGGCGGCGAACAGCACGATCCCGGCGGCCACCTCGAAGCCGCGGGAGATGCCGGTAGCCAGTGCGTGATGCAGGATCGGCGCGGGCAGCGAGGTGGCCGACAGCGCCGGCAGATGCGCGCCGCTCTTGGCCGCCGCGGCGACCAGGTGGGCGACCTGCTGCTTGGCGCTGCTCGCGACCGCGGTCCAGGTCACGGTGCCGAGGGCGGCCAGGCCCACCGCGCCGCCGACCTGCTGGCCGGTGTTGAGCAGGCTGGAGGCGATGCCGGAGTCCTCGGCCCGCACCTTGTTCAGGGCGGTGAGTGACAGCGGCACGAACACCAGGCCAAGGCCGGTCGCGGTGACCAGCATGGCGGGCAGCAGGCCGCTCAGGTAACTGCTGGCCTCGGTGATGCGGGAGAACAGGAACATCCCGCCCGCCGCGACGACGGTACCGGTGAGCATCAGCGGTCGCGGCCCGATCCTGGCGACTAGCTGCGAGGACACCCCGGACATCAGCACCATCAGGGTGGCGAACGGCAGGAAGGCCAGGCCGGACTTCAGCGCACTGTAGCCGAGCACCTCCTGCACGAAGATGGTCAGGAAGAAGAAGATCCCGAACATCGCCGTGGCCAGCGACAGCATCACCAGGTAGGCCCCGGTGCGGCTGCGGTTGGCCAGCACCCGCAGTGGCAGCAGGGCGTGCTTGCTGCGCATCTCGATCAGCACGAACGTGACCAGCAGGACGGCCGCGGCGACCAGCGAGATGACCACCTTCGGGTCACCCCAGTGCGACACGCCGGACTGGTCGGTGCTTGCGTTGGACAGGCCGTAGACCAGCAGTGCGACGCCGCCGGTGCTGGTGATCGCGCCGGGCAGGTCGAACCGGCCGGTCCGCCGCTGCGACTCGCCGAGCACCCAGCGGGCCACGAAGGCGGCCGCGACGCCGATCGGCACGTTGACGAACAGCACCCAGCGCCAGGACAGGTAGGTGGTGAGCAGGCCGCCGGCGATCAGGCCGACCGCGGCGCCAGCGCCGCTCATGGCCGCGTACACGCCCATGGCGCGATTCCGCTGCGGACCCTCCGGGAAGGTGGTGGTGATCAGGGCCAGCGCGGTCGGCGCGATCATGGCGCCGCCGACGCCCTGCACCGCCCGCGCGGTCAGCAGCCAGGCCTGGGAGTTGGCGAACCCGCCGAGCAGCGAGGCCACCGAGAAGAGCAGCAGGCCCGCGATGAAGATCCGGCGTCGGCCGAGCAGGTCACCGGAGCGGCCGCCGAGCAGCAGCAGACCGCCGAAGGTGACCGCGTAGGCGGTGACGACCCACTCCAGGCCGCTGCCGGAGAAGCCGAGCGCCCGCTGGATGTGCGGCAGCGCCACGTTGACGATGGCCGAGTCGAGGACGACCATCAACTGGGCGGTGGCAATGACGATCAGCGCGACACCGAGATGTCGGTGGCCGTGTTCCGTCGTGCCGGGGGAAACAGCCCGGTCTGTGGGAGTTTGCGTGGTTGACACGGTTATCTGAACACCTTTCTGAGGCGCAGGGAACCACTGCCGGTGCCCGGCGTGGGCTCGGCGTCATCGGATCGGTAGCTGGATGCGGCGTCAGGTCGGGGTGGACGGCCCGGGGTGACCGTTCACCTCCCCGCCACGACGCTCGGCCTGCCGCCCGGCCGTGATCGCGCCGCTCATCTTGCGGATCAGGCCGAGCAGTTGCTCGCGCTCGGGCCGATCGAGTGCTCGTGCCCACGGCATCTGGGTCGCGATCTCGCGCTCCAGTGCGGCCTTGAGCTCCAGGCCGCGCGCGGTGAGCACCAGGTTCTTGATCCTGCGGTCGAGCTCGTTGGGCTGGCGGGTGGCCAGGCCGCGGCTCTCCAGCGCGTCGGCGATCGTGGTGACAAAGGAGGGGTCGCAGTGCAGCTGGGTGCCGAGGTCCTTCATCGTCACGGTGCCGTCGAGCCGGTGCAGTGCCTTGACGCAGGACATCGGCACGTCGAATCGCTCGGCTAGCTGCTCCCCGTGATGCAGCAGCTGAGCGATCAGTCCGGTGAGCGCGTCGAAGATGTCCTGGTCGATCGCGTCCGCGGTCCGTTCCGAGCTCATCCGTCGCCACCTCCTCACCGTTGCGATTCCGGCCCGTTATCCCGCCGCCGCGGGGTCACGGCGTCAGCGGGCGGTAAATCCTGTGGGACTAAACAGTTGAGTACCTCAACGATATTCCACTCGGTCAGGATTTTTTTCCGGCGAGGTCCCGGCGGGTCGCCAGGGCCGGTTTCCCGTTGCCATCCGGGCCGCTCCGGTCCCTGAGCCGCTTAACGGCGGCGACGTCCCTGGCGTGTCCCTCCTGACCGCCCGGCGTTTCCACGACGAACGGGATCCCGCTGGTGTCCGGGTGGTGCAGCAGTTCCGCGAACGGTGCTGTCCCGATCTGCCCGGTGCCGATGTTCTCGTGCCGGTCCCGGCGCGAGCCGCACGGATCCTTCGCGTCGTTGGCGTGGACCAGTCGCAGCCGGCCCGGGGCCGTCCCGGCCAGTTCGGCCAGTGCGCCGGCGACACCGTCGGCCGCGGTCAGGTCGTGACCGGCGGCGAACAGATGGCAGGTGTCCAGGCACAGGCCCGCGCGCGGATGCCAGTCCAGCGCGTCCAGATAGGGTCCGAGGTCGGCGATGGTCGCGCAGAGCATCTGGCCCTGCCCGGCCATCGGCTCGATCAGCAGGTCCGGACCGTCCGCCGGAATGGCCGCGAGCACCGGCAGCAGCGTCTCGCGGGCCCGTCGCAGGCCGGCCGCGCGATCCGGTTCGATCGCCGACCCCGCGTGCACCACCACGCCGCGGCCGCCGATCGCCGCGCACCGGCTCAGGCTGTGCGCGAGCAGGCCGGCCGATCGCTCCCTGGTGACCGGGTCCGGCGAGCCGACGTTGATCAGGTACGGGGCATGCACGAACACCGGCATTCCGGTGGCCGCCACGTGCTCGCGCAGTTCCCGGTCCTGCCCAGGGTCTCCCGGAGAGAGCGCCCAGGCCCTCGGGTTGGTGACGAACACCTGGATCGCCTCGGCGCCGATCGCGGTCGCGTAGCGCAGGCTAGCGGTGGCAAGCCCGCCGGCCACCGGCGCGTGCGCTCCGACCGGCCGGTCGGCGTGGGAGTGCGGCATCGGCTCAGCGTAGCTGCGGAGTCGGCTCAGCGTAGTGGCGGCCGGTTCCGGCCGGCGTTTGCCATTGGGTAGCGTGAGCGGGTGATCTTCGAGGGCACCGCGGACGCTTATACGCGGTTCATGGGCAGATACTCCGAGCGGCTCGCGGCACGGTTCGCCGACCTGGCCGAGGTCCGGCCCGGCCAGCGGGCCCTGGACGTAGGCTGCGGGGCCGGCGCCCTGGCCGCCGAACTGACCGCCCGGCTTGGCGCGGACGCGGTCTGCGCCGCCGAGCCGTCACCGCCGTTCGTGGCAGCGGTGAGGGACCGGTTGCCCGGCGTCGACGTCCGCCAGGCCGCCGCCGAGGACCTGCCGTTCGACGACGACTACTTCGACGTGACCATGGCCCAGCTTGTGGTCCACTTCATGGCTGACCCGGAAGCCGGGCTGCGCGAGATGGCGCGGGTCACCAGGCCCGGCGGCGTGGTCGCGGCCTGTGTCTGGGACGACGCCGGCGGCCGGAGTCCGCTGGCGCTGTTCTGGCGGGCGGCCAGGGACCTGGACCCGTCGGCCGGGCCGCGGGGCGCGCGGCCGGGCACCTTCGAGGGTGACCTGGTCGCGCGATTCGGCCAGGCGGGCCTCGCCGGCGCGCGGGCGGCCACCCTCGGCGTGCAGGTCAGGCACGAGAGCTTCGATGAGTGGTGGGAGCCGTTCACGCTCGGCGTGGGGCCACTCGGCGGCTACCTGACCTCGCTGGGCGAGCAGGGCGCCGCCGACCTCCGCGAGCGCTGCCGCGCGCTGGCCGGGGACGGCCCGATCGAGGTGAACGCCGCGGTCTGGGCGGTGACCGCCCGGGTCTGACCCGGGACCGCTTGTATACTTCCCACGCCTATCTTGCTGGCGGAACTGGCGTCCCGCCGGCCCCAGCAGCTAGCAGCAGGCGCGCCGTGCGCCACGCGAGGTCCGATGTCCCGGCTGGTCCTGAAGCTCGGCTCGAGCTCGATCGCGAGCGGGGACGGGCTGGCCCTGAACGTGATCGCCGACCTGGTCACCCAGATCGCCGCCGCCCAGCGGCAGGGACACGAGGTGGTCCTGGTGACCTCGGGGGCGGCCCGGCTTGGCCGGCGGCTGCTGGCCTTCGAGGGCCCGACCGCGCGGGCCGCGCCGGAACTGGCCAGGCTGCTTGACTCGGTGCGCGCCTCGGTCAGCGAGGCGGCCGACTACGCGGGGATCACCGCCTCCCTGGAGACCGTGCTTGAGCGGTACGCGCCGGCCGAGACCGACGGTCCGCTCGGCGTCGCGCTGTCCGCCTCGGTCGGCCAGCCGGCCCTGATGGCGCTGTACCGGCAGCTTGCCGCCGCCGTCGGGATGGAGGTCTGCCAGATCCTGCTGTCGAAGTCCGACCTGGACTCGGCCCGCGCGATGCGGGATGTCGGCGCGATGCTGGCCGCGGCGCTGGAGCGGGGCCTGCTCCCGATCGTGAACGGCAACGACACCACCGACCCCAAGTCCGAGCTTGACAACGATCAGATCGCGGTCGCCGTCGCGGTTGCCGCGCAGGCGTCCAGGCTGACCTTCCTGACCAACGTCGGCGGCGTCTACGGCGACGCGCAGCTTCGGGACAAGATCACCAGGCTCACCCCGGAGCAGGCCAGGGCACTGCGGACCTCGGCGGGCGGCGAGGGCCGGGGCGGGATGCGGTCCAAGCTGAACGCCGCCGCCCGGGCCGCCTACTGCGGAGTGGAGTGCGTGATCGGCTCGGCGGGCGACCGGGACGTGGTGGCCAGGAGCCTTAGCCCGCGGGCCCGGATGGGGACCGTCGTGCGGGCCGTCTCCGGCCAGCTTCCGGCCGCCGATCGCTGGGTCGGTGGCATTGCCTACCCGATGGGCTCGATCGGCATCAACCGTGAGGCCGAGCGGAGCCTGCGGGCCGGCAGCACGCTGTTCCTGTCCGGCGTCAAGCGGGTCGACGGCGACTTCGAGCCCGGCGCCGTGGTCGAACTCGTGGACGTCCGGCACCCGGAGCGGCTGATCGGCCGCGGGTCGGTGTCGATGCCGTCGGCGGTGCTCCGGATGCTGCGCGCGCTGTCACCTGCCGAGGTCGCCGACGTGATCTCGGTGCTGTTCAGGCTCAGGTACGCGCCCGCGCTCGGTCTCCCGGCTGACGGCGCCCCGGCCGGGCCGACGGCCGGCATCGACCTGCTCGACTCGGCACGCTTCGACGACGCCGGCGCGCTGGCCCGGGCCCGGTCGCAGGCGGCCAGGCAGGTGCACGCCGAGTTGCTCTCGGCCGGACCCGAGCGGGTCAGGGTGCTGACCGACGCGCTGCTCGCGTCCCAGCCCCGGGCGTGCTCGGCGATCCTGGCCGACGGCTCGTTCCTGTCCGGAAAGGCCAGCCCGGACTCACCGGCCAGGCGCGCGGTGCGGGACATCCACGCGATCCACCGTGACTCCCTCGTCGTCTTCGCCGCGGACTGAGCGGCGGCCGGTGATACCTACAGTGATGGGGTGAGAGCTATCGGACTCAGCCGGTCCGCCCGGACCCGCGGCTTGCCGCTCGGTGGCTGGCTGCTCGGGCCGGTGATCACCGTGGCCGCGCTGTCCGGCTGCGCCGGGACCGCACTGGCCCATCCGGCAGCGTCGGACCCCGGGCACCGGGCCGCCTCGCGGTCGGCCCGGCCGTCCGCCTCGCCGTCGCCGAAGCCGTCCGGCATCGGGCTCCCGGCGCCCGCCGCGCTGACCCCGTTCACCAGTCGCGGCCCGGCCAGGCAGGGCAGCTGGCAGCCGGCCGGCCGCCGGGTGCGCGGCCAGGTCGCGGTCTACGAGACCAGGCTGGTGCCGCCCGGCGGGACCCTGCCCGCCGGGATCGCCTGGATGAACTCTCCGTTGCTGGCGGCCAGGCTCTACTCGGGCTCGATCAGCCCGGGCGGCGGCCCGTACCGGTTCACCGCGCCGATCCAGCCTGCCCAGGCGGCCAGCGTGGTGGCCGCGTTCAACGGCGGATTCAAGATGCCGGACTCGCACGGCGGCTACTACACCCAGGGCCGGGTCATCGACCCGCTGCGGCGCGGCGCCGCGTCGCTGGTGATCTATGCCAACGGCAGCGTGAACATCGGCGCCTGGGGCACCGACGTTCGGATGACCAGCGCGGTGGTCGGGGTCCGGCAGAACCTGGTGCCGCTGGTGGCCGACGGGCAGCCGACCGCGGCGGCCCGTGGGCCCTGGCAGGCGTGGGGCAACACCTGCGGAGCGAACTCGTGCGCGGCGTCGGTTCCCGGGATCGACCACCAGTGGCGGTCCGGGGTCGGGATCACCGCGGACGGCGCGCTGGTCTACGCCACCGGCCCCGGGCTTGACCCGCTGCAACTCGCCCGGCTGCTGGTCCGGGCCGGCGTTATCCGCGGCATGCAGTTGGACATCAACCCGTACTGGCCGGTGTTCGCGACCTATGACCCGGTCACCCCGCACGGCCTGGCCGCCCCGTCCAACGGGCACCGGCTGCTGCCCGGGACCATCCAGGGTCCGGCGACGTTCTTCCAGCCGTCCTGGGCGCGCGACTTCATCACGATGTCGGTCCGCCCGGCCGGCTGACCGGCCGGCGGAGCGACTGGATCAGCGCCGGACGGTGATCGCGATCGGCGCCCGGCCGACCCTGATCCGCCAGGCGGCGACGCCGGTCGCGGTGCGGATGCCGAGCACCGTACCGGTCGGGAGGCTGGCCACATAGGCCGTCCGCGAGTCCGGGGTGAAGGCCACGACCTGCGATCCGAGCCGCAGGCGGAGAGTGCGGACCACGGTGTTAACGCCGGTGGCGATCGTCGTCAGGTAGTCGGTGCCGGCGTTCCCGATCACGAGCAGTCGCCTGCCGTCCGGGCTCAGCCCGAGGAACAACACCCCCTGCTGCGGCAGCGCCATCGGCCTGCCGACCGCGCCGGTCGCCGTGCTGACCGGGTACACCGCCGAGGCCAGGCTCCCCTGAGCGTTCTGGTACTTGGCCGCGACGTAGACCGTCCGGCCGTCCGGCGTGATCGCGAGCGCCTCCGGCGAGATCATCTCGCTGGCCGGGCCGAGCACGATCGGCTTGCCGATCGCGCCGGTGGCCGTGCTGACCGGCAGGAGACGGCCGGAACCATAGTCGGCCACGTACAGCGTCCGCCCGTTCGGCGTGACCGCGATGGCCTCGGGCAGGCGGCCGACCCGGATCGGCCGCCCGGCACGGTTGGTCGCGGTGCGGACCGGCACGACCACGCCGGGGCCGGTCTCCAGCACGTAGGCGAGGCGGCTGTCCGGGGCGAACGCGATGGCGGTCGGGTTCCGGCCGACCATGATCGGCTTGCCCGGCCGGCTGGTCGCCGTGCTGATCGGCGTCACGGCGCCGTCGTACGGGTGGGTGACGTAGAGCGTTTTGCCGTCCGGCAGCATGCCAAGCAGGCCGACCTGGTAGCGCAGCCGGATCGCCGGCCCGGCCCGCCCGGTGCCGGTGCGGATCGGCACGACCTCGCTGCCCAGGCAGCCGGCGTACAGCGAGCGGCCGTCTGGGGTGATCGCCAGTTCCAGCGGTCTGCGGCAGCCGACCGGCAACGTGATGGCCCGGCCGGGCCGGTTGGTGCGCGTACTGATCGGCGTGATCGTGCCCGATCCCGAGTTGGCGACGTAGGCGATCGAGTTCCGGCCGGCAGCGGCCGCCCGATGGGCCGTTCCGCTCATGACCGCCAGGCTCAGCACGGGTATGGCGAGCACCGGCACGGCGAGCATGGCAGCGGTCGCGGCGCGTCCGAGCATGAGTCCTCCAGCGAGAATGCCCGTCAAGCATGGCACCGGGGCAGCGGACGCACCAGGGCCAGTCGACGCCAGGCCAGTCGGAGCCGGTTCGGTCAGCCGCCCTGATCGGCGAGCACCTCGCGGAGCGTGCGCTCGCCGACGGCAAGAAGTTGCGGGTTGTCGGCGGAATGGGCGAGGAACACCAGGCCGAGGGCGAGGGCCCAGCCCTTGGCCCTGGCCCACAGCCCGGCGTCGAGAACGGTGGGAACACCCGACCGGTACTGGTCCCAGAAGACCGGCCGGACCTTCTCCGGCAGCAGCATCCAGGCGACCGCCAGGTCGCTCGCCGGGTCGCCGGACGTCAGGTCGCCGAAGTCGATCACGGCGCTCACCCGGCCCTGGTACACCAGGATGTTGGCCGGGTGCATGTCGCCGTGCAGCCAGACCGGCGGCTGGTCGAAGACCGGCGCGGCCAGCGCATCCGTCCACACCTGCAGGACCGCCGCGCGGTCCGCGATCGGCCCGACGGCCGCCAGGTTCGCCGCGAACGACTCGGCTCTCCTGGCCAGCGGAATGCCGCGGACGGGGTTAGCCGGGGCGTCCGGCGGCGCGGGCCGGTGCAGCGCGGTCAGGAAGCCGGCCAGTGCGGCCGCGGCGGCCAGCGGATCGGCCGGCGGGTGATCCGCGGCCGGCTCGCCGGGCAGGTACGGCACGATGCTCCACTGCCAGGGGTAGCCCGGCCCCGGGGCGCCGGCCCGCAGCGGCACCGGAACGGGCAGCGGCAGTTCCGGCGCCAGGACCGGCAGCCAGCGCAATTCGTGCGCGATCAGGGCGGCCGCCATCGCCCGGCGCGGCAGCCGGGCCAGCAGGTCGTCGCCGAGCCGGAAGATGACGTTGTCCCAGCCGTTGGCGAGCACCGTGCTGGGCAGTCCGGCCAGGTCGGGGTGCTGCGCGGCGAGTAGCCGGCCGAGCAGGGCGATGCTGACGTCTACCTCGGCGGCGGGCATCGGGTTCGGACTCACCAGGTGACCCTAGCCGCCCGGGCCGGCCCGCCGGTCCGGGCGCGCCAGAGCCCGCACCGGGCACCGGGCACCGGGCACCGGCTCAGGCGAACGCCTCGGGCGGGGGAGCCGGGGACGACTCGGCGTCGGCATCGGTGAGCGGCCGGTGCTGGCCAGCGAACCTAGCCGCCTGCTCGTCGTCCAGCACGCTCGCCGGGAACGGATCGCCGGCCAGCAGGCGGGTCAGTGCCGCGACCGGAAGCTCGCCGTCGGAGCCGAGCACGACGAGGTTGCCGAACCTGCGGCCGTGCAGCACCGCCGGCTCGGCGAGGACGCAGACGCGGGAGAACCCGGCCAGGACCGCGGCGACCCGCCGGCGGGCATGCCTCAGGGGCGGTCCGTCGCCGACGTTGACGGCGAAGACGCCGGCCGCCGTCAGCACCCTGGCCGCCTCCGCCGTGAACTCCGCCGAGACCAGATGGGCAGGCGTGCTGCCGCCGGCGAACACGTCGGACACCACCAGGTCGAAGGACGCGGCGGGCAGTGTTCGCAGAACCGCCCGCGCGTCGGCCACCCGAAGGTCGATCGAGCCAGCCGGGAACGGCAGCCGGGAGCGCACCAGCGCGGCAAGCTCGGGGTCGCTGTCGATCGCGACCTGTTCCGAACCGGGCCGGGTGGCCGCGACGTACCGGGCCAGCGTCAGCGCACCGGCCCCGAGGTGCAGCACCCGGATCGGATCACCCTCGGGCGCCATCAGGTCGATCAGGTGCCCGATCCGCCGCGCGTACTCGAAGTCCAGGTACCTCGGGTCGTCCAGGTCCACGTGCGATTGCGGCACGCCGTCCACCAGGAGCATCCAGCCGCCCGCCCGGTCCAGATCGGCCAGCAGTTCGATCCGCCCACCGTCCGCCTGGAGGCCGGTCTCGGCCGAGTCGGAGGAGTCGGCGTGATCATCTGGCATGGTCCGCATCCTCCCCGCTAGTGCAGGTGTTCGGCACTCCGGCCCGCCCGGCTAGAGGCGGATCTGGCCAGAGCCCCAGGTGACGTTCTTGACGCAGGTCAGCGCCTCCAGGCCCATCGGGCCGCGGGCGTGCAGCTTCTGGGTGGACACGCCGATCTCCAGGCCGTAGCCGAACTCGCCTCCGTCGGAGAACCGGGTCGAGCAGTTCACGAACACGCTGCCGGAGTCGACCGCCCGGGCGAACCTGCGGGCCACGCCGATGTCGCGGGCGACCACGGCCTCGGAGTTCCGGGTGCCCCACCGGGCGATGTGCGCGAGCGCCTCGTCCAGGTCGTCGACCACCCGGACGGCCAGGATCAGGTCCAGGTACTCGGTGGCCCAGTCGGCCTGCGTGGCCGGCTCGGCGTCCGGCCAGATCGCCCTGACCCGCTCGTCACCGTGGATCGCCACGCCGGCCTTGTCCAGTTCGGCCAGCGCTCCGGGCAGCCAGGACGGTGCGATCCCGGCGTGCACGAGCAGGGTCTCGGCGGCGTTGCAGACGCTGGGCCGGGAGGTCTTGGCGTTCACCACGATGTCGGTCGCCATCGCCGGGTCGGCCGACTCGTCCACGTAGACGTGGCAGTTGCCGTCGCCGTCGATCACCACCGGCACCTGGGCGTGCTCCCGGACGGTCTGGATCAGGCTCGGGCCGCCGCGTGGCACCAGCAGGTCCACCCAGTCCCTGGCGGCCAGCAGTTCCAGCACGGCCTCCCGGGAGTTGTCCCTGATCAGCTGCACCGCGTCCACCGGGACCTGGTCCTGGTCAGCCAGCACGCCGGCGATGACGTCGGCGATCGCCGCGTTGGTGTGCGCGGCGATCGACGAGCCGCGGAGCACGGCCGCGTTGCCCGACTTCAGGCAGAGCGCGGCGACGTCGGCGGTCACGTTCGGCCTGGCCTCGTAGATCACCGCGACCACCCCGAGCGGCTCACGCACGTGCTCGATCAGCAGCCCGTTCGGGCGGGTCCGCCCGGCGACGACCTGGCCGACCGGGTCCGGCAGCCCGGTCACGGTCCGGATCGAGCTGACCATCCCGGAGATCCGGGCATCGGTCAGGGTCAGCCGGTCGACCAGGGTCGCCGAGACTCCGGCCGCCCGGGCCTGCTCGACGTCGATCCGGTTGGCCGCCTGCAGGACGTCCCGGCCAGCGTCGATCGCGTCGGCGATCTGGGTCAGCACGCGATCCTTGGCCGCGGTGTCCAGTTCGCGCAGCGCGGCCGCGGCCGCGGCGGCCCGCCGGCAGATCCGGGTGACTTCGCTCTCACTCACATCCGTCAAGGTACCGGTACCGGTAACGGGCCGGTACGGTGCGGGCGAGGCGAGGAGCAGTGGGTGATCGACCAGGGCGGGCCGGACGGCGAGTGGCTGATCGAGGCGCATGCCGCCGGGGCCTGGCCGGCGGCCAGCGCGCTGCCGGTGGACGGCTGGCTGCTCAGGCACACGCCCGGCGTGCTGCGGCGCAGGTCCAACTCGGTGCTTCCGCCGCTCCGCCCGTCGCTCGACCAGTCGCCGGCCGGTGACCCCAGCCGCCGGGTCGGTCCGCCGGAGCGGGTCATCGCTACGGCCGAGGAGTACTACGCCGGTCTCGGGCTGCCGGCCGTTGTCCAAGTGACCCCGGCCGCCCGGCGCGGGGACCTGGACGCGCTCCTGGCGGGCCGCGGGTACGCGCGCGCGGCGCCGACGCTGGTGCTGACCGCGCCAGCGGCCCAGGTGGCAGGCGGTGTGGCGGCTGGCGGGGCGTCGGCGGCCGGCGACCGCCCCGGGCCGGTGGAGGTGACCGATCACCCGGACCCGGAGTGGTCGCGGGCGTTCGCGGACCTAGACGACCACCAGGACAGTGCGCTGGCCGCCGATTCGGTGATCGGCCGGATCGCGCTGCCGGCCGGGTACGCCAGGCTGCGGCTAGGGGCCGAGATCGCCGGGGTGGGGCTATTCGTCGGCGGCGGCCGGTACACCGGGGCGTTCTGCATTGCCACCGCGCCCGGTTACCGCCGCCGGGGGGTGGCATCGGCGATCATGGCCGCGGGCGCCCGGTGGGCCGCCGAGCGCGGCAGCCAGACGCTGTACCTGCAGGTGGACGAGGGCAACGCGGCGGCCAGGGGCCTGTATGACCGGCTCGGATTCACCACCTCGCACGGCTACCACTTCCGGGTCGCGGCGCGGCCGGCTGGCTGACCACGGGGACGGCACGCGCAGAATGGAGCTATGACCAAGCCAGTGCCGTATGTCCGGACCCTCGTGACCGAGGACGGTGTGCCGATCGACGCGGCGCACCTGCCTGGCGAGGGCGACATCGGCATCGTGCTGGCGCACGGTTTCACCCTGAGCTGGCAGCGCGGCTCGGTCTGGACCGCGGCTACCGCGCTGAACGCGTTCGGCGGCGTGGTCACCTTCGACTTTCGCGGGCACGGCCGGTCCGGCGGGGTGTCCACAGTGGGGGACAAGGAGATCAAGGACGTCGACGTCGCCGTCCGGTACGCGAGGGAGCTTGGCTACCGGCGGATCGCCACGGTCGGCTTCTCGATGGGCGGATCGATCGTGCTGCGGCACGCCGGGATCGTCGGCGGGATCGACGCGGTCGTCTCGGTGAGCAGCCCCGGCTGGTGGTACTACCGGGGCACCAGGCCGATGCGGCTGGTGCACCTGGCGATCGAGCGGCGGGCCGGGCGCCTGGTGACCAGGACCGTGCTGAAGACCAGGATCAGCAACGGCAAGTGGGACCCGGTGCCGTTGCCGCCGTACGGCGCCGCGGCCAAGATCTCGCCGATCCCGCTGCTGGTCGTGCACGGCGACCAGGACCACTACTTCCCGGTCGAGCACGCCGAGCGGATCTACGCGGCGGCGGCCGAGCCGAAGGAGCTGTGGGTCGTGCCCGGATTCGGGCACGCCGAGTCCGGCGCCAGCGAGGACCTGCTGGCCAGGATCGGCCGGTGGATCACGGCCGCGGTTAGCGGCGGCTCGGTCGGCAGCGGCCCGGTCGGCAGCGAAGCCGACGGCGCGGTGGCCTTTCCAGGGCCGTAACTGACGGGAAACGCCGCCGAAACGCGGGCGTGGGAAACCAGAACCGTACTGACCAACACCGAAGTGGTGGCGGGACGGTGCTGGTCAGCGTTGCCTGGCCCTCCGGCTCACCCTTCGCTCCACTCCCCAGGAGGCGAAGAGTGATTCCCTACCCAGCCTGGCTCAGTCCCGGCGACAACGCATGGCAGCTTGTGGCTGCGACGCTGGTTGGCCTGATGAGCATTCCGGGCCTGGCCGTTTTCTACGCGGGCGTGGTCGCCCGCAAGTGGTCGGTGAACACGATGCTGATGGTGTTCAGCGCGTTCTGCCTGACCCTGATCGTCTGGGTGCTCTGGGCGTTCAAGATGGGCTTCGGCCAGCCCATGCTCGGCGCGTTCCTCGGCACCCCGGGCCCGATCGTCGGCTCGGCCGGCGAGCAGGCCAGGGCCAGCATCCCGCTGCTGAACGGGGCGATGCCCGGCTTCAGGTTCCCGGAGAGCACCCTCGCCTACTTCCAGTTCGTGTTCGCGGCGATCACCCCGGTGCTCTTCATCGGCAGCGTCATCGGCCGGATCAGGTTCAAGGTCTGGCTGATCTTCGTGCCGCTGTGGATCACCTTCGCCTACACGGTGAACGCGTTCATGCTCTGGGGCGGTGGCTTCTGGGCGGCCAAGGGGGCGCTGGACTACAGCGGCGGCTACGTGATCCACCTGGCGGCCGGCGTGTCCGGCTTCGTGGCCGCTGCCGTCGTCGGGCCGCGGCTGCGCCGGGACCGGGACGGCGGCCGGCCGAACAACCTGCCGTTCGTCGCGGTCGGCGCCGGGTTGCTGTGGCTTGGCTGGAACGGATTCAACGGTGGTGACCCGTACTTCGCCGGAGCGGACGCCGCGGCCGCTGTGATGAACACGAACCTGGCCACGGCGGTCGCGATGATGGCCTGGCTGGTGATGGACATGGCCTTCGGCAAGGACCGCAAGCCCACGTTCCTGGGCGGCGTGAACGGGATGATCTGCGGCCTGGTCGCGATCACCCCGGCCGCCGGGTACGTGAACGGGATCGGCGCGATGGCGATCGGCCTGGTCGCCTCGGTCCTGGTCTGGATCGCGTTCACCGTCCTGCCCAGGAAGGTGTGGCCGTTCAACAAGGTCGACGACGCGCTCGGAGTCGTCTACACGCACGGCTTCGCCGGGCTGATCGGCGGCCTGATGGTCGGTCTGCTCGCCGACCCGAAGATGATCGTCTATCTGGGCTCGGGCAAGACGGCCGGATTCAGCGCGGCCGGCCTGTTCTACGGCAATCCCCGGCAACTGCTGATCCAGGCCGGCGCGGCGTTGACCGTGATCGCCTGGTCGGCGCTGATGACTTTCCTGATCCTGCGCGGGATCGGGCTGTTCATGAAGCTGCGGATGACCGACGAGGAACTTGCCACCGGTGATCTCGCGGTGCACGGCGAGCAGGCCTACGACGATCTCGAACCGGCCCGGGTGCCCGCCATGGTCGGGGCGTCGCCGTCCGCCGATGACGGGCCGGACGACCCCTTCCTGGACACCGAGGTAGCAAGCGAGGGCGCCAGGTAGGTTCGCCCGGGGTGCGCGGCACGGCGGACCAGTGCCGCGCGCCCCGGGCGTCGCCTGCCCGGTCCCGCCCGGTCCCGGTCGCCTGCCCGGTCCCGCCGGTCCCGGCCGGGGCGCCGGTCAGCCGCGCAGGCTCGCCCCGCTCTCCTTGTCGAAGAAGTGCAGTTCGGCGGTGTCGACCGCGACAGCCGCGGTCTGGCCCTCGGCGATCTCGGTGCGCGGGTCCATCCGCGCGACCAGCGTCGCCAGCGAGTGCACGTCGTCGGCGGTCGCCTGGTCCACGTGGGCGGCCCGGCCGATGGCGGCGTGCGCGTGCACCTCGGAGCCGAGTTCCTCGCGCAGTCGGATGGCCAGGCTGATCACCGACTCGGGGTCGGCGGGCCGGCCGAGAGCGGGGTCGTACAGGTGCTCGGGTCGGATGCCGAGCACGATCTCGCCGCCTAGGTGCCGGTCCAGCGCCGGGTGCGCCGCGAGCACCGACTGCGGCACCGCTAGCCGGTGCTCGCCGAACGTGACCACCGGCCCGCCGTCGGAGCGCTCGAATCTGGCGTCGATCAGATTCATCGCCGGCGAGCCGATGAACGAGGCGACGAACAGGTTGGCCGGGCGACGGTACAACTCGCCGGGCGGCGCGACCTGCTGGAGCACGCCGCCGGAGATCACCGCGACCCGGGTGCCGAGGGTCATCGCCTCGGTCTGGTCGTGGGTGACGTAGATCGTGGTGGTCCCGAGACCGCGCTGTAGCTGGGCGATCTCGGCGCGCATCTGGACCCGCAGCTTGGCGTCGAGGTTGGACAGCGGCTCGTCCATCAGGAACGCGCGGGGCTGGCGGACGATGGCCCGGCCCATGGCGACGCGCTGGCGCTGGCCGCCGGATAGCTGCCGCGGCTTGCGCTCCAGGTACGGCTCGAGTTCGAGGATCCTGGCGGCCTCAGCGACCCGCTTCTTGATCTCGCTCTTGCCGGTCTTGCGGTATTTCAGGCTGAACGCCATGTTGTCGTAGACCGACAGGTGCGGATAGAGCGCGTAGCTCTGGAACACCATCGCGATGTCCCTGTGGCGTGGCTCCACGTCGTTGACCGGCCGCCCGTCGATGCTGATGGTCCCCGAGGTGATGTCCTCGAGTCCGGCGATCATCCGCAGCGCGGTGGTCTTGCCGCAGCCAGATGGCCCGACCAGGACAAGCAGTTCGCCGTCGCTGACAGCGAGGTCCAGTGCGCGCACCGCGGTGGTTCCGTCCGGGTACTGCTTGGTGACTGCGTCGAGTTCGATCCGCGACACGCGCGTCTCCTTACTTTCCCATTCCGAGTGTCAGGCCCTTGACCAGGTGGCGCTGGAAGATCAGGTACACCACGATGGCCGGGACGGCGCTGATCAGGGAGCCAGCCATCAGGGCGGGGATGCTGGTGGTGCGGCCGGCCGACAGGGTCGCCAGGCCGGCCGTGATTGTGCGCTGGCCGGGCGGCAGGAACAGCAGCCCGACCAGCAGATCGTCCCAGATCTGGATGAACTGCAGCACGGTGATCGTCGCGATGGCGGGCAGCGACAACGGCAGCGCGATCTGCACGAAGGTGCGCTCGTAGCCGAGCCCGTCGATGATGGCGGCCTCGATCAGCTCGTCGGAGATGCCCCGGTAGTAGGTGGCCATCAGGAAGGTGGCGAACGGGGTGCCGAGCGCGGCATACACCAGGATGGCGCCGAGGTAGGAACTGGTGAGGTTGAGCTTGGCCAGGTTGATGTACTCCGGAATGATGATCGACTGCAGCGGGACCATCAGCGCGGAGACGACCAGCAGGAAGACGATGCCGCTGCCGCGGTAACGCAGCTTGGCGAAGGCGAACCCGGAGGTGGTGGAGACCAGCAGGATGATCGCGATCGCGGCCACGCAGACCAGGGTCGAGTTGAGCATCTGGCCGGCCACCGGCAGGTTGGCGAATAGCTCGCGCCAGCCGCCGAGGGAGTGGCCGGACTGCCGGTCGAACTGCGTGCCGCTACGGAACGCGTTGTCGATGATGTACCAGAACGGGTAGAGCATCACGACGGCGACCAGAAGCATCAGGGCGAACAGCCCCCACGTGCCGGTCTTCCTGCGCAGCCTGCGCGGTGACCAGCGGCCGGGGCCCTGGCGGGTGGCTGCCCGGCGTTCCGGGGTGAGCGACGGTGCGGCCATCGTTACCAGCCCTCCCCGTCGGACGGCTTGATCAGCCTGAGCTGGACAAGCCCGACGATTGCCATGATGACGAACAGGATGATGCCGTACAGGGCGCCGGTGCCGAACTGAACCTGCTGGAAGCCGACCTGGTACACGAAGAACTCCAGCGTCGTGGTGCCGAAGCCGGGCCCGCCGCCGGTCATCACGAAGATCAGGCTGAATAGCGCGGAGAACGCGCTGATCACCGTCATCACGAAGGCGAACTGGATGAACCTGGTCAGCAGCGGGAGGGTGACCCGGAAGAAGATCTGCCGCCGGGACAGTCCGTCCACCCGGGCAGCCTCGATCAGGGTCGGGTCCAGGGTGGCCATCCCGGTCAGGAAGATGATCGTGTTGGTGCCGACCATCGACCAGATGAACGTGATCGCCAACGCGGCCAGTGCGCTGGTCTCCCCGGCCAGCATGTCGGTCGCCGACGACCCGAACCCGAGATGGCTGAGGAGGGAGTTCAGCACGCCGGTGGCGGAGAAGAAGCGCAGCGCGAACATGCCGATGACCACCCAGGAGATGGCCGTCGGCAGGAAGTAGACCGACCGGAAGAACCGCCAGCCCCGGACATGCTCGTGCAGCAGGGCCGCGATCGCGAGCGGGATGCCGAGCGCGAACGGGATGGCCAGCAGCAGCAGGGCGTTGTTCTCCAGCACCCGCCAGAAGATCGGGTCGGTGAAGGTGGTCAGGTAGGCACTGGGACCGACCCAGGTGGCCGTGATCCCGTTCCAGATCGTCATCGAGTAGTAGACGGCCTGGGCGATCGGCACGCCGAGCAGCAGGACGACGAGAACCAGCGCCGGAAGCGACAGGACGAGGCCGGCTCGCCTGCGCCGCCTGGTCAGCCGGGTGGCCCCGGTGGCGCGCCGGGGCCTGCGGGCCGAGGCCGCCGCGCCGGCGGCGGTGATCTCGGGTTGGCTCACTGATGCCCTCCTGGATCGGTGGCGCTGGCGGTCTGCGGCGGTGGCCGCCGCAGACCGCCAGGCACGGCGGATTACGGGAACGTGTTACCGCGCTGGTTGGCTGGCAACTGGTTCAGCGTGGTCTGCATGGACTGCAGCGCTGACTGCACCGACCCGATCTT
>JAJYTW010000065.1 GCA_021792855.1 Actinomycetes bacterium
GCCGTGCCACGCGTACGCCCCGTTCGTGGCCACCGATCACCCGGGCACGGACCTGGTGATCGTCCGGGAGAACGAGGAAGACCTCTACGGCGGGATCGAGCACCGGCAGACCGAGGACGTCGTGCAGTGCCTGAAGCTGATCAGCCGGCCGGGCACCGAGCGGGTGATCAGGTACGCCTTCGAGTACGCCCGCCGGAATGGCCGGGCCAAGGTCACCTGCTTCACCAAGGACAACATCATGAAGCTGACCGACGGCCTGTTCCACAAGGTCTTCGACGAGGTGGCCGCGGAATACCCGGACCTGCGGTCCGAGCACATGATCATCGACATCGGGACCGCCAGGCTGGCGACCACGCCGGAGGACTTCGACGTCATCGTGGTGCCGAATCTGTACGGCGACATCATCTCCGATGTGGCCGCGGAGATCACCGGATCGGTCGGCATCGGAGGGAGCGCCAACATCGGCGCCAGCATCGCGATGTTCGAGGCGATCCACGGCTCGGCGCCGGTCATCGCAGGTCAGGACGTGGCGAATCCATCCGGGCTGCTGCTCGCCGCCGTGCAGATGCTGGTGCACATCGGTCAGGGGAGCGTCGCCACCGCGGTGCACAACGCCTGGCTGGCGACCATCGAGGACGGCGTCCACACGGCCGACATCTACCGGCCGGATACCTCCGCCGAACTGGTCGGGACCAGGGGTTTCGCGGATGCGGTGATCGCCAGGCTGGGCCGGGAGCCCCGGCTGCTGCCCCGGGCGGACTACCCGGACCGGGCCGAGCCGATCGCGGTGACGGTCACCGAACGGCCGCGCGCGGTCAAGGAGCAGGTCGGCATCGACGTGTTCGCCGACTGGACCGGCTCGGCGGAGGATCTCGGCAAGCTGCTCGAGGAGCAGGCCGGGCCTGACCTGCGACTAGTGATGATCACCAACCGGGGTCAGAAGGTCTACCCGGGCGGACTGCCCGAGACCTACTGCGTCGACCACTGGCGGTGCCGGTTCGAGGCGTCCCTGCCGGGGCAGCCGGTGACCACCCGGCAGCTCATCGCCTTGCTGGCGCGGCTGGACGCGGCGGGCGTGCCGTTCATCAAGTCCGAGGGTCTGTACACCTTCGACGGCGTCCCCGGATTCTCGCTCGGCCAGGGCCAGTAGCGCACCGGAAACCGGCCAGACCCGCGTTAACGCGCTCACCGGACGACATCGGGCCGGGCCCGGCTACGCCGGACCCGGCCCTGAGCTCTGCTAGCCGGCCCTGGCCCGGGGGCACGGCGGGCGCCCGGCCGCTGAGCCGAGCAACGCGGATCAGTGCACCAGCGCTCCGACCCCGATGCCGATCAGGTAGGTCAGCCCGGCGGCGACGCCGGCCAGCACGAACTGCCGGACCGCGCCGAGCAGGAACGGCCGCTCGGTGATCCTGGCCACCAGACCGCCGCCGACGAACGCCGCGATCGCGGCGAACAGCAGCGCCGCGGCCAGCGTGCCGAACCCGAGCAGGTAGGGCAGCAGCGGGATCAGTGCCCCGACCGCGAACGTGACCAGTGAGGCCGCCCCGGCCACGAACGGCGAGGGCAGCTCGTGGTGGTCGACCCCGAGTTCCTCGCGCACGTGCAGGCGCAGCGCCTGCTCCGGCTGCCTGGAGATCTGAACCGCGACCCGATCGGCCAGCTCGGCGTCGATGCCCTGGCCGCGGAAGACGGCGGCCAGCTCACGCAGTTCGGCGTCCGGGTTGTGCTCGATCTCGTACCGCTCCTTGGACACCTCGGCGGCGACCAGTTCGTTCTGCGAGGTCACCGAGACGAACTCGCCGGTCGCCATCGAGAACGCGCCGGCGGCGAGACCCGCCAGGCCGGCCAGCACGATCGTGTGCCCGTGCCCGCCGCCGCCGCCGACTCCGGCGATCAGCGAGACGTTGGTCACGAGTCCGTCCATCGCGCCGAAGACGGCCGGCCGGAGCCAGCCCCCGGAGACATCGCGATGCTGGTGGCCGTGCGCCTCGCCGCGGACCGCGTCATCGGTCTCATCGGGCGAAGGCGCGGGCTGGTCCTGCGCGGGGGTCATCCTCACCTGCCTGTGATCTGGGCAATCGGGCGCAACCTGTCGGCTGCCGGGCCGCGCACTCGGCTGGCACGGCGAACCGGCGGCAGCAGCGTCGCGGGTAGATCAGCATATTCGTCGTTCAGCGGGCGCAACCTGACCATACGACCGCTGGCGCCGAACGTGCGCGAGTATTCACCGGCCAGTTGGCATCCGTTCATTCTTGCCGGAGTGGCCGTATTGGCGGCAGGCTTCCTGGCCAGTTCGCCGGCCCGGCCCGGTTCAGGCCGGGCCGGGCCGGTTCAGGCTCAGGACTTGGTCGCGTTGTACAGGAACAGGTGGCCCATGGCGGTCGGGTAGACCCCGGAGACGTTCTTGGCCCAGGCGGACAGGAAATCGTAGAAGTAGCCGTAGATGATCGGGGTCTGCGTCAGCAGCAGTTGCTCGATCTGGCCGGCCACCCGGCGCTGCGCGCTCAGGTCGATCGCCGCGATGTACTCCGCGGCCAGCTTGTCGTACTGGGCGTTGTTGAACCGGGCGGCGTTCCAGGCCCCGGTCCCGGTCTTGGCGTTGATCGTCTCCAGCGGGTTGGTCAGGAACGCGTTCGGCACGCCGCGATGGCCGTAGTCGACCAGGCTCATGGTCGCGTCCAGCCAGTCGGAGTTGCCGAACGTGGCCTTGCCGTAGTACACCGACGGCGACTCCACCTTGACGGTGATGTGCACCCCGATGGCCTTGGCCGACTCCTGCACGATCTGCGCGTACTCCGGCACCTCCTGCAGGTCGATGGCGACCAACTGGGTGCTGAAGCCGTTCGGGTAGCCCGCGGCGCGCAGCAGTGACTTCGCCTCTGCGATGTTCTTGGCCCGCTGCGGGACGCTGGTGTTGGTCGAGGGGAAGACCGGCGCGAACGGACTGTCGTTGCCGAGGTCGGCGTAGCCGTTGAAGAGCGACTTGACGATCGCCGGCCGGTCCAGGGTGAGGGCGATCGCGCGCCGGACCCGGGGATCGGTGAACGGCTTGAGATCGGTGCGCATCGACAGTTCGCGGTGCGCGCTGGACCGAAGCTTGCTGACCGTGTAGCCGCCGTTAAGCAACTGCGGGCCACCGGAGACCGAGAACTGGCCGACCACGTCGATGGTCCCGCCGGTGAGCGCGAGCACCAGCGGGGTCTCGGTGCTGTAGAAGGTGAACTCGGTCTTGGCCGGGAGCGCCTTCTTGCCCCAGTACTTGTCGTTCCTGACGAATGCGGCCCCGACCTTCGGGGTGTAGCTCTGCATCACGAATGGGCCGGTGCCGAGGAAGGTGCTCTGCCACTTTGCCGGGTCGTAGCCGTTCGGCAGGATGATCATGTTGTAGTTGTCCGACGAGCACAGGTAGGGGAAGTTCCCGTTCGGGGACGACAGATGAAAGGCGACGGTGTACTTGTCGACCTTCTCGACGCCGGATGGATCGAGGACGCCCGCCAGGGTGGGGTTCGCGCCATTCTTGGTGTTGAGCTGATAGGTGTAGACCACATCGTCGGCGGTCATCGGCTGACCATTATGGAATGTGACGCCCTCGCGGAGCTTGAACGTCCATACGTCGGCGGCCGCGTTGGACGACCACTTGGTGGCCAGCACCGGCCGCAGCGTGAGCGTCTGGTCCGACAGGCACAGGTACTCCCCGGTCTGGGAGAGCATGTCCAGGCCGCCCTGGTCGGCGACGGTCACCGGGTTGATCTGGCTGGTGGGGGCGCCGATGCCGGCCCGGATCGTGGCGTTGGCGCCGCCCGCGGAACCGCCGGACGAACCGGATGGCGATGAGCTTCCGCAGGCCGCCAGGATGCCACCGAGCACGGGAATGGAGATGCCCACCACCGATCCGCGGCGGAGCAGTTCCCGGCGGGACATCCGGCCGGCCACGTACTCATCGATGACATGGTTCGCGATCTCCGATTGGCCATCGCGCAGGCGATCGAGCCGTTGATGATCTATGTTCACGGGATTCCTCCGTGCCGTTGTCAGCAGGGCAACTACCTACCTCGTCGGAAAGCGACGCATCTGGATGCTCGTACGGGGTCGCCGATTCAGCCTCCGCTCGCAACTTCGGCCGCGGACCGCTGCAGGCGCCGCAACGTCTGAACCGGAATATGGCAGCTCATCAGGTGCCCGGGGGCGACCTCGCCGAGCGGTGGCTCGGTCTCCTCGCACACCCCGGTCGGCAGCTTGCGCGGACACCGGGTGTGGAACACGCAGCCGGCCGGCGGGCTGGCGGCGGACGGGATCTCACCCGCCAGCCTGATCCGGTCCGTGCGCTGGCCGTCCAGGCTGGGCACCGCGGACAGCAGTGCCTCGGTGTAAGGGTGATGCGGCCCGCGGAACACGTCCTCGGCCGGCCCGACCTCCATCAGCCGGCCCAGGTACAGCACCGCGATCCGGTCGGACAGGTACCGGACCACGCCCAGGTCGTGCGAGATGAACAGGTAGCTGACCTGCTCCTTGCCCTGCAGGTCGGCGAGCAGATTCAAGATCGCGGCCTGGACCGACACGTCCAGGGCCGAGGTGGGCTCGTCGCAGACGACGATCTGAGGCTGACCGCCGAACGCCCGCGCGATCGCGACCCGCTGCTTCAGCCCGCCGGAAAGCTGCGCCGGGCGCATCGTCAGGTGCCGCTCCTCCATCCGGACCGCCCGGATCAGGTCCATCAGCCGCTCGGTCAGCCGTGCCCCGGAGAGCCCGGCCAGCCTGGCGAGTGGCCGGCTGATCAGCCGGCGGACGGTGTGCCTGCGGTTCAGCGCCGAGTCCGGGTTCTGGAACACGATCCGCAGGGCGGCAAGCTGGTCGCGGCCCCGGCGGCGGACGTCGGGCGCCAGCGCGGAGCCGTTAAGCTCGAGCACCGATCCCCGGTCCGGCTCGGACAGCCCGAGCAGGATGCGGGCCAGCGTGGTCTTGCCGCTGCCGGACTCGCCGACGAGTCCGAGCGTCTCGCCGCGCAGGACCGTCAGGTCGATGCCGGCCAGCGCGCGGACCTGGCCGCCGGGCACCGTGAAGGTCTTGCTGAGCGAGCGGATGGTCACGATCGGCTCGCCCGCGCCCGCGGTGTCCGGCAGCGCCATCTCCGGCGGGGTGTCCCTGGGCAGGTCACCGGCCTCGGCGTGCCGGAAGCAGCGGGCCCGCTGGTCCGGTGCGACGTCGTAGGCCGGCGGCGCGGCCTGGTGGCATTCGCCGACCGCCAGCGCGCACCGCTCGGCGAAGACGCAGCCGGTGACCGCCCGGCCGGGCGGCGGCAGGAAGCCGGGAATCGCGTCCAGCCTGCCGTGGTCCTTGCGCTGGCCCCGGCGGGGGATGCAGCGCAGCAGGCCGACCGTGTACGGATGCCTGGGTGCGCCGAACACCTGCCCAGCCGGACCGTCCTCGACGAGTTCGCCGGCGTAGAGCACCCCTACCCGGTCGCACATCCTGGCGATCACCGCCAGGTTGTGGCTGATGAACAGCACCGAGGTGGACATCTCCCGGCGCAGCCCGGAAACCAGGTCGAGCACCTCGGCCTCGACTGTCGCGTCCAGTGCGGTGGTCGGCTCATCCAGGATCAGCAGCGCAGGCTCGGCGGCGAGGGCCATCGCGATCACGACCCGTTGCGCCATCCCGCCGGAAAGCTGGTGCGGATAGCGGTTCATCACCTGGCCGGGATCGGCGATCTGGACCTTGCGGAGCATGTCCTCGGCGCGGTCCAGCGCGGTCCGCTTGTCGGCGCCGCCGACCTCGAAGACCTCGGCGATCTGGCGGCCGGCCCGCAGCGACGGGTTCAGCGCCCGGCCGGGTTCCTGGTAGACCATCGACACCGTGCTGGCGCGCAGGTCGCGCAGTTCGGGGCCGGACAGCCCGAGCACGTCACGGCCGCCGACGCTGATCGACCCCGCGCTCACCCTGCCGTTCCGCGGCAGGTACCTGGTCAGTGCCAGTGCCACGGTGGACTTTCCCGAGCCGGACTCGCCGACCAGGCCGAACGACTCCTGCCTGCCGATCTCGAAGGACAGGTCGCGAACCACCGGCCGGTCCTGGCCGCGGACCCGGTAGGTCACCTCCAGCCCCGCGACCCGAAGGGTCGGCTCCGCATCTGGCTCGGCCGGCTGACCGGTCATGCCGAGATCACCTGCTCGATCGCGTCGGTTACCAGGTTCAGTGCCATCACCAGCGACGCGATGGCCAGCGCCGGAAACAGCGTCTCCCACCAGTAGCCCGCCCCGAGCAGGCCGTAGTTCGCGGCGATGTCGCCGCCCCAGTCCGGGGTCGGCTGCTGCACGCCGAAGCCGAGGAAGGACAAGGTGGCCACGGCGAAGATGGCGTAGCCGAGACGGACCGTGAACTCCACCACGACGACCGGCAGCACGTTCGGCAGGATCTCGGCGAACAGGATGTAACCGGGTCGCTCGCCGAGCAGCCTGGCCGACGCCAGGTAGTCCTGCTGGCCCTCGACGATCACGGCGGTCCGCACCGTCCGGGCGATCAGCGGCGTGAAGACGAAGCCGATGACGACGATCAGGGTGATCGACGACGGCCCGACCGCGACGATGAACAAGAAGGCGACGATCACCACCGGCAGCGCGAGCACGGCCTCCACGATCCGGCCGAGCATCGTGTCGACCAGGCCGCCGAAGTACCCCATGACCAGCCCGAGCACGGTGCCGAGCACGGTGCCGATCGCGGTGGCGAGCGGCGAGATCAGCAGGATGTCCCTGGCGCCGGCGATGACCCTGGAGAGCACGTCCCGGCCGAGCGGATCGGTGCCGAACAGGTGCGCGGACGATGGTGCGGCGTTCTTGGCGAGCAGGTGCTGGGCCAGTGGGTCGTACGGGGCGATCAGACCGCCGAAGATCGCGCAGATCACCCAGAACGCCAGGACGCCGGTCCCGATCAGGAAGCCGGGCCGGCGCAGGAGCAGCCGCCAGGGCGGGGTCGGCCCGGCGATGGCATGGCCGATGGCCACCTCACCGGGTGCCGCTGCGATCTGTGTCATGTCAAGTCTGCCTTGGCGGTAGGCGATCTGCCCGCTACCCGGCGGCCTCGGATCGCAGCCGCGGATTCAGCAGGGTGTACAGGACGTCGGCGATGAGAGTGGCCACCATGTAGACGACGCCGATGGTGAGCACTCCCGCCTCGAGCATCGGGAAGTCCTTGCCATTGGCCGCCGTCAGGATGAGCCTGCCGATTCCCTGGTAATTGAACAATGTCTCGACGACGACCAGGCCGCCGATCAGGTAACCGGTCTGGGTAGCGATCACGGTGATGGTCGGGAGCAGGGCGTTGCGGAGCACATGGCGCCGGATCACGACGCCCTTGCGGAGTCCCTTCAGGGTGGCGGTGCGGGCGTAGTCGGAGTCCAGCGCCTCGATCGTGCCCGCCCGCGCCATCCTGGCGATGTACCCGAACAGCACCAGGACCAGCGGGATCACCGGCAGGATCAGGTGATCAAGCTGGGTGAGGAAGGACGAGCCAGGCGGCGTGGCCGCCGTGATCGGCAGCACCTTGAGCGCGATGCCGAAGAGAATGATGACCACGATCCCGGAAACGAACTCGGGCACCGTGGACGCGGCCAGGCCGAGCAGCGAGATGGACCGGTCCGCGGCCCGGCCGTAGTACAGCGCGGCCAGCACCCCGCCCGCGATGCCCAGCGGGATGATGATCACCAGCGCCAGGATGGCCAGCTTGGCCGAGTTCCCGATCGCGGCCAGGATGAACGGCCCGACCGGCGACCGGTACGCGTACGAGGTTCCCATGCTGCCGTGCAGCATGCCGCCGATCCAGGCCAGGTACTGGACCACCAGCGGACGGTCAACGCCGATCTGGTGGTCGTAGGCGCGTACCGCCGAGGCCGAGGCGAACGGGCCGAGCACCGCCCGGCCGGGGTCGCCGGGCAGCACCTGACCGGCGAAGAACACGATCATGCTCAGGATCCACAGGGTGATGACGGCCAGCCCAAGACGCCTGAGCAGGTACCGCGCCACGAGTCCTCCCCCGGCTGGTCCGTCGGGCTATGGGATCCCTCAGAATCCATCAACCTTAAGTTGAATGGTTGATAACTGCAATGTTCGCGGTGCAGCCTGGCCGTGCAGCCCGCACGTTTCCGGCCCTTCCCGCGGCCGGCGCCGCGCAGCGGGCGGCACCAGGAGGAATCGTGGCGGACCGGCCATTGGAGGTACTCGTCATCTGCTCGGGCAGCACCTGTCGGTCGCCGATGACGGTCCGGGTGCTGCAAGAGTTTGTCCAGCGTGCCGGGATGACCCGGGACGTCACCGGGTCCAGCGCCGGTCTGGCGGTCGCCGTGCCCGGCGGCCCCGCCGATCCGCGCGCTGTCGCGGCGCTGGCCGCGCGCGGATACGGCGGCATCGAGCATCGCGCGCGCCAGTTCGAGCCGGCCATGGCGGCCCGGGCCGATCTGGTGCTCGCCCTGGACCGCGGGCATGAGGCCGAGCTTCGCCGGATCGCGGCGCGGGCCGGGGTGGTGACGCCGATCCGGTTGCTGCGCGCCGCGCGGCTTGCCGATGACGGGCCGGTGACCGGGCCGGACGGCGCGCTCGACGTGCCCGACCCGTTCGCCGGGTCGCTGCGAGACTACCTGCGCACGCTCGACCTGATCGAGGCGGCGATGCCCGGCGTCATCGCTGTGGTGCGCGCCATGCGGCAGCGACGCCCCTACTCCTCAGCCGAGCGCGGCAGCGAGTAGCGCGAGTCCCCGGCTGGATGGAACGCTGATCCGGACCGAGCCGGGCAGTCCGAGCGCGCTTCCCGGGCGAGCGACGATGCCATGCGCCGCGAGGCGATCGAGCAGGCCGGCTTCGTCCGGGGTGATGACGCACACGAAGTTCGCCTGCGACGGGATCACCTGGTAGCCGGCCCGCCGGAGCAGGCACGTCAAGTCGGCGCGGTGCGCGATCGCGTGACTGCGCACTCGGGCGCGGTGCGCGTGGTCGCGCGCGGCCGCCAGGGCGGCGGCCTGGGCAACCGACCCGACCGAGAACGGGGCCCGGATCTTGCGCAGCGTGGCGACGATATCCCGATCGCCGACCAGGTAGCCGACGCGTAGACCGGCTAGTCCGTCAATCTTGGAGAAGGTCCTGAGCACGACCGCCTGGCCGGCGCGGGCGAGCGGCAGCGCGGTCCGGGCGGCGGGATCATCGGTGAAGTCGATGTAGGCCTCGTCGATTACCACCAGGTCAGCTCGCGCGGCGCGGACGAAGCGCTGAAGATCGGCTCGCGAACGCACCGTGCCGGTTGGGTTGTGCGGGTTCACCACGTATGCGATCGTGGCCGGAAGCTGCGCCATCGCCTCCAGGTCGTGCGCCCAATCCCGGAGCGGGACCCCGCTGACGTCCGCGTTGACGATGCGCGCGCTGATCTGGTCGACCTGATACGCGGGGTCGGCGCAGATCGCCCGTCCGCCGTGCGCGAGGTACGCGATGGCAAGCAGGAAGATCAGCTCGTCAGAGCCGTTGCCTACCAGGATCTGATCGGGATGAACCCGATGCTGATCTGCTAGTTCCGCACGGAGTGCGTCGGCCAGCGGGTCCGGATACCTGGTCGCGCTCGCCGCGGCTGAGGCGATCGCCTCGACCACGCGCTGGCTGGTCGGGACGGGGGACTCATTGGAGGCCATGGATCCGTCCGGGCTCGGCGCGCGGCGCCCGGGAACGTAGGGCGCGACGGAATCCAGCCATGGCCGGGTGTGCAGTGTCATGCCGGCGACTCCCCGCCCAGGAGCGTGGTGACCCGGGCTGCCGATTCCATCACCTCGGCGGCGATCGGCGCGAGCGATTCGGTCGCGCTGCTGAGGAAGCTGACTCCGATCGCGCCGCGCGGTCCCGTGGCGTCGAAGGCGGGCGCCGCCACGCAGCGGATGCCGGCGGTGATCTGCCCGTCGTCGGTGGCGTACCCAAGCTCGCGCACCCGTGCCAGTTCGGCCGAGAGACGCTTCATGGTCACCGCCTGGCCAGAGGCGTCCTTGGTCTTCAGGGACACGTGCTCGGTCACCGCCTCGTCGCCAAGCCATGCCAGCGAAGCCTTCCCGACGGCGGTGAGGTGCGATGGGAGCCGTGCCCCCACCGAACTGGCCAGCCTGATTCCCAGGCCCGGCGGGTCTTCCTTGCACAGGTACAAGGCCTCCGTGCCGTCGAGGATCGCGTAGTGCGCGGTAAATCGGAGCGCCCCAGTCAGCCGCGCAAGCTCGGGCCCGACGACGGCGGCGATGCCGCTACCGCGCAGATAGGCGGAGCCGATCTCGAAGGCCTTGACGCCCACCGAGTAGGTGGGCGGCTTACCGCAGGTCAGGACCGACTCGGCGACCAGATCGCGGAGGATTACGTGCGCCGTGCTCCGCGGTATGTCCAGGGCCTCGGCTATCGCGGCCAGCGGCATCGGCTGATCGCTCTTGGCGATCAAGTCGAGTATCCGGATGGCACGGACGACAGACGTACTCACAGCACCTCCGACGTGAGGGGAGAGGGCTTACGGCGTTCATATATATGAATCTTATACATCTTTCTGAATTTCATCTTGTCATCATTATGGACGCTATGCAAGTATGCGGACATGATTGCCCCCGGTACTCGCTGGGCTCGTCGTCCGGCACTGCTCGTCACTACGCTCTTGCTCGCGGCGTCGGCCATCGCCGGTTGCGCCGCATCCTCCGGCAACTCGGGTCACCAGACGCTGACGGTTGCCGCCTTTAATCCGTTCACTGGTCCAGACGCATCGTTCGGGCCGGAGATGATGGCCGGCTGTCAAGCCGCGGCGCACGCGATCAACGCCGCTGGCGGGGTGCTGACTGACAAGATCAAGTGCCAGGGATTCGACACCCGCGGTGATCCCGCCGACGCGGTCACCGCCGCGAATCAGATGGTCGCGACGACGTCTAATCTGCTCGGGGTGCTCGGGCCGAGCTCGGATGAGGCAAACGCGACTGCCCCATTGATCAATGCCGCGAGCATTCCGATGTTCGCCGACACCGGCCAGGCATCGTTCGACCACACCAGCCTGAAGTACTTCTGGCGGCTGTTGCCGGCCGATGACGTCAAGGGCTACGCGATGGCCCTGTACGCCATCAGCAAGCACTACCTGCGGGCAGCGGCCGTCTTCGGTAACGACCTGGGATCTCAGTCGGACCTTCCCACCTTGCTCAAGGCGTACCGCCAGCTTGGCGGGAAGATGGTTGTCACCCAGCAGATCGCGCTTGGCCAGCCGTCCTACCGGACCGAGGTCGAGCAGTTGCTGGCGGCCAAGCCGCAGGTCATCTTCACTGAGGCCTCACCGCAGGCCGACGCGACCTACCTGTCGGAGCTCAACCAGCTTGGGCACCTCGTGCCGATCATCGGAACCGATGCGACCATTCAGCCGCAGTGGCTGTCGGCCGTCGCCGGTGCGGTGGGCAAGAACACGCTGGCGAAGTACTTCGTGGCGGAGCAGCCTTACGCGCCCGCTACGGGCCCCTCGTGGCAGGTCTATCAGGCCAACCTGATGAAGTCGGGCGTATCCAAGCCGGCGCAGTGGAGCACGGACTCGTATTCCATGAGTGACTACGACGCCGTGACGATCATGGCACTTGCGGCCGCTATGGCTAAGAGCACGAATCCGGCAGCCTATAACAAGCTAATTCCCGAGGTCACGAATCCCTCGCCCGGGGCCGTCATCGTGCATAGCTTCGCGCAGGGTCTGGCCGCTATCCGTGCCGGTCACAAGATTTCCTACGTCGGCGCTGCGGGCATTATCGACTTTAATCAATGGCACAACTCGACGGGTGGCTTCGAGATAGCGGCCTACCTGCCGAACGGGAACCTGAAACTGGTCACAGGGATCACTGCCGCGCAGATAGCGCCCCTGATCAAGTGACACATTCGCGTGGTGGCCTGCCGATCCCGCAGGCCACCACGCCCACCCGGCCGCATTAGAGAGTAAGGGGAACAATGTTCCTGCAAACAGTAGGATTCGGGATCGTTACCGCGTCCATTCTTGCGCTCGCTGCTGTTGGCTTCACGGTTCAGTTCAGTGTTACCAACATTCTCAACCTGGCCTACGGCGACGTCATGACTGCCTCGGCATTCGTTGCCTACGTGAGCGCCACGGCCGGTCTGAATCCGTGGATTGGCATGATCACCGGCGGCATCTTCGGTTCGCTCTTTTCCTACCTCCTCAACCGCTTCGTCTACACGCCGTTCATTCGCCGCGGCTCCAAACTTTTCGTGATGATTATCGTAACGATCTCGATGAGCCTGATCTTGCAGAATGTCATGCAGATCATCTGGGGGCCGAACTTCTTCACCGTGCCGATCCCCGCAGGCTCGTCTGTCAGATTCCTCGGCATGATCTTCACTACTAGCCAGATCGTGATCATTGCCGTGGCCGTCGCCGCCATGCTTGGCCTGCATAGCCTGCTCACCTTTACCAAGCTGGGCAAGGCAATGCGGGCAACCGCCACCGATCCGGAACTGGCGCGCAACTGCGGTATCCGCACCAAGCGCATTACCGACCTGGCATGGCTCCTTTCGGGGTTGCTCTGCGGTCTCGGCGGAGTCGCGCTGGTCATCGATCTGGGCAGTTTCCAGTCCACGACCGGCGGTGAGTTTCTCGTACCGATAATCGCGGCAGCGATCCTCGGCGGCGTCGGTCAGCCCTATGGCGCGATGCTTGGCGCGCTCGTCATCGGCATGGCCACCGAGATGGCCGCCCTTGTCATTAATCCTGAGTACAAGGAAGTAGTGGCATTCGGACTGCTGATCGTGATGCTGCTGATCAGGCCTCAGGGCCTTCTCGCGGAGGTCGCCAGCCAGAAGGAGGTCGCGGCATGAGCACCGCCTGGTCTTTTTATCTATCCACCGTCATGGTCTATCTCGGCGTGAACGTCATGGCCTGCCTGGGACTGAACCTGCAGTACGGGTTCACCGGGATCCTGAACTTCTCGTTCATCGTGTACCAGGCCGCCGGTGCCTATACGGCAGCGGTGCTGACCCTGGGCCCGCACACCGCCGCCATGAGTTTCCAGCGTTACATCGGCGGATGGAGCCTGCCCTTCCCGATACCGATCCTGGCTGGCGGCGCGGTCGGCGGCGCACTCGCCGCGGCCGTCGGATGGATCGCGTTGCGGCGATTGCGCGGCGACTATCAGGCGATGGTCTTCCTGGTGGTCTCGCTGATCGCCACGTCGGTCGCTACCAACGATGTTGGCCTGTTCAACGGTTCCGCCGGTCTGTCGGTGATCCCCAAGCCACTGAGCGGCGTCGTCGGCATGAGCCTGGTCGGCTACCAGTGGTTCTACGTAGGTATTACCGCGATCTTCTGTCTGCTCGTCTACATCGTCGTCCGGCGAATCACCTCCTCGCCGCTGAGTCGTTCGCTGCGGGCTGTGCGAGACCACGAGCAGGCCGCGGCGGCCCTCGGCAAGAACGTGGCGGCCCTGCGCATGGTGTCGTTTGTCGTCGGCGGGGTTATCGCCGGGATCAGCGGGGCGGTTCTGGTCGGGTTCATCAGCGCGTGGTCACCGGGTGCGTGGCTGTACCCCGAGACATTCGTATTCTTCACCGCCCTGATCGTCGGTGGGACCGCGAGAAACGCTGGTGCCGCACTGGGAGCACTGCTCGTGCCGGTCATCTTCCTTGAGTCGACTCGATTCCTGCCGCAATTCGGGCCGCCGGGCCTGATCGACGCTCTGCAATGGGTGGCGATCGGCCTGATGGCGCTGGTATTCCTGTGGTTCTGGCCGCGGGGCGTGCTTCCCGAGCGCAGGCGGATCATTGCCTTGCCTACCCTTCGCAAGGAATCCGAGCGCGAGGGGGCGCAGGCATGACGTCCACAGTTGCCGGCGCCCAGCCAGCCTTGCTCGAGGTCAGGGATCTGCGAAAGAGCTACGGCGGCGTGCACGCAGTGGCCGGCGTGAGCTTCTACGCCCGCCGGGGCGCGATTACCGGACTGATCGGCCCCAATGGCGCCGGGAAGTCGACCGCGCTCGGAATGATCGCCGGCGCGATCCGGCCGAGCAGCGGATCGATCTTGCTCAATGGCGTGGACATCGCGGGTCAGCCGAGCTATCAGGTGGCCAGGAAACGGGTCGCCCGGACCTTCCAGCAGTCGAGTGACTTCGCCGGAATGACGGTGCTGGAAAATCTCCTCACGGCCAGGTTCGGCCAGCGCGGTGACTCCCTCTGGGGTGCCCTGGCCGGCCGAAGGTTCTGGGCCTCGGCCGAGCGGGAACTCATCGCCAAGGCCACCGATCTGCTGGCGCGCTTCGACATGACCAAGATGGCCAACGAACTGGCGGGGACCCTGAGCGGCGGGCAACGCCGACTGCTGGAGATCATGCGCGCGCTGATGACCGATCCCGAGCTACTGCTCTTGGACGAGCCCATGGCCGGGGTGAATCCCGCGCTCGGCGCGCGGATCGAGGATTACCTGCTGGACCTTCAGGCCGGCGGCTTGTCGATGCTCATGGTCGAGCACGAGATGGCGGTAGTGGAGCGGTTGTGCGACCCGGTCATCGTCATGGCCCAGGGCGAGGTGCTCGCCGAGGGGACCATGGCCCAGATTCGAGCAGATCAGAGGGTGCTTGATGCCTACCTCGTCGGATAGTGCCGGCCGGCCGGCCCAAGAGTATCTGTCCGTGCGGCAGCTGACCGTGGGCTATGGCGCGGCGCCCATCATCAGCGATGTGTCCATTGAGGTCCGTGAACGAGAGATCGTAGCGATCATCGGCCCGAACGGGGCCGGAAAGTCAACGCTGCTCAAGGCCATGACCGGGCGGCTGTCGCCGCAATCTGGCACGGTAGTTCTCGATGGCAAGGATGTGACCGGCGCGGCCGGTTACGAACTGACCCGCAGCGGTGTCGGCTATGTGCCTCAGCACAACGACGTCTTCAGCACGCTCACTGTCCGGGACAACCTGGAAATGGGCGGCTACCTGCTCCCGAAGGCCGAGGTGGAGCATCGTATCGGCTATGTCCTGGACACCTTCCCGATCCTGAAGCCGCTGCTCAAGAGAAGCGGGAAGCTGCTCAGCGGCGGGGAGCGCAAGCTCCTCGGCATCGGGCGCTGCCTGGTTAGCTCGCCGAAGATCCTGATCCTGGACGAGCCCACCGCGGCGCTCTCGCCGTCGCTGGCCCGGACCATCCTCGAAGATCATGTAACCGCGCTGGCCCGGGCCGGCACCACCGTCCTGCTCGTGGAGCAGCGCGCTCGCCAGGCCATGGAAATCTCGAATTGGTGCTACGTCCTGGTCGCGGGCCGGGTCGAGCTGAGTTCGGAGCCGCGGTCGCTACTTTCCCGGCCGGACGTCGGCGAACTCTATCTCGGCCGGCCGGCCGGGCCGGAACCGGACCGCGGCCCGGACAGCGTGGCCGGGGACGGATCGACCGACGGCGGCGCGGCCGTGCCGCAAGTGGCAGCAGGAGATGAGTCATGACCGAGGTTCTGATCGGGCGCGGAGCCCTGGAGATCGAGGAAGTCGTCGCGGTGGCGCGCGGCGATGCGTCCGTGCGGCTCGCGGATGAGGCGGAGGCGGAAATCGCCGCTAGCCGCGCGGTGGTGGTGTCGCTCGCCGACGATCCCGCTCCGCACTACGGGATATCCACCGGGTTCGGAGCGCTGGCCAGCCGGCACATCGCGGTCGAGATGCGCGGACGTCTGCAGCGCAGTCTCGTGCGGTCGCACGCCGCCGGCTCCGGCCCGGAGGTCGAACGCGAGGTCGTGCGGGCCATGATGGCCCTGCGGCTGTCGACGATGGCGACCGGCCGGACCGGGGTCCGGCTGGAGACGGCCCAGGCCTACGCGGCGATGCTGAACGCCGGGATTACGCCGGTCGTGCACGAGTACGGCTCGCTCGGGTGCTCGGGCGACCTCGCGCCGCTGGCGCACTGCGCCCTGGCCCTGATGGGCGAGGGCACCGTGCGGGATGCGGATGGCACGCTGAGGGACGCGGCGGACGCGCTCGCAGCCGCCGGGATCCTGCCGCTTGAGCTCGCCGAGAAGGAAGGGCTTGCCCTGATCAACGGCACCGACGGCATGCTGGGGATGCTTGCGCTGGCCTGCCGTGATCTCGGCCTGCTGCTGCGGACCGCCGACATCGGGGCCGCGATGAGCGTTGAGGCGCAGCTTGGGACAGATGCGCCATTCGCGGCAGATCTGCAGGCCCTGCGACCCCATCCTGGGCAGGCCGACAGCGCCGCGAATCTCACCGCACTGCTGGCGGGGTCGGCCATCATGGCCAGTCACCGGGGACCCCAGTGCACCCGCGTGCAGGATGCCTACTCGCTGCGCTGCACGCCTCAGGTGCACGGGGCGGCCAGGGACACGGTCAGCTACGCCGAGTCGGTCGCCGCCCGTGAGCTTGCCAGCGCCATCGACAACCCCGTGGTGACGCTCGACGGCAGGGTGGTCAGCAACGGCAACTTCCACGGCGCGCCGATCGCATATGTGCTGGATTTCCTCGCCATCGTGGCCGCGGACGTCGCATCGATCTGCGAGCGACGCACCGACCGCTTTCTCGACGCCGCCCGCAGCCATGGCCTGAGCCCGTTCCTCGCCGATGACCCTGGCGTGGACTCCGGCTACATGATCGCGCAGTACACCCAGGCGGCGATCGCGTCGGAGCTCAAGCGGCTGGCCAGTCCGGCGTCGGTGGACTCGATACCGTCGAGTGCCATGCAGGAAGACCACGTTTCGATGGGCTGGTCGGCGGCACGCAAGCTACGCAAGAGCATCGACGGGCTTGGCCGGGTGATCGCGATCGAACTGCTCACGGCCGCCCGGGCGCTGGACCTCCGGGCGCCACTCACGCCGGGTCCGGGCACCGCCGCGGTGCTCAGCGGCCTGCGTCGGCACGTGCCCGGTCCAGGACCCGACCGGTTCGTCAGCCCAGACATCGAAGCGTGTCATCAGTACGTCGTTAGCGGCCAGGCACTGGCCGCGGCCGAGAGCGTGGTCGGCCCGCTTCGATAGCCGATCAGGACTCAGCGGAGCGGAGATGCGGCCCGCCGATGCCCGGAGGACGCCACGAGACGGCCGGACTATGCTCGTCCAGTCAGGCGACCCGACCCGTGGCCCGCGGCGGCGACTGCGCGGTGCGCCGCAGCTATGTCCGCATTCAATTTGCTCGGTGGCCAGATCGTGTGGCCGGAAAGCTGGCGGCTGGCTTCTGACACCGGCGCTCGCGCTCGGTGCCCGACCAGCCCAACGTGATGGGAACTGGCAATGACTCCTGCACAACCTTCCGGACGTGTCCCGGCCGGGCCGCGGCCGGTGCGAGCCCCCCGGGGCACCCAGTTGTCCTGCAAGGGCTGGCCGCAGGAGGCGGCCCTGCGGATGCTGATGAACAACCTGGACCCGGAGGTCGCCGAGCACCCGGACCAGCTGATCGTCTACGGCGGCTCCGGCCGGGCCGCCCGGAGCTGGGACGCGTTCGACGCGATCGTCGGCTCGCTGCGCGACCTGGCGGGCGACGAGACGCTGCTGGTCCAGTCCGGCAAGCCGGTCGGGATCTTCCGCACCCACGAGTGGGCGCCCCGGGTGCTGATCGCCAACTCCAACCTGGTGCCGCAGTGGGCGAACTGGGACGAGTTCCGGCGGCTGGAGTCGCTCGGGCTGACCATGTTCGGGCAGATGACCGCCGGATCGTGGATCTACATCGGCACCCAGGGCATCCTGCAGGGCACCTACGAGACGTTCGCGGCCGTGGCGGAGAAGCGGTTCGGCGGTTCGCTGGCCGGGACCATCACGCTGACCGCCGGGCTCGGCGGGATGGGCGGTGCCCAGCCGCTCGCGGTCACGATGAATGGCGGGGTGGCGATCTGCATCGACTGCGACCCGGCCAGTATCTCCCGCCGGATCGAGCACGGCTACCTGGACGTCGCCGCTGACGACCTCGACGACGCGCTGCGGCGGGCGACCGCTGCCGCGCAGTCCGGCGAGCCGCTGTCGATCGGGCTGCTCGGCAACGCCGCCGACCTGCTGCCCAAGATGCTCGCGATGGGCGCGCCGATCAACATCGTGACCGACCAGACCTCCGCGCACGACCCGCTGACCTACCTGCCGCGCGGGGTCGCGTTCGAGGACATGGCCGCGCTGCGGGCCGAGGACCCGGCCGGGTTCACCAGTCGCGCCCGCGAGTCGATGGCCGCCCACGTCGAGGCGATGGTCGGCTTCATGGACGCCGGGGCCGAGGTGTTCGACTACGGCAACTCGATCCGGGGCGAGGCCGAGCTTGCCGGTTACGGCCGGGCGTTCGCGTTCCCCGGCTTCGTGCCCGCCTACATCCGGCCGCTGTTCTGCGAGGGCAAGGGCCCGTTCCGGTGGGCCGCGCTGTCCGGCGACCCGGCCGACATCGCGGCGACCGACCGGGCCATCCTCGACCTGTTCCCCGACAACGCGCCGCTGGCCAGGTGGATCGAGATGGCCCGCCAGAAGGTGCACTTCCAGGGCCTGCCCGCGCGGATCTGCTGGCTCGGCTACGGCGAGCGGGACAAGGCCGGGCTGCGGTTCAACGACATGGTCGCCCGCGGCGAGGTCAGCGCGCCGATCGTGCTCGGCCGGGACCACCTGGACTGCGGATCGGTCGCCTCGCCGTACCGGGAGACCGAGGGGATGGCCGACGGCTCGGACGCGATCGCCGACTGGCCATTGCTGAACGCGCTGGTCAACACCTCCTCGGGCGCCTCCTGGGTGTCGATCCACCACGGTGGCGGGGTCGGCATCGGCCGGTCCATCCACGCCGGGCAGGTCTGCGTCGCCGACGGCACCCCGCTGGCCGCCGCCAAGCTGGAGCGGGTGCTCACCAACGACCCCGGAATGGGCGTGATCCGGCACACCGACGCCGGTTATGACCGGGCCGCCGATGTCGCCACCGAGCGCGGTGTCCGGATCCCGATGCGGGAGAGCTTCGAGTGAGCGCGGACGCCCCCGGTCATCCCGTCCCTGGCCCGGGAGTAGACGAAGATAAAGGTGCCACCGGCGCCGCCAACTCTTCGGCTTACGACCCGGCGGGGGACTGGCAGCACCCGCTATGGACCTCGCTGCTGCCGATCGGCAGGGACGAGGCCACCGGCGGCTACCGGCGGTACGCCTTCTCGGCCGCCGAGGCGGCCTGCCGGGACTGGTTCCGGGCCGCCGCGGCCGACCGCGGACTGGTGACCGAGACCGACCGGAACGGGAACCTATGGGCGTGGTGGGCGCCGCCCGGCGCCGCGCCCGGCGGCCCTGGCGCGGTCGTGACCGGCAGCCACCTGGATTCGGTGCCCGACGGCGGCGCGTTCGACGGCCCGCTCGGGGTGGTCTCCGCGTTCGCCGCGATCGACCTGCTGCGCGAACGCGGCCTGGTCCCGGTCCGGCCGCTCGGGGTAGCCGCGTTCGTCGAGGAGGAGGGCGCCAGGTTCGGGGTCGCCTGCCTGGGCAGCCGCCTGCTGACCGGGGTCCTCACCCCGGCGGCGGCGGCAGGCCTGACCGACGCGGACGGGATCGGCCTGCCGGAGGCGATGACGGCGGCCGGCTTCGACGCCGCCGCGATCGGGCCCGAGCCAGAGCGGCTGGACCGGATCGCCGCCTACGTGGAACTGCACATCGAGCAGGGCCGCGCGCTTGAGCCGATCGGCGCGGCCATCGGCGTGGCCGCCTCGATCTGGCCGCACGGCCGGTGGCGGATCGACTTCACCGGCCGCGCCGACCACGCGGGCACCACCGCGCTCGCCGACCGGCACGACCCGATGCTGCCGTACGCGGCGACCGTGCTCGCCGCCAGGACGGCGGCCGCCGGGCACGGCGGCCGGGCCACGATCGGCAAGGTGATCGCCGAACCGGGCGGCGCCAACGCGATCTGCTCGGCGGTGCGCTGCTGGCTGGACGCCCGCGCCCCGGACGCCGCGACCCTGGACCGGCTGACCGGCGCGATCCTGGACGCCGCGGCGGCCAGCGCGGCCGAGCACGGCGTCGCGATGACCAGCCGGCGCGAGTCGTTCACGCCGGTCGTGGACTTCGACTCCGGGCTGCGCGAGCGGGTGCTCGCGGCGCTGGCGGCGCACGGCATCGACGCGCCGGTGCTGCCCACCGGGGCCGGTCACGACGCCGGCATCCTCGCCGACCAGTTGCCCACCGCGATGCTGTTCGTGCGCAACCCGACCGGGGTCTCGCACGCGCCGGGCGAGCGGGCGGTGGCCGCGGACTGCGACGCCGGGGTCCGGGCGCTTGCCGCGGTGCTCGAAGAACTGGCCTGCCGGTGACCGGCCGCCCGGCGGCACCCGACGACCGGACCCGGCACTGGCTCGCCGAGCGAGCCTGGCTGCCCGGCGTGGGCGTGCTCGCCGACGTGCTGATCGAGGCCGCCGGGGACCGGTTCACGGCGATCACGCCGGACACGCCGGCAGCCAGCGCGCCGGCCGGCACGACCCGGCTGCCCGGGCTGACCATGCCCGGCCTAGCCAACGCCCACTCGCACGCCTTCCACCGGGCGCTGCGCGGGATCACCCACCGGGCCGGACCGGCCGGCCACGGCACGTTCTGGACCTGGCGCGAGCGGATGTACCAGGTGGCCGACCGGCTCGACCCGGACAGCTACCTGGCGCTGGCCAGGGCCGTGTTCGCGGAGATGACCCTGGCCGGGATCAGTTGCGTGGGGGAGTTCCACTACCTGCACCACGGCCCGGGCGGCCAGCGGTACGCCGACCCGAACGCGATGGGCGCCGCGCTGCTCGAGGCGGCCGCGGAGGCCGGGCTGCGGATCACCCTGCTGGACACCTGCTACCTGACCGGCGGCCTGGACCGGGCCGGTGGCGCGCTGCCGCTGGCCGGGCCGCAGACCCGGT
>JAJYTW010000336.1 GCA_021792855.1 Actinomycetes bacterium
GGGACGACGGGTTTCCCGGGCATCGCCGGTTCTACACCCACGATTGGCACGGCAACCGGCTGGAACTGCTCGAGCCGGTGCGCGGGTGACTGCCGCGCGCGGCGGGCGAGCGCGGCGGGATCCGGCGCGGACACACCGCGCCGCGACCGGCCCGGCCGCTCAGGACTCTGGCTCAGCCGCCCGATCGTCGATGACGATCGTCAACCCGGGCGGAACCGCAAGCGCGGCCGGCGTCCGCCGCGCGGCCTCGTCGATGTCGATCCGCGGCGGCGGCGGCGGGGTTCCCGGATAGTACGTCCCCGGGCCGTGGAACTGCCCGTAGCGGATCACGACCCCGCCGGCCGCGAGCACGGCTCGCTCGTGCGCGGCGACCGCGGTCCGGCCGCCGCCGGACGGCAGTTCCCAGGAGACGCTCTGCGCGATCACCCGCGCCCCGGCGGCCGCCGCCGCCGCGAGCAGGTTGCCGGTTCCCTCGGTCCGGATCCGGTTATTCCGCTCGCCGTAGGCCGCGACCTCCGCGGCATCGTCGGGCAGGTCCGTCAGTTGGTGGAACACGACCTCCGGGCCGAACGCGGTAACCGCCGCCGTCAGAGCGGGCAGGTCGAACACGTCGCAGATGACCGGCTCGACGCCGAGGCCGCGCAGCAGGCCGGCCCCGCCCGGTGAACGGGTCATTCCGGCGACCTCATGTCCCGCGGCCGTCAGCAGCCGGATCAGCCGGGTACCGATCAGGCCACTCGCGCCCGCGACGAAGATGCGCATGCCGGGCAGCCTAGCCCGCGCCGCCGCCGCGGCCGGCCTCCCACGCTCCGCGGATCAGTTCGAGTGGCCGCCGCCGCCAGGCGCTGAGCCAGGCGGCGGCCGACCGGCCCGCCCGGCCCGGCACCGCCGGCTCCAGCCTGGCCAGCAGCAGGGCCACGTCGTCGCCGTGCTCGGCACGCGCGCCGGGGACGCTCACCAGTGCGTCGGCGAGCCGCTCAAGATCGCCGTGGGTGTTGGCACGCAGCGCCTCAAGCAGCGTCGCAAGCTCGTCGTCGCTGTCCCCGGCCGCGTCGAGCAGGCCGTCCGTGGCCAGCATCAGGATCGACCTCGGCGCCATGCTCGCCCTGGTCGTCACGTAGTCGGCACTGGCATCCACGCCGAGCGGCAGGCCGGTCTCGCAGGCCAGCACCCGGGGCCGTGCGCCCGGCGCGGCGAGGACCGGCGGCGGATGGCCGGCCTGGCTCACGGCGAGTTCCCCGGCTACCGGATCGACCACGATGAAGCAGCAGGTTGCGAACAGGGCCCGGTCGGGATCGGCGTTCCGCTCCATCAGCCACTGATTGGCGCGGGACAGCACCTCCGCAGGGTCGTGCCCTTCCCTGGCATAGGCGTGCACCGCGGTGCGCAACTGCCCCATCAGCGAGGCCGCGAGCAGGTTGTGCCCCTCCACGTCGCCGATGACCAGCGCGGACCGGCCGCCGGACAGCGGCACCACATCGTAGAAGTCGCCGCCGATCTCCATCCCGGACGTGGCTGCCCGGTACCGGGTCGCGATCGTCAGCCGCGAGGCATCCAGCCGTCCTCTGGGCAGCATCCCGCGCTGGAGTTCGGTCGCCAGGGCGTGCAGTTCCTCCCGGCTCCTGACCCGCTCCAGTGACTGTGCCAGCAGGCCGGCCGCGGCGGACAGCAGCGCTCGCTGGTCCGGGTCGAAGGGCTGCGGCTCGGTGAAGCTGAACAGGCACGCGCCCATCGTGCCGGTCGAATCCGGAACCGGGATCGCGACCCAGGCGCTCTCGCCGGTAGCCGCGATGACCGTCGCCACGGCGGGATACCGGTCGGCCAGATCTCGGGGTGAGCTGAGGTAGACCGGCGCCGCGGACCGGATCGCGGCCGAGATGGGAGTCCGATCATCGGGACCGGCCTGGCTGAGGACCACAACGGCTTCCGGTGCGAAGCCGCAGGATGCCACGACGTCCAGGTGGCAATCGTGCGGCGCGAGCAGGATGAGGCCGCTCGCGCCGTAGGCGGCCAGGCCGGCCTCGGCGGCCTCGACGATCGCCTCTACCGTCATCGAGGCGGCCAGGCTAGCGGTGAAGTCGCGGATCCGGCCGGCCCGGTCGGCGAGCACCCTGAGCCGCTGCTGCTCGGCCTCGCTCCGGGCCCGGACCACGGTCGTGTCGGTGACTAGTCCGAGCATCCGGGCCGGGTGCCCGTCCGGGCCGGGCAGGATCCGGCCCCTGGCCTCCATCGACCGCAGGCCGCCGTCGGCACCCTTGACCCGGTACTCGATCTGGTAGGTCCCGGTAGCCGAGAGCATGCGCCGCATAGCGGCGCGCACGTGCTCGATATCGCTGGGCGGCACCCGGGCCAGGAAGGCGTCCATACTGGCCGATGGCGCCTGGGGCAGGCCGTGCATCCGGTATGTCTCGGGATCGCAGAAGACCTCGCCGGTGGCGATATCCCAGCTGAAGAAACCAACATCGGCGGTGACCAGGCTCGGGTGAAATACGGCTATATCGTCTTCGCCGGAATGCGCCGCGTCCCGGTCCCGGTCAGCCTGGCTGCCGCCGGTGACCGGGGTGAGGACCTCACTCGGTTGCGTCATCCGCAGGGCTCACTTGCCATGATGGGAGTCCGTGTCCCCGGGCACGGTGGGATTGCCTGAGGAAAGTTGATCGCATCATAGATGCGTTAAGCGCGGTTAAATAGCCTATTCAGGCGTTTCACATGAGAAACCCATCGTGCCTTGAGGATCGGCACGAGCCGACCGGGCGGACGCGGTTTGCCGCCACGATTTACCGGCCAGTAATTTAGCCGCCCGCCGCGCCCGGCTGGCAACTATCGCAGCCGACATACCGATAGTAGGCTCGCGATATGCCCTATCCAAGCGATTATCTGGAACTATCGCTTGGCCAGGCGCGGGAGCAGTTCCGGGCACTGCTCGCCAGGACACCGGTCGCCCGGGGTCGTCAGGTGACGTTCCTGCCCGCCGAGACCTTGCTCTGCCTCGCCGCGTCGTTCCTGGTCAACCGCCGCAGGTTCGGCGGCAGCACAGCGCATCTCGCGCCCGAGCCAGTGCCGTCGCTGGCCCGCCTGTTTCACCGCCGACCGGTCGGTGATCGAGGCCGAGGTGCAGGCCCGGATCGAGCACGAGGCTAGCCGCGGTCGCCGCGACGGACTGTGGTCGGAGCGGGAGACCGAGCGGATCGTCCTTGGCGCGGCCCGGGTCGGGCAGCACGTGTTCGCGCTGAGCGTGCTACGGAACTGCGGCGGGCAATGCGTGTTCTGCGGCCTGCGCCCCGCCGGGTTCGGTGCCCGGCGCACGACGTGGCGTTCGACACCGGCCTGCTGGCCGTGAACGGGGGCCTGCGGATTCACCTTGCCCGATCGCTGGCCGACGCGGTCAGCGCCGACCCGG
>JAJYTW010000066.1 GCA_021792855.1 Actinomycetes bacterium
GCCGAGTCGCAGGCTCTGCCGCATGGTTGCCTCCCCCGCAGCCCTGCCCTCAGCATCGCCCGGCTGACCTTGGCGGGCCAGAGCCGAACTCCCTGGCGCCCGGGGTCCTACGTCCCGCACAGCGTTACGGGAAGTGCAGCGTCACAGGAAATGCAGCGTCACAGGAAATGCAGCGTCACAGGAAGTACAGGCGGGCCAGTGCCACCTGCTCGGCGGGTGAGCAGGTCAGCGGAACGCCGTCGAGCGTCGTCGTCCCGGTGGCCGGGTCGACCCGGACCGCTCCGACCCGGCCGTGCCGCAGCATCGAGTGCGATCCGATCCGCCGGGTCCCGGAGACCACGGCGCGCGGACGCCGGGTCGGCAGCCGGTCCGCACCGGCCCCAATCGCGTCCGCGGCGACGAAGACGGCCGATAGCTCCGCCGGCGTCGCGCCGTGCGCGGCGAACTGCGGCCCGATGACCAGCGGCTCAGCGCTCTCGATGGCCGCGTTCGGGTCGCCGGTCACCCCCCAGGCGGGCACCCCGGCCTTCAGGATCAGGGTCGGCTTCGCGCCGAACCAGGCGGGCTCCCACAGCACGATGTCGGCGAGTTTGCCCGGCTCCAGCGAGCCGACCTCGGCGGCCAGACCGTGCGCGATCGCCGGGTTGATGGTGAGCTTGGCGAGGTACCGCAGCACGCGCTGGTTGTCGTCCTGGCCGCCATCGCCGTTTCGCTCGTCGCCCGGCGCGGTCTGGGCCTTCATCATCGCGGCGAGCGCGAAGGTGCGCCGGATCGTCTCCCCGGCCCGGCCCATGCCCTGGGCGTCGGAGGAGGTGATCGGGATGACCCCGAGGTCGTGCAGCACCGACTCGGCCGCCATGGTGCCGGCCCGGATCCGGTCCCGCGCCATCGCCGCCTCGTCCGGGCGGTCGGCGGTCAGCCCATGCACGATCGAGATCATGTCCAGGTGCTCGGCCATCGCGTCCCGGCCGAACGGCAGCGTCGGGTTGGTCGACGAGGTGATCACCTCGGGGCGGCCGGCCAGTTCGAGCACGTTCGGCGTGTGACCGCCGCCGCAGCCCTCGACGTGGAAGGCGTGAAACACCCGGCCGCCGGCGATCGCCAGCGTACGGCCGACGTCGCCGGTCTCGTTAAGCCCGTCGGTGTGCACCGCGACCTGGACGTCCAACTCGTCGGCCACGGTCAGCGCGGTGTCGATGCCGCGCGGATGCGCGCCGAGGTCCTCGTGCACCTTGAAGCCGCACGCGCCGCCCTCGACCACCGCCTCCACCAGCGGCCCGGAGTCCGACGACGAACCGCGGCCGAGGAACCCGACGTTCACCGGCCAGTCGTCGAACGCGGCGAACGCCTGCCGCAGGAACCACGGGGAATTGAGCCCGACGCCCCAGACCGGGCCGAGTTCCTGGCCGATCACCGTCGTCACCCCGGCGGACAGGCAAGCCTGCAGCACCCGCGGAGAGAGCAGGTGCACGTGGGTGTCCACCGCGCCGGGCGTCGCGATCATCCCGTCGCCGGGCACGATCGTGGTTCCGGTCCCGACCACGATGTCGATGCCGTCCATGGTGTCCGGGTTGCCGGCCCGGCCGATCCCGCTGACCCGGCCGTTCCGGATCCCGATGCTGGTCCGGCGGACGCCGAGCACCGGGTCGAGCAGGATCACGTTGGTCACGACCACGTCGCAGGTCTCGCTGGCGGTCGCGGCTCGCAGCGCGATCCCGTCCCGCGCGGTCCGGCCGAAGCCGGTCAGGAACTCGTGCCCAGGCTGGCTGTCGTCCGCGGTCACCCGGACCACCAGCCCGGTATCGGCCAGTCGGACCAGGTCGGCCGTCGCCGGGCCGCGGTCCGGCCCCGCCGCCTGCATGCTCATCGGCTAGCTCCGTCCCCGGGCAGTCCCCCCGTGCCGTCGTCCACCGGAGGGCCGCCGGAGTCCGCGTAGCCGAGCGCGCGGACCCGCCGCATCGCGCGCTCCAGGCCGCCCGGGGCGTCCAGTGGCCCGTCCACCAGGCCGGCGAAGCCGATCACCACCCGCCGGCCGCCGATCGGCGCCAACGCCACCTCCCGCGTCCCGCCCGGCTCGAACCGGACCGCGGTGCCCGCGGGAACCGCCAGGTGCCTGCCGTAGGCGGCGGCACGGTCGAACAGCAGTCGCGGGTTGACCTCGAAGAAGTGGAAGTGGCTGGTGACGCTGATCGGCACCGGCGAGGTGTTGGTTACCGGGATCCGGCGGACGTCGGCCGGGCCGGGCGGCGATGGCTCGCTCGTGTCGACCTCGCGAGTGCCCGCGACATCGGCCGATCTGGCGCCCAGCCGGAACGGGTCGTGCACCACGGCGAGCCTGCTGCCGTCGTCGAATACCGCCTCGACCTTGACGGTGCGGACCACCTCGCTGACGCCCGGCAGCAGGTCCGCGGCTGTCAGCACGGACCGGCCGGCCTCGATCGCCGCCGCCAGTCGCAGGCCGTCCCTGGCGGCCTCGCACACCGTGTCCGCGACCAGGGCCGTCGCCTCGACCACGTTAAGCAGGCGGCCGCGGCGCCGCCGGGCGCGGGCGAGTTCCGCGGCGCTGAACAGCAGGATCCGGTCCTGCTCGGTCGGCGTCAGGCGCATGGTGGTCGTCCCGTCCTGCGAAGGTCGTGCCCGATTCGAGGGTTCTGTGGGACCAGAGTGCCATGCGCTCCGTCTGGGCCGGCTCAGGCCTGCCGGTATGGCTGCACGATCTCGGTTCGCCAGTGCGCCGGATCGGGATCCTCCGCTGGATCGCTGAAGTAGACCTCCCAGGCATCGCCGGCCGGTTCGCAGCCGTGCTCAGCGATCCAGGTCAGCACCGCCTCGTAGGCAGGCTCCATCGCCTCGTACGGGCCGAGGTGGATCGTGGTGGCGACCATGCCGCCGGCCAGTTCGCCGGGCTGCACCTGGCCGACGGCCTCGATCTCGGTGGTTACCGGGAACCCGGCCTCCACGGTGAACTCGCCATCCTCGTGCCGGTGAAAGCGCGCGAACGGCGGCCCGGCCGGCCCGGCCTGGCGCGCCGCGATCACCCCGGCCACCGCGTCGTACGCGCTAGCCAGCCAGCCGCCGATCTCGTCCACCGACAGCGTCGCGATCGTCACGGCGGTCGGCTGGTCGGTGACCACCTCGTTGTGCACCGTATAGCTGGTCATGCCTTCAGCGTCCGCCGATCTCGCGGGCTGCCCTAGGGACCTTGGTCCCGCGGCCGACGGGCGATCCGCGCGTCCCTGCCTGGCAAGTCACCCGGCCCGCGATGCCGCCCGCTCCAGCGCGGACAACTGCTGCTCGGTGCCGATCGCGATCAGCACCTGGTCGGCCTGAATGCGGGTATCGACCGGCGGGTTGGTCAGGAACGTGCCGTCGGCGGCGCGGAGCGCGAGCACCAGTGCCCGGGTCCTGGCGACCTCGGGCGCGCTGATGGCCCGGCCGGCCAGCACCGACCCGGCCCGGACCTGGACCTCTCCGAGCCTGAACTCCAGGCTGCCGTCATGCATGACGACATCGAGGAACTCGACCACATTGGGCTGGGCGGCGGCGGCCGCGATCCGCTGCCCGCCGATCCGCTGCGGGTTCACCACCCTGGTCGCGCCGGCTCGCAGCAGCTTGGACTCGGTCTCATCGGTCCTGGCCCGGGCCACGATCACCAGGTCCGGTCGGAGCGCACGAGCCGAGAGCGTCACGTAGACGTTCTCGGCGTCGGTGTTGATCGCGGCGACCAGGGCGCGGGCGCGCATGATCCCGGCGGTGCGCAGGGTCTCGTCGTCGGTGACATCGCCGACGATCGCCGGGAACGGTATCTCGGCCACCCGCCGCGGATCTAGGTCCACGACCACGACTTCGTCGCCCAGGCCGGTCAGGTAGCGCCCGACGGCGCGGCCCACCCGGCCCCACCCGCACACGATCGTGTGCCCGGTCATCTTCGCGATGGTCCGGTCCATCCGGCGCCTCTCGAAGTGCGCGCGCAGGTGCCCCTCGACGAGTGTCTCGAGCACCACGCTGAACGTATAAAGGACGGTGCCGACCCCGGCCAGGATCAGGATGATCGTGAAGATCTTCCCGGCCGGATCAAGCGGCCGGACCTCGCGGAACCCGACGGTCGTGATCGTGGTGACGGTCTGGTACACGGCGTCCAGCACGCCGAAGCCGAGCAGGACGTAGCCGATGCTGCCGACTACCAGCACGGCGAGCACCGCGAGCAGCGCGAACTGGACCCGCCGCAGGCTCTTCACCAGGGGATTCTCGCCCGAAATCGGGGTGGTGAATCACGGCAGCCGGTCGGCGCCCGGCTCCGGTGGCCGCCAGGCGCTGAACAAGTGCTCGGGCGGTGTCCCCGGCAGCGCGCCCGGCGCCGCCGGCTGCGCTCCCCGCGCATTCCGCGACGGCGCCGTGCCAGGCTCCGGCCCGGACACGGCGGTGAAGCCGGCCGCCGCCAGCAGGGCGTGCCAGGTCGCGGCGCTGAACGCGCCAAGCCGGTGCTTCTCGCGGATGATCTGCTCGGTGCCGTCGACGGCGCCCAGCGTGAACTCGTACTCGGCCTGCACCCAGTCATCGGCGGGGTCGGGGTCCCAGGTCCACTCCCGGAAGCTGGCGTGCCGCCCGGACCCGTCGTCGCCCCCGCCGCCGCTGCCGGCGATCTCCCGGAAGGTGTCCTTGACGTAGTCCGGCACGAACAGGGCCAGGCCGCCGGGCCGGCAGTGCGCGAACGCGGTGTCGATCACCTGCCGCAGGTCCTGTCCGGTGGTGATGTAGTCGATGGCATCGTGAACGAGCACCGCGTCAAAGGAACGGGCAAGCCGCACCGAGCGCATGTCGCCCTGGATGTGCTCGCTGCCGGGATTGAGCCGCTCGGATACGGCCAGCATCTCGGCCGAGATGTCGACCATGGTGACCTGGAAGTCGTCCCGCAGGTGCACGGCCATGTGCCCGCCGCCCGATCCGAGGTCGAGCACCTGGTGGATGCCGGTGCCCGCCGCGGCCAGCACTGCGGCGAGATACCTGGCCTCCGCGGTGTACTCCTCCTTGGGGGAGATCAGCGGCCACCAGTCCGCGAGATCGCGGTAGAGCCGGTACTCCTGCTCCGTGCCAGACATGGGACCATACTCGCGCACGAGGAGCCGGATACAGAAATCGATTGAACGCTTGCTGTCCGTGATTGCCCGGGCCGGGCGACGCCGGTGGCCCGCGGCGCTTGACGGCGGCGTCAGGCAGGGAGGCGCGATGATCTGGCTGTTCGGGGCCGGCGGGCTTGGCGGGGTCAGCAAGGCCGGCGCCGACCCGCGCTGGCTAGACGGAGCGTTCTCGATTCAGAAGGATGCCAGGGTCCGGGTTCCCGGGACGGTCCCGCTATGGAACTGCAAGTCCCTGGCCGCCTGCGAGGCCCCGCCCCCGGACGGCTTCCGGTGGGCGCTCTACTCCCAGGATTCCACCAGCGAGAACTCCCAGTGGGAGATGACCAACATCGCCGCCGCGCACGAGCGAGCGTGCGCGGCGGTCCACGCCCACGGTCTGCGGGTGCTGACGTTCCCGGCCAACGACATCGTCTGGAAGACGCCGCCGGTGCCCGGCCGGGACCAGTACGCCGCGTTCCTGAGCCGGGGCATCGTCGGTGCGGCCGCGCGGCACGCCGATCTGGTCGGCGTCCAGTCGCAGGGGCTGAGCACCGATCCCGATCGCTACCGCCGCTATCTCTCCGCCGCCGCCGAGCAGGCCCAGGCGGCCAGGCCGGGCATCGGCCTGCTTGGCGGTCTGGCCACCGAACGGCTTGGCACCGAGATCCCGGCGGCCCAGATGTACGCGGCCTACCTCGCGACCAAGGACATCTGCGCCGGCTACTGGCTCAACGTGAACCACCGCCCGGAGCGTGTCGCCGAGTTCCTCGCCCTGGTGAACTCCGGGGACAGCTAGGCAGCCGGCCGCCCGCCGCCCGCCGGTCACCCGGGTGCGGCCCGGAAGCACCGCAGCGGAAAATGCGTTAGCAATCCCGGACCAGGGACGAGCATGCTAGTCGGCGCGGGTGGCGCCGCCGCCGGACTCGCCAGACCCGGACCCGCCAGACCCGGACCCGCCAGACCTGCTCACGCCGTGCCAGTGGAGATCGCCGCCGTGCTACCGACGCCCGCCGAGTTGCGAGCGCGCCTGCCCGAGTTGATGCTGACCGATCAGCAGCGGCTTCGGCGCCGACTGGACCGCGCCCGCGGCGATCGCGACGCCCGGCGGCGGGAGGAGGCGCTCGCCAGGCTCGCGGCCGAGGTCGAGGCCGCCGAGGCCCGGGTGCGGGCCAGGGCGCTCTCGGTCCCGGTGATCAGCTATCCCGCCGAGCTTCCGGTCAGCCAGCGCAAGGACGATATCGCGGGTGCGATCAGGGACCACCAGGTCGTGGTGATCGCGGGCGAGACCGGCTCCGGCAAGACCACTCAGATCCCCAAGATCTGCCTGGAACTTGGCCGGGGCATCACCGGCCAGATCGGGCATACCCAGCCGCGCCGGATCGCCGCCCGCACCGTGGCCGAGCGAATCGCGGCCGAGCTTGGCGCCGAGGTCGGGGCGGCCGTCGGTTACCAGGTCCGGTTCACCGACGCGGCTAGCGACAGCACCCTGGTCAAGGTGATGACCGACGGGATCTTGCTGGCCGAACTGCGGCGCGACCGGCGGCTGCTCAGATACGACACGCTGATCATCGACGAGGCGCACGAGCGCAGCCTGAACATCGACTTCCTCCTCGGCTACCTGCACCGGCTGCTGCCGGAACGCCCGGACCTGAAGGTGATCATCACCTCGGCCACGATCGATCCGGGGCGATTCGCCGCGCACTTCGCCGACACCGCCGGCGAGCCCGCGCCGGTCATCGAGGTGTCCGGGCGGACCTACCCGGTCGAGGTGCGTTACCGCCCACTGGCCGATCCCGGGCTCGCGGCGCCGGGCCGTGCCGAGGGCGGGAACGGCGAGAACGAGTACGGCCCGGCCGCAGACGCGGACGCCGGAGACGGCGACCGGAGCGCCGGGGGGTCCGACGCGGAACCACGGGATCAGGTGCAGGGCATCTGCGACGCGGTCGACGAACTGCGGGCCGCCGGGCCCGGCGACATCCTGGTCTTCCTCAGCGGCGAACGCGAGATCCGCGACACCGCCGATGCCCTCGCCGGGCTGGCCGGACCGGATCTGGAGATCTTGCCGCTGTACGCCCGGCTGTCGGCCGCCGAGCAGCACCGGGTGTTCCAGCCGCACAGCGGACGCCGGGTCGTGCTGGCCACCAACGTGGCGGAGACGTCGCTGACCGTGCCGGGGATCAAATACGTGATCGATCCGGGCACCGCCCGGATCTCCAGGTACGCCAGCCGGACGAAGGTGCAGCGGCTGCCGATCGAGCCGATCTCGCAGGCGTCGGCGAACCAGCGGAAGGGCCGGTGCGGCCGCACCTCGGATGGCATCTGCATCCGGCTGTACAGCGAGGCCGACTTCGTGTCCCGGCCGGAATTCACCGATCCGGAGATCCTGCGGACCAGCCTGGCCGCGGTCATCCTGGCGATGGCCGCGCTCGACCTCGGCGACGTGGCCGACTTCCCGTTCATCGACCCGCCGGACACCCGCGACATCGCCGACGGCGTGCGACTGCTGACCGAACTCGGCGCGATGGCGGGGCAGACGCTCACCGACATCGGCCGCAAGCTGGCCGCGCTGCCGGTGGACCCGCGACTGGGCCGGATGATCATCGAGGCCGAGCGCAACGGATGCGTGCACGAGGTCCTGGTCATCGCGGCGGCCCTGGCGATCCAGGACCCCAGGGAGCGCCCGGCCGACGCCAGGGAGGCCGCCGACGTCCAGCACGCCAGATTCGCCGAGCCAGGCTCGGACTTCCTGGCCCTGCTGAACCTGTGGGAGTACCTGCGCGCCAGGCAGCGGGAGCTATCCGGCTCGGCGTTCCGGCGGATGTGCCGCCGCGAGTACCTGCACTACCTGCGGGTGCGGGAATGGCAGGACGTCTACGGCCAGCTCAGGCAGGCCGCCAGGGAACTCGGCATGACCGTGGGCGCCGGGCGGCGGGCACCCGATCGCGGTGCGGGCGGTGCGTCCGGCCGGGGTTCCGGCCAGGGTTCCGGCCGGGGTTCCGGCCGGGCCGCCGAATCCGGGCCGGACGCGCACGTGGCCCAGCTTGCCGCCCGGCCCGGCGCCGAGCCGGAATCCGCGATCCCGGCCGAACTCGCCGACCGCGTCCATCAGTCGCTGCTGGCCGGCCTGCTCGCCCAGATCGGCATGCAGGACGTGACCAGGCAGCCGAAGGGGAAACGACGCGGGCCCGCCGAATTCACGGGTACGCGCGGCGCCCGTTTCGCGATCTTCCCCGACTCGTCGCTGGCGCGGAAGCCCCCGCAATGGGTCGTTGCCGCCGAACTGGTCGAGACCTCCCGGCTGTGGGCGCGGACCGTGGCCAGGATCGAGCCGGAATGGGCCGAGCGCCTGGCCGGTCACCTGGTCCGGCGCGGCTACAGCGAGCCGCACTGGGACGCGCGCCGCGGCGCGGCGATGGCGGTGGAGAAGGTCACGCTCTACGGCCTGCCGATCGTCGCGGCCCGGCCGGTGACGCTCGGCCGGGTCGATCCGGTCCTCGCCCGCCAGCTATTCATCACTCACGCCCTGGTCGAGGGAGACTGGCGCACCCACCACGCGTTCTTCCGGCGCAACGCCGAGCTGATCGAGCGGGTGCAGGAACTTGAGCGCCGGTCCCGCACCCGCGGCCTGGTCGCCGACGACGCCGCGCTGTTCGAGTTCTACGACCGGCGGATCCCGGCCGACGTGACCTCGGCGCGGCACTTCGACGCCTGGTGGAAGAGGGCCAAGCACGCCGACCCCGACCTGCTCACGATGTCGGAATCCGACGTCGCCGGGCCGTCGGCGGATGCGGTGAGCGCGGAGGAGTACCCGAGTCGCTGGGGGCAGGCCGCGCTGACCTACGAGTTCGCGCCCGGCGAACCCGAGGACGGCATCACCGCGGACATCCCGCTGGCCATGCTCAACCAGGTCAGCTCCGCCGACTTCTCCTGGCAGGTCCCTGGGCTGCGGACCGAACTGGTCACCGAGCTGATAAGGACCCTGCCGAAGAACCTGCGGACCAGGTTCGTGCCGGCGCCGGACGTCGCGCGCGAGGTGCTCGCCCGGCTCGATTCGGGCCGGGGCGACCTGCTCGACGCGCTTGCCGCCGAACTAAGCCGGCTGGCCGGTCTGCCGGTCCGGCGGGACGCGTTCGACGCCGCCCGGCTGCCGGCCCACCTGCGGGTCAGGTTCCGGGTGCTCGACGACGAGGCAGGCGGCGAGGTGCTCGCGGTCGGCGAGGACCTCGGTGAGCTACGGGACCGGCTGCGGCCGAGGCTGGCCAAGCGACTGGCCGCGGCCGCCGGCGACCTGACCAGGACCGGACTGACCAGGTGGGACTTCGAGTCGCTGCCACGCGAGTTCACCAGCGGGCAGGCGCGCGCCTACCCGGCGCTGACCGACGACGGGGACAGCGTCGGCATCGCCCTGTTCGAGACCCGCGGCCAGGCCGAGGCGGCGATGCGCCGGGGCAACCGGAGGCTGCTGCTGATCGAGGTTCCCTCCGGCGCCCGCGCGGTGGCCACCAGGCTTCCGACCAGCGCCAAGCTGGCGATGAGCCGTCACCCGTACCCCAGCGCGGGGGCACTGGTGGACGACTGCGCCGCCGCGGCGGCCGACCAGATCATCGACCGGGCAGGCGGGCCCGCCTGGGACAAGGCGGCGTTCGACGCGCTGCTCGACCGGGCCAGGATGTCGCTCCGGGCCGACGCCGCCGACGTGGTCAGCCTGGTCGCGAAGATTCTCGCCGAGGCGCACGCGGTGGAGTCCGCCCTGGAGCGGGCCAGGAGCGCGGCGTTCGGGCCGGCCGCCGCCGACATCAAGGAACAGCTTGGCGGCCTGATCTACCCGGGTTTCGTGTCCGCGACCGGCGCGGGGCGCCTCGCCGACCTGGTCCGCTATCTGCGCGCGATCGGCTACCGGCTCGAGCGGGCGCCGGCCGACCTGGCTAGGGACGCGGACCGGATGGCGGTCGTGCATCGGGTGCGTGCGGAGTTCGACGAGGTCGTGGCCGGCCTCGGTCCCGGGGCCGGCGACCGGGCCGAGGTGGCCGCGGTCCGCTGGATGATCGAGGAGTTGCGGGTGAGCCTGTTCGCCCAGGCGATCGGAGCCGCGATTCCGGTCTCCGAGCAGCGGATCTACGCTGCCCTGGACCGGCTGACGCCCGTGCTGGCCGGCTGACGCCCGTGCTGGCCGGCGGTTACGGCCCGTAGGAGGGCGGCGCGTCGCCGGGGGCACTGCCCCACGCGGTGGGCCTGGTGCCGAGGCTGAACGTCAGGCTGGCCCCGCCCGCCAGGGTGCTGAACGGCACGTACAGCCGGGAGTAGGACCGGCCGTCGAGCCGCAGCGACCGCACGTAGAACCGCGTTGCCGAGGCGCCGGGTGCCGTGATCACGATTTGCCGGCCGCTAGGCAGCGTGATCACTGCCCGGGAGAAGCCCGGACTGGCGAAAACGAGTGTGCCGCTGCCCGGGTTCTCCGGGTACATGCCGAGCATCTCCCAGATGAATTGCGAGCTTTCGGCGCCTAGGTCGTCGTTGTTCGACAGGCCGGCCGGACCCGGCCGGTAGACGGTCGACCTGATCGTGTTCACGGCCTGCTGGGTTCCCGCCGGGTCGCCGGCGTAGTCGAGCGCGAATTGCTCACCGTCGTCGAACTCGTTCGTGATCACCGCGTAGGACCCGCCGGCGTTCGGCCTGGACAGATAGCGCCGCAGGGCCGGAACGACCTTGGCGGGTCCGCCGAGCCTGGCGAACAGCCCGGCATAGTCGTTCGGGACGTCCCAGAGGTACTGCTGTGCGTCACCCTCGGCGTAATACGAACTGCTGCCCGGCCGCAGGCCGGGAACGAACGCCCCGCTGGCGAACCGGGGCACGAGCAGTTGACTGGCCGGGCTGAACACGTTCATCCAGTCGTCCGCCTGGCGGCGCAGGGCGGCCGCGTCCACGGCGTCGCCCAGGGCGGCGGCGTACTGGGCGAGGGCGAAGTCCGCGGTGTCGTACTCAAGCAGCGCGGAGACGAAATAGTGCAGGCCACAGCAGCCATAACTGCCGTTCTGCGGCAGGTAACCGTACTGGCCGGCGAGGGCCGTGCCAGGGCGGACCCGGTTGACGGTCGTGGCCTGCCTGAGCATGTCCGACAGCGCTGTCATGGTGTCGAAGCCGGTGGCCCCGAACGCGTAGTAGTCGGCGATGATCGCGTCGGCCGGATCCCCGAGCATGACGTAGCTGTCCAGGTTGAGGTAACCCCACTGCGGCAGGATCTGGTTCTGCGCGTAGTAGTTGACCAGGGACTGGGCCATGTCCGAGGCCGCCCGCGGGTCGAGCATCGCCTGCAGTTGCGCCAGCGAGTGGTAGATGTCCCAGCCAGAGAACATGCCGTACTGGTTCCGCTGGCCGGGGCTGACCGTGTGCACCGTCCGGTCCGCCCCCAGGTACTGGCCGTTGACGTCGCTGACGATGTTCGGCTGCAGGAAGTCCTTGTACAGCAGGCTGTAGAACTCCTGGGTCTGCGGGTAACTCCCGCCCGTGACGGCGATCCGCCGGAGCAGGACGTTCCACGCCTGCAGTGCCTCGGCGCGGACGTGCTGGAAGTTCCAGCCTGGCGTCTCGGTCCGCCGGTCCAGTCGCGCGTTGGCGATGCTGACATAGGAAATGGCGACATGCGCCTCGATAACGCGGTTAGTCATCGTGCTGTAGCTGACGAAGACCGAGTTCGGACCCGACCTGCCGGGACCGGAGATGATCCGTGCCGCCGCGAATGGGCGATTGAAGAGAATGTCGAAATAGACCGTGTAGAGCTGCGGGCCGAATCGCGCTGGCTGGTCGCAGAAATCGCCGGTCGTCACCGATCCGGCGATCTCATACCGGCTCAGCACCCGCGCCGTGGTGGCCACATCCGCTCGCTCGCTGTCCGCTAGCTTGATCAGGAAGTCCGCGGCACTGGTCCGCGGGAAGGTGAACCGGCCCATCGCGGTGTGCGGCGTCGCGGTGAACGCCGACACGATGGTCTGCGGCGAGTTGCTGCGCGCCGAGTAGTAGCCCGCCTGGGCGACCTCGCCGGCGTTGGTGAAGCTAGTCGTGACGGTGCTCGGGTTCCCGCCCGGCGCCGGACCGGTCATCGGCAGGATCGGGACGTCACCGGCCGCCCGGCAGCCAGGGCCGGACAGGTGAGTCAGGCTGTAGCCGGTTAGCCACCGGTCCCCATAGGTATAACCGCCGCCGTCGCTGCGGTTCGGCATAGTGTCCGGACTCCACTGCACCATACCGAACGGGACGTCAGCGCCGGGGAACGTGTTTCCGCCGTCGCTGGTCCAAGTCCGGGTATCCAGGAACGCTGCCGGGTTCTGGACCGGCTTGCGCAGCACGCCCGGCGTGGTGGCGAAGGCGGGCGCCTGGCCGGGATGGCCGGTCGCGGCGCAGGCGACCAGATGCCCGGCGGCGTCCTTGGAGCATCGGGCCGGCGGCACGTAGCCGGTCGCCCACCGGTCGAAGACGCGCCGCACGCCGGCAGCGGCCTGGGTCGGCGACGAGTCCGGGGTGACGGTGCTGGCGGCGGTGCCGGGACTGGTCGCGGTGCCGGTCGCGGTGCCGTTCGCGGCGGCTAGGTCGCGCTGCCCGGTCGCGGTCGACGTGGCCATAGCCGTCGACGTGGCCATAGCCGTCGACGTGGCCATAGCGGTCGACGTGGCCATAGCCGTCGACGTCGCCATGGCGGTCGCCGGGCGGCCGGTGGCCGCGGCCCGCGCGGTTCCCGCCAGGGGCGTGGCGCCGGCCAACGCGGCCACCGTGAGCGTGAACCCCGCCAGCAGGATCGTGCCCCGCCTGGCCCGCATTGATCTCGCCCCCGAATAAGAGTGCACTCCGCCGGCCGAACGCCGGCCCTTCCCCTTGTCGCCGGCATTATTGCCCGGGCCGCGATCGGCCGGGACGCTGTTTCCCGGGATTAGGTGAGATCAGGCTAGGTATTTGCCCAGATGCGTTTGTTAGCCTGCCGCGCGATACTTCTTGGTAAAGGGATAGTGCTGCCCGCGACGCTGGCCAGTCGCCCGTGTTGCCGCCGCCACGCGCCCAGCGGTTGGCAAGTGGCGCGCGTCGACTGGCGGGTGCAATGCGTCGGCCCGGCCAGCGCACCGACGCCCCCCCCGGTGCCTCGCCGAGTGGTGTGGATGGCCCATATTGGTCACTGGAGTGACCAATATGGGCCATCCACACCACGCCGGGTGCCGGTTGCCGGTTGCCGGGTGCCGGTTGCCGGGTCCGGGTCCGGTTGCGGCGTCAACTGCCCGCCGACTTTCCGGGCCGGGGCGGTGCGCAGTGATTCCAGAACGCGGAGCAGGGTAATGGCCGAGTTAGGTGGCGGCGGTGTCAGGTGCGACTCTGGGTCGTCCGGTGTCAGGTGCGGCTCTGGGTCGTCCGGCTCGTCCGGCCCGGCCTGGTCCGGCTCGCCGGTCCGGTCTGACCCGGCCGGGCCGAACCAGGCCCGAGCCAGAACCGGGCACTCAGCCGTATCCGGCCCGGAATGCCCGGATACCGGACCGGATGCGGCAAGTGATCTGCACCACCCGCTCTACCCAGACTGATTAGTTCTGTATTAGAATCAAGTTACTTCTAAGACAGAACTAGCTGCTTGGCTGCCGGAGGGAATATGGGGTCGATCACACGGGTGCTGACCTCGGAGGCGCCGCGCCCCAGGGCGATCCGGGAGCACCCCTGGGCTCCCTGGATGGCCGTTGGCGTCGTTTGCTTCGGCGCCTTCATGGGCCAGCTAGACGCGAGCATCGTGACGCTGGCTTTCCCGGCTCTGCAACGCCAGTTCGGCGTCAGCCTGGCCGGGGTGCAGTGGGTGTCCCTGGTCTACCTGCTCGTGCTGGTTGCCCTGCTGATCCCGATCGGCCGCTGGTCGGACCGGTCCGGCCGCAAGCTGCTGTACACCTACGGCTTCGTCGTCTTCAGCGCCGCGTCGATCGGCTGCGGTCTGGCGCCCTCGCTGGACGCGCTGATCGGTTTCCGCGTCATCCAGGCGATCGGCGCCGCGATGCTGCAGGCCAATAGCATCGCGCTGGTCAGCACCAGCGTGGCGCCGCACCTGCGCCGCAAGGCGCTGGGAATCCAGGCGATGGCGCAGGCGGCGGGACTGGCGCTCGGCCCGACCGCGGGCGGCATCATCGTCGCGGCGTCTAGCTGGCGCTGGGTGTTCCTGATCAACCCGCCGGTCGGCGTGGTGGCGATCATCCTCGGCATCTACATGCTGCCGCGGACCAAGCACCGGGCCGAGGGCTCGGGTGCCGACCTGCCCGGCGTGGTGCTGCTCGGGACCTCGGTGGCCGGCCTGCTGCTCGCCCTATCGGTCGCCTCCGGCCTGCACCTCGGCCTGGCCGCGGTGATCGGCCTGGTGGTGGTCGCCGTCGGGGCGGCCGTCGGCCTGGTCTGGTGGGAGCGCAGGTCCGCCAGTCCGATGATCGACGGGTCGCTGCTGAGCGCGCCCGGCGTGGCGCGCGGCCTGGGCGGCGCGCTGCTGGCCTACATGATCCTGTTCGGCCCGCTGGTGCTCTACCCGCAGGTCTTCGACGCCCTGCGGGGTGGCGTAACGGCGAGCACCGGCTTCATCCTTACCGCGCTGCCCGCCGGGTTCGCGGTGGCCGCGGTCGCCGCCGAACGGGTGCTGCCGGCCGGCTGGAGCGACTACGCGCGCTGCTGGATCGGCGGCGCGATCACCATCCTCGGGGCCGGCCTGCTCGCCTTCATCACGCCGTCGTCCGGCGTCACCGCGGCGCTGCTCGCCGTCCTCGGCATCGGCCTCGGGGTCTATATTCCGGCCAACAATGCCCAGATCATGGGCGCGGTGCCGCCATCAAGCTCGGCCACCATGGGCGGCATGCTGAACATGGGCCGGGGCATCGGCACCGCGTTCGGAGTCGCCCTGGTGACCCTGAGCCTGTACCTGGTGCACAGCACCGGTAGCCTGCAGGACCGCGTGATCTCTGGCGGCAGGCTCACCATGATCGCCCTCGGTGTGTGCGCGGTGCTGGCCACGCTTGCCAGTGCGATCAAGGCCTCGGGCGGAACGGACGGCGGGCACCCGGTGTCCGAATCCGTCCATCGGGGGCTGAATCCGGAGAACCTCTAGCCAGATTGCGTGGTGCGTCATGATCAGCAGCCTGACGCCCGTCGGCGAACCGGAGCCGGACGAAGACCGGGTTCACGGACTATCGGAGAGCATCGCCCGGCTGCGCCGCGCCATGCGCCGCGCCGCCCGGGTCGCCGACCCGGACAACACCCTCACGGTCGCCCAGCTTGAGCTGCTCGCCAGCCTCGCCGAGCATCCTGGCGCCCGCCCGAGCGAGCTTGCCAGGCTGCTCAGGCTGGCGCCAAGCACGGTGACCACCCTGATCAACGCGATCGCGCCGCGCGGGCTGATCAGCCGGAACACCGAGGACTCGGATCGGCGCGCGGTCGCCATGGACCTGACCGACGCCGGTCACGGCGCGCTGGATTCCTGGCAGCTGACCAACACCGCGATCCTGGCCACCGCGATGGCCGCGTTGCCGGCCAGCCAGCAGCGGGCACTGATCCGGGCGGTACCCGCCCTGGACGCCCTGGCCCTGGCCATCGACGCGCTCGCCGAGCCGACGGCTCATCCGGGAGCGGGAACGCGCCCGGAGGCCGGCTCCCATCTCGGCGTCGCGGCGCGTCCGTCGTCGGCTCGCGAACCCGGTTCCTGACCGGTCCGTCCCGCTATGCTGGCCGCGACAGCGAGGCGGTGGGCGAAATGACCGAGATCAAGCGGCTGCATCTGGCGCGGCTCAGCGTCGCCGACGGCAGTCAGTGGCCGGTGCACGGTTTCGTCATCCTGCACGACCAGGGCGCGGTGCTGGTCGACACCGGGGTCGGCGGGCCGGATCAGGTGCTGACCGACTGGCGTGTGGTCAACCGGACCGTCGCCGAGGCCCTGGCCGACATAGATCTGAGCCCCGCCGACATCACCCTGGTGATTAACACGCACCTGCACTTCGATCACTGCGGCCAGAACGCGATCTTCCGGCACGCGCCCTGGTACGTCCAGCGGGCCGAGGAGGAGCGGGCCAGGGTCGAGTCGCCGGACCTGTATGGCTGGTTCGGCTTCATGAGCGCGCGGTTCGAACTGCTGGACGGCGACGCGGAGATCCTGCCCGGGGTGCGGGTGGTGGCCACCCCCGGCCACACCCGCGGGCACCAGTCGGTGGTCGTCAGCACCGATACCGGAATGGATGTGCTGATCGGCGACGCCGCCTACACCACGGTTCAGTACGCCGGCCCGGCAGGCGCGCCGCTGCCGGACGGCCAGGCGGCCGACCTGACCGCGTGGCAGGACTCGCTGGACCGGATCAGGTCGCTGGATCCGGGCCGGGTGCACTTCTGCCACGACACCGGCGTCATCACGTCCTGACCGGCCGCCGCCGGGCGGCCCGCCCCGGACCAGGAAGTCAGCGAGGAGTTCTTCGTGCGAAGCATGCGCTATGACGCCGACGTGCTCGCGTCGGCCGCCCGGCGTGGCAAGCCCGCGGAGCTTGCCAGCGTCCCGGTGGAGCTTGGCATGGTCGTTGAGGACGCGGCCGGTGAGTTCTGCGGCGCCGTGGTCGGCTGGGAGAAGGACGCGGTCGTGCTGGAGGACCGGCATGGCCGGCGGCGGACGTTCCCGTTCGCTCCGGCCCCGTTCCTGCTGGAGGGCACCCCGGTCCGGCTGGTCCGGCCGGCCGGACTAGCCGGCGGCCAGAGCAGCGGTCAGGGCAGCGGCCCGAGGCGGACCGCGTCCGGATCGATCGCCGCTCCGGCTGCCCGCGCCCGGGTGGCGAGGGCCAGCCGGATCTACGTGGAGGGCCGCCACGACGCGGAACTGGTCGAGAAGATCTGGGGCGACGACCTGCGCGACGTCGGCGTGGTGGTCGAGTACCTAGGCGGCATCGACGACCTGCCCGCCATCGTCGCCGACTTCCGGCCCGAACCCGGTCGCCGGCTCGGTGTCCTGGTGGACCACCTGGTCACCGGCTCCAAGGAGAGCCGGATCGCGGCGCAGGCGCGGTCCGGGCACGTGCTGATCGTCGGGCATCCGTACATCGACGTCTGGGCCGCGGTGAAACCGGCGGTGGTCGGCATCGAGCGCTGGCCGGACATCCCGCCGGGGACGCCGTGGAAGGAGGGAGTGCTGGCGGCCATCGGCTGGCCGGTGGACACCGCGGCCGGCTGGCGCCGGATCCTCGGCTCGGTCGCCAGCTTCACCGATCTTGAGCCCGCCTTCCTCGGCCGGGTGGAGGAACTGATCGACTTCGTGACGGCGCCGGGCAGCGACTAGGCCGTGACCTGGCCCCGGCCGGCGCCCATTCGGCACAGCCGGTCCACGGCCTGCGCCAGCACCTCGGCGCGCTTGCAGAACGCGAACCGCACGCCGAACCGGCCCGCCTCGGCGTCGTCGTAGAAGACCTGCATCGGAATCGCGACCACGCCGGCCTGGTGCGGCAGCCGTCGGCAGAACTCCAGGCCGTCGGCCGCCCCGGTCAGGCCCCGGACGCTGGTCGTGATGAAGTAGGTGCCGGCCGGGCGGAACACCTCGAACCCGGCCCGCGCCAGGCCATCGCACATCAGGTCGCGCTTGACGACCAGGTCGCTGGCGATCGAGGAGTAGTACGCATCCGGCAGCGCCAGCGCGGCGGCGACCGCGTACTGGAACGGCCCGCCGCTGACGTAGGTGAGGAACTGCTTGACCGTCCGGACCGCCGCGACCATCTCCGGTGTGCCGGTCGCCCAGCCGATCTTCCAGCCGGTGAACGAGAACGTCTTCGCCGCCGAACTGATCGTCAGGGTGCGCTCACGCATCCCGGGCAGCGTCGCGATCGGCACGTGCTTGCCGTCGAACACCATGTGCTCGTAGACCTCGTCCGAGACGACCACCAGATCGTGCCGCCTGGCCAGGTCGGCGATCGCGGCAAGCTCGTCGGCGGTGAACACCGTCCCGGTGGGATTGTGCGGCGAGTTCAGCAGGATCAGCCTGGTCCGCTCGGTGATGGCCGCGGCCATCGCGTCGATGTCCGGCCGGAAGTCCGGCTCGCGCAGCGTGATCGGCACCCGGACGCCGCCCGCCATCGTGATGCAGGCCGCGTAGGAGTCGTAGTACGGCTCGAACGCGATCACCTCGTCCCCTGGTTCGATCAGCGCGAGCAGCGCGGCGGCGATCGCCTCGGTCGCCCCGGTGGTGACCAGCACCTCGTCCGCCGGGTCCACCCGCAGGTCGTAGAAGCGGCGCTGATGGTCGGCGATGGCCCGGCGGAGGTCGGGGATGCCCGCTCCGGGCGGGTACTGGTTGCCCCGCCCGCTCAGCACGGCGTCGGCGGCGGCGCGTGCGATCTCGGCCGGCCCGTCGGTGTCGGGGAAGCCCTGGCCGAGGTTGATCGATCCGGTGGCGGCCGCGAGTTCGGACATCTCGGCGAAGATCGTGGTGCCAAGGCCGGCCAGGTTCCGGTTAAGCAGGGGACGGTGCATGTCGTTATCAGATCATGGTCGGCCAGCGAACCTATCCTGAGGGCATGCGGGCATGGGTGGTACGGCAGCCGGGTCCGATGCGCTCCGGGCCGCTGCGACTGGTGGATCGGACGGTTCCCGCGCCGGGTCCCGGCGAACTGCTGATCCGGGTGCTGCGCTGCGGCGTCTGCCGGACCGACCTGCACCTGGCGGAGGGTGATCTGGCGCCTCGTCGCCCGGACGTCACCCCCGGCCACGAGGTCGTTGGCGAGGTTGTCGCGTGCGGGTCAGGTACGACCAGGTTCGGTGTGGGTGACCGGGTCGGCGTGGCCTGGCTGGCCGGGACCGACGGCTCGTGCTCGTACTGCCGACGCGGCGCGGAGAACCTCTGCCCGGGCTCGGTCTACACCGGCTGGGACACCGATGGCGGCTACGCCGACTATGTCGTCGCCGCAGACGCGTTCGTCCATCCGCTGCCCGGCGGCTTCAGCGACGCCGAACTCGCGCCACTGTTGTGCGCCGGGATCATCGGCTACCGGGCGCTGCGCCGCGCGGAGGTGCCGCCCGGCGGCCGCCTGGGGATCTACGGCTTCGGCGGATCGGCGCACCTGGCGGCCCAGATAGCGATCGCCGCCGGGACGGCCGTGCACGTCTTCACCAGGGCTCCGGCCGCCAGGGACCTCGCGCTCGAACTCGGCGCGGTGTCCGCGCAGGACTCGTTCGATCCCGCACCGGAGCCGCTGGACTCGGCGATCATCTTCGCTCCGGTCGGCGAGGTGGTGCCGCCCGCGCTGCGGAACCTGGACCGCGGCGGGACGCTCGCGATCGCTGGCATCCACCTGTCCGACATCCCGGCGCTGAACTACGACAGTGAGCTGTTCCAGGAGCGGAACCTGCGCAGCGTCACCTCGAACACGCGCGGCGACGCCGAGCAGTTCCTCCGCCTGGCCGAGCGCCTGCGACTGAAGGTGACGGTGACGCCCTACCCGCTCGAGGCCGCCGACCAGGCACTGACCGACCTGGCTGAGGACAAGATCACCGGCGCGGCCGTGCTCACCGTCTCCTGATCGCGCGCGCGGCGATTTCGGCCAGCGCGGCCGGGAAGATCTCGGCCGGCGGGTTCACTAGCCCGGCGCCCACCTGCCCGGTGCCTGCGACTTTCCCGGCCATGCCGGTGTTGATCTGGGGCAGGATCGAGGTCCGCGCCACCAGGGCCACGTCGATGCCGACCGGCGTGCCGCGGAAGTCCAGCGCGGGCACCTGATACAGCGAGTGCTCGGCGAGCGTGATCTCGCGCATCCGCTCGGTGCTGGCCAGTGCCGTGGCCACCGTTCCGCCGACCAGTCGGACGATCGCCGGCGCCGCGGCCATCGCGAACCCGCCAAGGCCCGCGGTCTCGGTGATCGCCGAGTCGCCGATGTCCGGGTTGGCGTCCTCCGGCCGGTAACCGGCCAGCAGCAGTCCGTCCGGGACCTGCGCCGGTCCGGTGAACCAGGCATCTCCGGTGCCGGAGACCTGGATGCCGAAGTCGGTGCCGTTCCTGGCCATCGCCACCACCATGGACGAGCCCGGGATGTCCCGCGCCGCGTCCAGTGCGAGCTTGCAGGCCGGCATCGCCAGGTTCAGGAAGAAGTGGTCGTTGCCGCCGATGAAGGCGGCCGCCCGGGCGATGTCGTCGGCGGCGAACCCGGACTCCAGCATGGAGGGCAGCAGGTCCCGCAGCAGCATCAGCGTGCCGGCCCGGTTCCGGTTATGCGCCTCGTCGCCCATCTGGACCATCTGGGCGAGGATGGCGGTGATGTCGACCGGGCCGTGCCGGCGCACCGCCGCCTGCAGCAGTGGGCCGAGCACCGCGGCCATCCACCGCAGTCGGTCGATCACCTCGGCCGAGTAGGCGCCATACCTGAGCACCTTGCCCAGGCCCTCGTTCAGCGAGCAGTAGGTCCGGTGCGTGCCCGAGGCGTCCTCGATCACGAACATCCACATGGACGGGGAGACCACGCCGGCCATCGGTCCGACGACGCCGCGGTGATGGCATGGTTCGAGGCCGGTGATCCCGAGCGCTGCGGCGTCCGCCGCCGGGTCGGCCGCGTCGGCCAGGCCCTCGAATACCGCCGCGCCCAGCAGAGCCCCGCGCATCGGCCCGGCGGCGCGCTCCCAGGTGATCGGCGGCCCGGCGTGCAGGAACTCGCCCGGGC
>JAJYTW010000337.1 GCA_021792855.1 Actinomycetes bacterium
CGATGGCCAGGACCGTGCCCACCGTGACCATCGGGATCGTGTTCTTCAGGTCGCCGAACAGCGTGCCCCAGACCGGTTGCTGGGTGGCGTAGGAGATGCCCATGTTCCCGTGCAGCAGTTCCCGCAGGTAATACAGGTACTGCAGCCACTTGGGCCGGTTCAGCCCGAACTCCACCATGAGCGCGTGCCGCAACTGCGGGCTGGAGTGCGGCACCCGCGCCATGTCCGTGACCGCGCTCCCCGGCAGCACCCGGAACAGAAAGAAGTTCAAAGTGACCGCGACGAAGATCGTTACGAGGGCGAAGAATCCTCGCTTGATTACGTAGTCAGCGCGCCGCACCGACCGCCCCTTCCTGTTCCGCGCCGATTACCCGTGCCGGTGACCGGCCGGTGACCGCCTGGAAACCAGGCGGCCACCGGCCGGACGGTCAGCCGGCCAGACGGACCGACTCGAACGGGATCTTGGACATCGAGGTCCACGACGCACCGGCGATCTCCGGCAGGTCGGTCCACCTGGTGCTGTGCGCCTCGATCGAGGCCGCATAGTCGAGCACGAGATACGGGAGGGCCTTGTTGATCATCTCCTGCATCTGGTAGACGATCTTCTGCCGTTGCTGCGGGTTCATCGCCGCACTCTGGGCGGTGTACAGCTTGTCGTAGGCCTTGCTGCAGTACCCGGAGTCGTTCCAGACGTTCCAGGATCCGCAGGTCAGCACCGAGAGCATGAAGTCCGGGTCGGTCAGCGGCGCCCAGTCCCACATCGCTAGCTCGAAGTTCTTGTAGTTGTTCGCGGTGATGGCGTTGTAGGCCGCCGAGTTGTCCAGGATCTGCTCGTTCAGCTTGACGCCGATCTTGGCGAAGTCGCCCTGGATGATCTGGAACGACCGGGCGCCGTAGCCGTTGGCGGTGTCGGACGGCATGATCACGGAGTAGGACATCGGGTGCCCGTTGGCGATCCGGACGCCGTTCGGGCCCATCTTGTAGCCCGCCTGGTTCAGCAACTGGTTGGCCTTGGCCAGGTCGAACGGCGGCGGGGTGATCGCCTGGTCATACCAGTGGCCGGTGGCGGGCGGGATGATCGACGATCCGGGCGCGCCGAACCCGAGCAGCGAGGTCTTCACGATCGCGTTCCGGTCGACCGCGTAGTTGAACGCCTCGCGCACCAGTGGATTCAGCAGTTCGGCGTGGCTCGCCTGCTGCTTGGGGTTGGCGTTGATGATGAAGTCATCGAAGTACACGCCCGGGGCCTGGCGGACCACGAAGTGCGACGCCTTCAGGGTCGCTACCGAGGTCGGCGGCACCGTCTCGACGCCGTCAAGCTGACCGCTCTTCAGCGCCGTGATCATCGCGTCCGTAGTGCCGAAGAACTGCAGGCCGAGTTCCTTGATGTGCGGCTTGGGCCCGTAGTACAGCGGGTTCCGCTCGAATAGTGCGATCTGCTTCGGGATGTACTTGATCAGCGTGAACGGCCCGCCGGAGACGATCGGCGCGTTGTTGGCGAACCTGGTCAGTCCCTTGCCGCTCCCGACCGCGTACTTGGCCCAGACGTGCTCGGGCAGGATCGGCACCTGCTGAACCTGGGACAGCACGTTGGCGACCGGCTGCTTATAGGTCAGCACGACCGTGGTGGCGTTCGGGGCAGTGGCACTCAGCATGTGCGCGACGTAGCCGGCCGAGTTGGCCGTCGGCCCGTTCTGGAACTTCAGGATCGTGCTGAACGTCCACGCTACGTCGGCGGCGGTGAGCGGCTTGCCGTCGGACCACTTGGCGTTCGGCCGGGTCGTGAAGGTCCACACCTTGCCGTTCGGGGAAACCGACCACTTGGTCGCGAAGTCCGGCACGAACTGCTGCTGCGGGTTGTACTGCACCAGTTCCGGATAGATGTACTCGAACGTGGTGTAGGCATCCGACTGGAAGGCGACGAACGGGTTCAGCGAGTCGATGCTCGACGAACTGCCCAGCCGGAAAATCGCGGCGTCGGTGCTGCCGCCGCCACCCGAACCGCCGGACGACCCGCACGCCGAGGCGAGCAGTCCGACCGCGGCCAGGCCGGCGGCAAAGCCGAGCAGCCTGCGGGGCCGACGCGATCTCTGTTCTCGTTGTCCTGAGCGGACGCTCATGGCGAAACCACCCTCAATCCGGGGAGGCGACCGCGCCGTCTGGCGGGCCGGTCCGACTGCTGTTCGCAAGCCGCCTGCGCGGCGGGCACTCGCCACACGGATGCCGTGGGGTGCTCATAAGCTGCGCGAACGGCACTGTCCGCTGCCCGAGGGCACGAGGCAGACCGGCAGGCGCGGGCCGCAGCCTGCCCGTCCCGCCGCTCAGGGTGCGATGACGCTAACACACACTGAATGCTGAGTAAACGTGTTCAGATATATAATTTTGCGCGATCTAGTCACATAGCGAGAGATTCTGTCGCAAGACCGATACGAAACGTTAATTGCTATCTCAGGGCGCCCTTAGCGCGCCGGGCCGCACCAGGCGGCCAGGTGACTTTCTCGTAACGCGCAGTAACTCCCGCTGATCGGAAGCTATCTCGCCCTATAGCAGACGTCTAGCTATAAATTATTACGATTCCGACACGGGGTGTCGGGCGCGGCGCGACGGGCACGGTGTCGCGCGCAGCATGTCGGGCGCAGCATGTCGGGCGCGGCGCGACGGGCGCAGCATGTCGGGCGCAGCATCTCGGGCACAGCCCGGACACCGGCCGGTCGGCTACGGCTTGGCGACCGGGCCCAGCCGCCCCGCGGCGGCGAGCAGTCCGCGCACCTGGTCGGCCGGCAGCCCGCGGGAGCAATTGCCGTCCCGGCCGGTCACGGTAGGCGCCGCGAGCAGGCTGTTCAGCACCGCTTCCTCGGTGCCCTCCACGACCGCGGCGAAGAACGGGTCCAGTCCGCTGCCGGTGATCGCCGGTCCCGGCCCGGCCGACCCGGACCCCGACCCGTCCCTGACCGAGCGCAGACCGGTGGCCAGCGCCAGGAAGATCTCGCCGCTGCCGTGGTGCGCGGTCGACCCCGTCCTGGCCAGGCCGAGCCCGGCCCGCCGGGCCAGCCTGGTACACGCGGCCGCGTCCAGCGGGGCGTCGGTCACGACGACGGTGATGCAGGAACCGGCCGGCGGCGGCACCGGCGCCGACTCGGGCGCGGGCGGCAGCATCCGGCCGACCGGCACCCCGTCCACGGTCAGCCGGTCCTGCTCACCGAAGTTGGTCATCACCAGCACCCCGACCACGTGACCGGACGGGACGATCCGGGACGCCGTGCCGATCCCGCCCTTGAAGCCCAGACAGCTCATGCCGGTTCCGGAGCCCACCGCACCCTCGGCGGGCGCCGGGCCGCCGGCCCCGGCCCGCGCCGCCTCCAGCGCCGCCCGCACATCGGC
>JAJYTW010000067.1 GCA_021792855.1 Actinomycetes bacterium
CATCCGCTCGGCGTCGGTAAGCTCGCTGATCACGCTGCGCCATAGCCGCGGCCTGCGCCCGGCCCAGCGGACCCGGACCCCCATCGCGTTCAGCTGGTCCCGGCGGCGGCGGATGACATCCCGGTTGAACCCCATCAGGAAGCGCACCTCGTCCGGCGAGCGGCGCCAGTTCTCGGTCGAGAAGGCATACGCCGACAGGTACGGGATTCCTAGCTCGATCGCTCCCATGATGACGTCGAACAGCGAGGACTCCCCCGCCTTGTGGCCCTCGGTCCGCGGTAGCCCGCGCTGCTTGGCCCACCGGCCGTTGCCGTCCATCACCAACGCGACGTGCCGCGGGATCAGGTCCGGCGGCAGGTCCGGCGGCCGCGCACCGCTGGGGTGCGGCTCGGGCGGACGGATCTCACGTGACTGGCGGCTCATGCATGCTCCACATGCCGCAGGGATCGGATCGAGTGCTCAAGGTGCCACTGGAGGTAGGCGGCCACCAGGCCGCTGCACTCCACCTGATGCCGTCGCTCGCTGGCGTCGGCGGCTTCCCAGTCGCCGCGGAGCAGCGAGACCATCAGGTCGATGGTGCCGGTCGCCGCGGTCGCCGCGCCGGGCGCGTGGCAGGACTTGCAGGTCAGCCCGCCTGCCGCCACGCCGAACGTGCGCAACCCGGATCCCCGGCGCCAGTGGCCGCGACCGCCGCCGACGGGCCCCGGGCCCGGATCGTCATCGTCGTCGTCGTCGTCGGACGGCGCCCGAACCCCGCAGATCGCGCACTCCTCGAGAGCGGGCGCGTAACCGGCCACCGCCAGCGATCTGAGCAGGAAGGCGTCCAGCACAAGCCGCGGCTCGTGACCGCCGTCCACCAGCGTCCGGAGCCCGCCGACCAGCAGCAGGAACTGCCGCAGCGCCGGCTCCTTCTCGATCGTGGTGAACCGCTCGGCCGTCTCCAGCATCGCCGTGCCCGCGGTGTATCTGGGGTAGTCGCCGACCAGTGGCTCCCCGTAGCCACGCACCGTCTCAGCCTGGGTGATCACGTCCAGGGACCGGCCGGTGTACAGCATCAGGTCCACGTGGCTGAACGGCTCCAGCCGGGCCCCGAACCGCGATTTGGTCCTGCGGACGCCCTTGGCAACCGCACGGATCCGGCCGTTCCGGCGGGACAGGATCGTGATGATGCGATCGGCCTCGCCCAGCTTCTGGGTCCGCAGCACGATCCCATCGTCACGGTAGGTGCCCACGATGCCATTCTGGCGCACCGCCGAGGGTCGGCACGCCGCCGACACCGTCAGCCCGCCGCGGCGCCCTGCTCGGTGAGCGCGATGACGCCGACCGTCTGGGCCGGGGTCATGCCGAGCCCGGCGGCGATCCCGCGGGCGGCCTGCCGCTCCAGGTCGGTGAGCGGCCCGTCGGCAAGCCCGATCCGGACGACCTCGGCGAGGAACCATTCCCTCGCGGGCATGGCAAGCTGCGCGGTGAGAGCGCCCAGCCTGGTGCCGATCTCGTCGGTCAGGGCGGCCAAGCCGGCCAGGTCCGCGTCGATCGCGGCGTCGTCGTAGCCGGGCATCCCGGCGCCCCGGATCGCGTCGACTACCCGCCGCCTGGCGGCCAGGCTGGACGGATCCCCGGATCGGAGCATCGCGATCGCCGCGGCCTGCATGCCGGCCGGGAGTGCGACCTGCATCTGCGCGGCGGTCGGCAGGGTCAGGACGTCGGTCCGGTACCGGGTGTGACAGGTCGTGCACTGGACGTACTCGCCCGCCCGGCCGAGCGGAATCACCGGGATGAAGAACACGTGAATCCACCGCCAGCCGCGCCGGTACCGGTAGGTCCGGTCACCACCGCACCGCTGACAGTGGAAGGTCCCCTGACCGACGGTACGGAAGTAGATCCGCAGCCCGAAGATCAACAACATCCGCCGGCCTCCTGCCGCGACGACGAGCGTCGTCTCCTGACCAATCGAAGGTATCCAGCAGATCATCACACGGTCCCGCGGCAGACCGCGTACGAATGGGACGAGGAAGCCGTTCCGCCCAGATCAGGCCGAAGCAACCTCGGTGAGCCAAATCACATCCTGGGCCCGGTCCTGGCTCATCCCGAGGTGCCTGGCGATCACCCGCGCCACCTGGCGCTCGTCCTCGCTCAGCCCGCCGTCAGCGAGCCCGACCTGCACGATCCTGGCGAGGAACCACTCCTTGGCGTGCTCCTCAAGCTGCAGCGCGAACATCTCGACGGCCGGCCCCAGCCGAGGCGACGCGTCTAGTTCCTGCCCGGCGGGGTGCTCGGCCAACTCGGCTCGCATCGCGGGCACCGCGACGGCCAGGCTCGCCTCGCTGTAGTCCTCCGATCCGGCCTTCTGGATCAGCTCAACGCCGCTGCGCCGGGCCGCCGGGCTCGCCCAGCCGCCGGCCTGCAGCATCGCGAGGACCGCGGCGGTGGTCGCCGCGACCAGCGCGGCGCGCATCTCCTGCGTGGTGGGAACGGCCAGCAGGTCCACTCTGTAGCAGGTACCGCACTCGACGCAGCGCAGGTGCTCGCTGGCGGCGCCGGCCTGGGGCAGCAACGGGACCGCGAGGGCGTACAGCCACCGACGGCCCGCCCGGTGCAGGTACTCCCGGTCTCCGCCGCAGCGCTCGCAGTGGAAGACGCCGCGGGCCGCGGTCCGGTACCGCGCCTTCGACCCGACTACCAGCATGTGCCCCTCCAGCCCGCACTCTGTGGCGAGTCGGCGCCCGGCTGCGATCCGCGCGCCTAGAGCCCTGATCATCACACGCTCGTCCGTCGCCGGTCACCCGTTCGGAGGATTTTCCCGGGCCGCAAGCAGGGCTCGCAAAGTAGCTCTGACCTGCCGAAATGGCGGGTCAAAGCGGCACGAAATGGCGCACCGAGACGAGTCAAGCGACCTGGCGCACGGACGCCGGCTCAGTCGTAGAAGCCGAGGCGGCGAAGCTGCCTGGGATCGCGCTGCCAGTCCTTGGCGACCTTGATCCGCAGGTCGAGGTAGACCCGGCTGCCGAGCAGCGCCTCGATGTGCTCCCTGGCGCGGCTGCCGACCTCCTTGAGCCTGGCGCCCTTCGAACCGATCACGATCGCCTTCTGGCTCGGCCGCTCGACGTACAGGACGGCGTGCACGTCGGTTAGATCGTCCCGGTCCGGCCTGGGTGTCATCTCGTCCACCACCACCGCGATCGAGTGCGGCAGCTCGTCCCGCACGCCCTCGAGAATCGCCTCCCTGATCAGCTCGGCCACCATCTGCTGCTCGGGCTCGTCGGTCAGCTCGCCGTCCGGGTAGAGCGGTCGTCCGGGCGGAAGGTGACCGATCAGCACATCGGCCAGGACGTCCAGCTGGAACCCGGTGACGGCGGAGACCGGGACGATGTCAGCCCAGTCACCGAGCGCCGCGACCGCCGAGAGCTGCCCGGCGATCTGTTCCCTGGACGCCTCGTCCGTCTTGGTGACGATCGCCACGACCGGTGTCCTGGTCTGCCCGCCGAGTTCCCTGGCCAGGTACTTGTCGCCGGGCCCGATCCGCTCCCCGGCCGGGACGCAGAAGCCGATCACGTCGACCTCGGTCAGGGTCGACCTGACCAGGCTGTCCAGGCGCTCACCGAGCAGGGTCCGGGGCCGGTGCAGCCCGGGTGTGTCGATGATCACAAGCTCGGCGTCGGGGCGGCGGACGATGCCCCTGATCACCCTGCGGGTGGTCTGCGGCCGGCTGCTCGTGATCGCGACCTTGGTCCCGACCAGCGCGTTCATCAGCGTCGACTTGCCGACGTTGGGCCGGCCGGCGAAGCAGGCGAACCCCGCGGCGAACCGGTCTCCGGTTCGGGCGCGGGCGGGCAGCGGTTCCACGATGTCGATTCTCCCCTACCCGCGGACCCGGCAGACCAGGCCAGCGGCCCGCGGAACAGCGCCCGGACGGGCCGCTAGTTGACGCAGGGGATCCCGTTCTTCGCCGAGACGGCGCCGCCCTGCGCTCCCTTGGTCGGAATGGCCACCGGCTGATGCCGGTGCCTGGATCGGATGCGCGGCACCGTGGCCCCGGCGCCGAGCAGGATCTCCACGTGATGGGCCGGCACCGCCGAGCTTGACACCGCGGCGATCCCGAACTTGGACGCGATCCGCCGGCCGCTGGACAGCGCCCCGGCGCCGTAGAGCACCTCGGTGCTGGACCGCGCGGTGGTGTTCGCGATCTTGCCGGCCCGGTAGCCGTCCGTGGTGAACACGGCCGACACCTTGGCCGCCAGTCCCGGCGTCGAACCGCCGTTGAGCACGTCAACAGTGATCTTGTGGCGGGCGGCCAGGGACGGCCCGGCGACCGGATAGAACGCGGACTGCACGATCGACTTGATGTACGCGGGATCCACCACGTTTGCGTCCTGGCCGTTGATCACGGCATAGCCCTTGATCGGCAGCGTGTGGAAGACGATGTGGCTGGCGTTGAGACCGCGCGCCTCGATCGCGAAATCGAGCAGGTTCCAGCCCGAGTCGGTGATCATGTACTGCTTGGCGACGTTCAGCAGTCCCTGGATCCTGGTCAGGTCGGTCAGCACGCCCTGGGTGCGCAGCTTATAGAGCACCGAATCCAGGAACGCCTGCTGGCGATGGGTGCGGGAGAGGTCGCCGTTGGCCAGGCCATGTCGCTGCCGGACGAACGCCAGTGCCTGCGCGGCGTCAAGGTGCTGGTAGCCGGCCTTGAAGTTCGCTCCCGAGTAGGAGTCATAGACCGCGTGGTTCAGGCACACCTCGACGCCGCCGAGCACCTTCGCAAGCTCATAGAAGCCGTAGAGGTTGACCTCGGCGAAGTGGTCGATGCGCACCCCGGTGAGCTTCTCCACGGTGGCCACCGCGGCCGCCCGGCCGGCCTCGTTGCCCAGGTAGGCGAGCCGGTTCTGGCTCATGTTCGGGTACTTGGCCCGGAGCGCCTGCTCCTGGAAGTACATGCTCACGCCGTACGCCTGGTCAATCTTGCCGGACTGCTGCGGGCCGACCGTGTCGGCGAAGTTGACCCAGTCGTCGCGGGGAATCGAGAAGCCGATCGCCTTCTTGCCGCCGGCGAAGATGTGGATCAGGATCAGCGTGTTCGTGGCGTTGCCGCCCACGCCGCCGTACAGGACCCCGTTCCTGCTGCCCGCATGCAGGTGCTTCAGGATGCTCCAGGGCAGCACGGTCCCGTTCCAGTAGGTGCGGCTCTCCAGGCCCATCAGCAGAATGTTCTGCGCGCCGATGGATTTCCCGCTCTTTATCGCGTGTGATCCGCCGATCGCGCTGACGTCCCGCACGACGAGGTAAGAGAACCCGCTGGCCGTCAGCAATCCGGCCACTACCAGGCAACTCACCGTGTATGCGGTGATCTTCAGCACGAGGGACCGGGCCCGTCGACGTGCCCTAACCCTGCCCATCCGTCCTCCCGGGTCAGCCCACCAGCACAGTGCCGCACCAGGTAACTAACGTCCCGTGGCACGCCAGCGTATAGCATCTGGCTGCGATGAATGGATCACGATGGGATGGTCCTGACGACCGTCAGGACCAGCGCTGGCCGGACTCCGGGCCTCGCCACCTGCACGATGACGATGGTTCGGCTGCCGACCAGACGCCACGGGGCGCCACCGGCCGTCACCGTGAGCCCAGCCGGGAGAATCCAGATCCCGGTACACGATATGACAGCGGTCGCGCTCGCGGCGCGGGCCAGGGATCGGGTGCGTCCCGGTCGGCAGGTCCCCGCCCGGCACCGGCGCCGTCCCCGGGTGAGACGCGTCGGTACCGCGCGGTTTCCGGCGGCGACCGGCGGGACACCCCCAGCGATAACGCATCCCGCGACCAGACCCGGCAGTTCCGGGGCGGGTCACGGCGCCGGCCGACCGGCCCCACGGCGACTACGGATCTATCGGCGGCCGAGTTCTACCCATCGGGCGGCGCGACCGCGAGTGGCGCCGGTGGATCAGGCACGCGCCGGAACCCGGCCAGGGGCGGCACGGATCGCTCCGCCGGAGCCGGCCGACCGGGCACTGGCGCCCGTCCCGCGGCGGGCGACCGGCCGGCCGGGATGGGCCGTTCTCCCGGCGACCCGGCAGTCCCTGGCCGGGCAGCGGGCACCGGCACCCCGGCAGCCCCCGGCCGGGCAGCAGCCCCCGGCCGGGCAGCGGGCACCGGCCGGTCAGCAGCGCCAGGCAGTCCCGCCGGATCCGGGATCTCCGGCCGGCCTGGAGCGGCCGGCAGCGCCGCGGTCCCCGGCGCCCCGGCGCCCGGCGCCCGGGCGGCACGCCGCCGTCCCGGCGCTTCTGCGCGGTCGGAACGCCCCGACGGGCCCACCGGTTACGCCCCGGCCGCCGGGCGTGACGAGACCGCCCGGTATGACCGACGTGGCGGCGCGGATCCCTACCAGGACCGGTACAGCCGCGAGAATTATGGCTACCAGCAGGAACGCGGTTACGACGGCACCACGGCGTATGCGCTGAATCAGGGCTCCGACCCCGCCTACCGGCCCGGTGGCGGCTTTGACGACCTCTACCGCGGCGCCGGCCGGACCCAGGACGGCCTGTTCCCTGGTACGGACGAGGTCGAGGACGACGCGGCGGTGCACGGCGCCGGCTCGCGGCGGATCGGCTCGATGCCCGCGTGGATAGGCGCCGCCGTGATTACCGGCGGCGCGGTGCTCGGACTGCTCGTGGCGTTGGTCGACGGCGGACAGCCAGCCCAGGTGCTCGGACTGGTCGGGGTGTTCGTCATCATCGCGACGATCGCGGCCGGCGTCCTCGTCCGGTCGAGCGCCACCTACCTGCTCATCCCGATCCCGGCACCCGCGTTTGCGCTGGTAGCCGTGATTATCGGCCTGCTCAAGGACCACGTGGCGCTGTCCTCGCATACCGCGCTGGCGGTCAGCGCGGCCCAGTGGGCCGCAGACGGGTTCTTCAGCATGGTCATCGCCACGGCGGCTGCCGCCGGCATGACGGCGGTCCGACTGGCGGCTGACTGGGTGTACCACCGGAGGTCCGCTGGCGTGCCAGTGTCCGTTGGGGCCGCGCCGCGCCGCGGGCACGGATCGCGGCGGGCGCGTGTAGCCGCCGATCCGCATGACCGGACGGCCACGCGGGCCCAGCCGTCCAGCCAGGACTTTCCGCGCCGGGAACCGCCGAGTCGGGGTGCGCGGGCGGGTCGGCCGGGGAAGAGGTCCCGGTTAGGGGCGTAGGATCCGGCGCACGCTGCCGTCTGGGCGCGCATCGATGATCATCGCGTCGGCCCCGATATCCCGCACCGCTGCGAGATCCGCCGCGTCCGGCCCAGGGCCATTGCTCACCAGCGCGGCTGCCTCAAGCGCGGTCGCGCCACTGGAGACCGCCATGGCCACCGCCAGCGCGAGCGCGGACAGGCGCAGGGATGGCAGCGCGACGGTCGCCGCAGCGTAGGTACGGCCAGTCTCATCTCGGACTGCGGCACCCTCGGCGGATCCCACCCGCGCGCTGGCGGATCGCGCCAGCGCCACGATCTTGAGATCCTCGGGCCCCAACTCAGGCTCGCTCACGGCACCGAAGCTTACTGTGACAGCCGCCCGAATTCCCCGACAGGTCCGACCCGCAGGCGGGCTCGTCCCGGATCCTCTTACTCCGATCCCGGCGGTTCGCCCGGGCCAGTACCGCAATCCCGCTCCGCGCGCCCGCCGACCCCCGACTCGGCCGTCGTGTCGTAGCGGGTCGCACCATCCCCGGCCACGGGAGCGCTTCCGGCACCGTCGCCGGCAAGCCGCTCCACGGTCACGGTGCCGATCCGGTTCCGCCGCCCGGCCAGGCTCTCCGCCGTCAGCCGGAGGCCCGCGACCATCGCCGTGGATCCGGCGATCGGCACCCGGCCGAGCCGCTGCGCCAGCAACCCGCCCACCGTCTCCACGTCCTCGGCCTCGATCCGCACCCGGAACAGGTCGGCAAGCTCATCGACCGACAGCCGGGCGGTGACCCGGGCCTGGTCCGGCCCGAGCCACTCCACCGGCGGAAGCTCGCGGTCGTACTCGTCCGCGATCTCGCCGACGATCTCCTCGATGATGTCCTCGATCGTCACCAGACCCGCCGTGCCGCCGTACTCGTCGATCACGATGGCCACGTGCGTCTGCCTGGCCTGCATCTCCCGCAGCAGATCGTCGACCGGCTTGCTGTCCGGCACGAAGGTGGCCGCCCGCATCGCGGCAACCACGGATTCGCTGGTCAGGCTGTCCGGATTGTCCTGGGTCCGGGCCACGATGTCCTTCAGGTAGGCGATCCCGATCACGTCGTCGAGGTTCTCGCCGACCACCGGGATCCGGGAGAACCCGCTGCGCAGCGCCAGCGACAGGCTCTGGCCCAGGGTCTTGTCCCGCTCCACGAAGACCATGTCCGTGCGCGGCACCATCACCTCGCGGACGATCGTGTCGCCAAGCTCGAAGACCGAGTGGATCATGGCCCGCTCACCCGGCTCGATCACCCTGCGCCGCTCCAGCAGGTCCACCAGGCCACGCAGGTCCTCCTCCTCGCCGGACGGCTCGGCCTCGGTCCGCCCGCCGCCGACGGCGCGGCCGATCCACAGCAGGAACGTCGGCAGCGGTCCCAAGAGCCGGACGACGGGGTGCATAACCGAAGCGGCGGCTTCGGCCACGACCCGCGCGTACTCGCGGCCGAGAGTCCTTGGTACGATCCCGGCGGCCACGTAGATGACGCCGGTCATGATCGCACCGGAGGTCACCAGCGCCTGCCAGCCGTAGCCCATCCAGTGCAGCAGCGCGGCGGTCAGCAGGACCGTCGCGGCCAGTTCGGCCGCGACCCGGGCCAGCAGCAGCACGGCCACGTACCTGGGCACCTCGGCGAGCACGGCCTGCAGTGGCGCCGAAGTCTCGCTCTGTGAGCTGGCGAGTTCCTTGGCACCCGCCCGGGAGACCCGCAGCAGCGCCGTGTCGGCACTGGCGCAGAGCCCGGCGAACACGGCGAGCACGGCCGCCGCTACGACCAGCCAGCCCATCGTGTCGTCCTAGCCCGGCGCCGCGGGACCCGCGTCCGGCCCGGTGCGCGGCTTGTCCCCGCCGTCCTCGCGCCGCCCCGCCCGCCAGGCCGCGAGCAGCCGGTCCTGCAGCCCGAACATGGCCGCGTGCTCGGCCGGGTCGGCGTGATCGTAGCCGAGCAGGTGCAGGATCCCGTGCGTGCAGAGCAGGTCGATCTCGTCCTGCGTGCCGTGGCCTGCCCGGCGAGCCTGGGCGGCAGCGACCTGGGGGCAGATCACCACGTCGCCGAGGAGCGCCGGCTGCCCGCCCGATTCGGCCGACCCGGATTCCGGCGGGGTGCCGCCCGGCTGCGGTGGCCGCAGTTCGTCCATCGGGAAGGCGAGCACGTCGGTCGGGCCCTCCTCGCTCATCCAGCGGACGTGCAGTTCGGTCATCGCCGCCTCGTCCACCAGCAGCACGGAAAGCTCAGCCAGCGGATGCACGCCCATCTCGTCCAGCACGTGCCTGGCCAGCCCGGCGAGGGACGCCTCGTCCACCTCGACGCCGGACTCGTTCGCGATGTCGATGCTCACCCGGCCTCCGCCCGTCCCGATCCGCCCGACGGCGCGGCAGGCTCGGCGCCGACGCGGTTCACCGGTTCCTTCCGGCGTCCCGGCGGGCTCGCCCGGCCGGCAAACGCCCGGGCTCGGCGGCCTGAGCCGCGTCGTATCGCGCATAGGCGTCCACGATGTCGGCGACCAGCCGGTGCCTTACCACGTCGTGCGCGGTAAGCCGGGAGAAGTACACGTCCGGCACGTCCTCAAGCACGTCCTGCACCACCCGCAGCCCGCTGACCTGCCCCGAGGGCAGGTCTACCTGGGTCACGTCGCCGGTCACCACGATCTTGGAGCCGAATCCGAGCCTGGTCAGGAACATCTTCATCTGCTCGGCCGAGGTGTTCTGTGCCTCGTCGAGGATGATGAACGAGTCGTTCAGCGACCGCCCGCGCATATACGCCAGCGGCGCGATCTCGATCGTGCCCGCGCTCAGCAGACGCGGGATCGAGTCCGGGTCGACCATGTCATGCAGCGCGTCGTAGAGGGGCCGCAGATACGGATCGATCTTCTCGTACAACGTCCCTGGCAGGAAGCCAAGCCGCTCCCCCGCCTCCACCGCCGGCCTGGTCAGGATGATCCGGTTGACCTCCTTCGCCTGCAGTGCCTTGACCGCCTTGGCCATCGCCAGGTAAGTCTTCCCCGTTCCGGCCGGGCCGATCGCGAACACGATCGTGTGCTTGTCGATCGCGTCGACATAGCGCTTCTGGTTCAGCGTCTTGGGCCGGATCGTGCGGCCGCGCGAGGACAGGATGTCCAGGGTCAGCACGTCGGCGGGGCGCGCGCCGGACTTGCGCCGCAGCATCGAGACGCTGCGCTCGACGACATCCGGGGTCAGTTCGGTGCCGCTGGCAACCAGCGCGGTCAGTTCGTCGAACAACTCCCCGATCACGGTCGCTTCCCTGGCCGAACCGGTCACCGTGATCTCGTTGCCGCGCACGTGGATGTCGGACTCGAAGGCGTCCTCGATCACGCGCAGCAACTCGTCCCGGGAGCCGAGCAGGCTCACCATCGAGTGCGGTTCGGGGATGACGATGCGCAGCGACGTCGCGTCGCCGGACTCGGGGTCTGGCGCCGGGTTATCGCCGGGATGCTTCTTCAATCACTCCGCCTTATCCAGGAGGCCACGCCATCCGCCTGCCGCCCAGCAGGTGAGCGTGCGCATGGGCAACAGTCTGCCCCGCGTGGCTGCCGGTATTAAATACCACCCGGTAGCCCGAGTCGGCGATTCCCTCGGCGACCGCGACCTGATGGGCCACCTCGGCAACCTCGGCCAGCAGGCCGTCCCCGGCCGCGGCCAGATCGGCCAAGTCCGCGTAGTGCGCCTTCGGGATCACCAGCACATGGGTCGGCGCTTGCGGGTTGATGTCCCGGAATGCGATGGCATGCGTAGTTTCCAGGACCAGCGTGGCGGGCACCGCACCCTCGGCGATCCCGCAAAACAGGCAATCAGACACCGGCCGATCCTAACGTGTCCCTCTCTTGGCGGGCCGCCGACCGATATAGTTGCCGCACTGCTTACGTCTACCGACGCTGCGTCCAGCGATGTCGCGTGCCATCGCCGAATACGCGCACGTCGCATGTTCTGCCGGGTTCCGCAGTGCGGCCGGCGAGCTGATAGGCCCAAGAGGTGGAGCGACGAATCGTGCTGCCAGATCGACCGTCATGGAACTCCCGGCAAAAGCCATGGTGACAGCGCGTAAACCAAGCGGCATGCCCGCGCGTCAAAACAAGGTGGCCGACACGTTGGTTGCGGACACGAAGTTTGAAGGGGTTCCACGACAGGCTGGCGAGCGTACAGCTGACGCCGATACGGCAGTTACTGAGTTGTATGGATCGCATTACCGTTCGCTGGTGCGCCTTGCGGTGCTCTTGGTTCATGACGTCGCGACTGCGGAGGAAGTAGTGCAAGACTCGTTCGTCGCACTGCACGCAGGCGGCATGAATCGGCTTCATGACAGCGAGAAGGCACTGTCCTATCTTCGGGCAACCGTCGTCAACCGATCACGTTCGGTAATCAGACATCGAATGGTCGTCGACCGGAACGCCCCTGAGCCGATGCCCGACATGCCGAGCGCAGAGCATGGTGCCCTGACCATGCTCGAACGTTCGGCGGTCATCGCCGCGCTTCGGTCACTTCCCGATCGCCAGCGGGAAGTCGTTGTGCTCCGGTACTACGGCGACCTGTCGGAATCGCAGATTGCCGATGCGATGGGGATCAGCCGTGGAGCGGTCAAGAGTCATACGTCTCGAGCGATGGCCTCGCTGCGCAGCGTTCTGGAGCGTGAGGCATGACACACCGGCGCCCCGATCCAAGCCAGGCTGGGCTGGAAGAGGCACTACGACGCGCCCTGCATGCGGCGGTCGAATCGGTCGAGCCCGCCGCCAATGGGCTGGAACGGATTCGCACCAAAATTGCCGTTCGTAGCATGTCGCGGTCGTTCGACTTCGCAATGGGTGAGCTACCGCCCAAGGTGACCAGGCGACGCGCGCACCCACTCATCGCCAGGATCACGCCCGCTTTCCGCTTGCTGGGCACTCGCCTGGCACCGCTGCGTACAGCTGCCATGGGAGGTTTCGGCTGGATGCGCCCGGCCGCGGCGGTGGTCACCGGCCTAGTCGTCGTTGCGGTGGCATCCTGGGTGATCGTCGCACTTCCCCAGGCAGTCCGGCCGACGAGCAACGCAGCAGGACTTGGCCATACCCCGCAGCAGAACCAGGCTTCCGGCCCAGGTTCGCCGAAGCGGGGGACCCAGTCGCAGGGATCAGCATCCGCAGGCCCGTCGGCGACACCCACGCCGACGCAAAGCTGCACCCCGCCGGCAGCCGGTCCGCGCAAGTCCCGTAAGCCCAGCCCGAACCCGTCACCGAGCGGGTCGGCTAGCCCGAGCCCGTCACCGAGCGCGACGCCCAGCCCTTCGGCGTCACCGTCACCATCGGTATCGCCGTCAGCATCCCCGTCAGCATCCCCGTCTGCAGGCGCGCCGAGTCCGAGTCCTACGGCTAGCGCACCTGCTAGCGCACCTGCCAGCGCACCTCCTAGTGCACCTGCCAGTGTCGCGCCCACCAGTGCGCATCACTCCAGGAGAGCGCACCACAAGAGTGTGAAGCTCACTTCAAGTACTGCGGCAAGCTTGCTCGCGTTGGGGAGCCATGTTCCCGTGCCTCAGGCCGGCCTAGCGGCTCAGCCCTGCGGAAGCTCCTGACCGGACGAGCTACTTCTGGCTGAGAGCACGGGGTTCAGGTCCAGCGACCGGACCCGCTCAGGACCAGCGCTGAGGCCACCGCCCCGGCGGTCGATCCGCGCAGCACCTGCGGACCAAGCCGGGCCGGGGCAGCTCCCGCCGACTCCAGTTCGGCCGCCTCAGCGGGGCTGATGCCGCCCTCGGGACCCACGATCAGCACCACCTCGCCCGCCGCGGGCACCGGCAGCACCCCGAGCGAACCCGGCGCCACCGGGTCCAGGATGACCGCGAGCGCCGCCGCGGAGACCCGGGCGAGCACTCCGGGCAGCGACTGCTGACCGGAGACGACCGGGAAGCGGCCCCGGCGGGACTGCTTTGCCGCCGCGATGGCGGCCGACCGCCACCGGCCCAGCGCCTTCTCCTCCCGATCCGGCCGCCACCGGGCCACGCACCGCTCCGCGGCCCAGGGCACGATCTCGTCGGCGCCGACCTCGGTCATCAGCTCAACGGCCAGTTCACCGCGGTCGCCCTTGATGATGGCCTGGACCACGACGATCCTCGGGGCCGGCTCCGGCTCGGTCCGGCGGCTCAGGACCGAGAGGTCAAGCTCCCCCGGCCGCGCCGCGACCGCGACGCACTCGGCGATGACGCCGGCGCCGTCGGTGAGGTCGACCCGTTCGCCGGGCACGATCCGGCGGACCGTCGTCGCGTGCCGGCCCTCGGGGCCGTTCAGCGTGATCCGGTCCAGCCCGAGCCGCGCCGGGTCGCAGACGAACAGCGGCGGCGTCAGCGCGTGCTCCCCGGGCTAGCGGCCGTTGAAGGCATCCCGGAGCCGGGAAAAGAACCCCTGCTCCCCGGGCGCGAACCGGCCGGGCGGTGACTCCTCGCCGCGCAGAGCGGACAGCCGCCGCATCAGGTCCTCCTGCTCGGCGTCCAGCTTGGTCGGCGTCTCCACGGTGACGTGGATGACCAGATCGCCCCGGCCGGGGCCGTGCAGGTGCGCCGAGCCCTGGCCGTACAGCGGGATGGACTGGCCGGACTGCGTTCCCGGCCTGATGTCGATGTTCGCCGGGCCGTCCAGGGTCTGGATGGACAGGGTCGCGCCGAGTGCCGCGGCCGTCATCGGGATGGTCAGCGTGCAGTGCAGGTCGTCGCCCTGCCGCTCGAAGATCGCGTGCGGCCGCTGGACGATCTCCAGGAAAAGGTCACCGGGCGGGCCGCCGCCGGGGCCGACCTCGCCCTCGCCTGCGAGCTGGATGTGGGTGCCGTCCTCGACGCCGGCCGGGATCCGCACCTTGACGGTCCGCCTGGTCCTGACCCGTCCGTCGCCATCGCACTCCGGGCACGGCCGGCGGATCACGGTGCCGAAGCCGCCGCATCCCGGGCACGGCCGGGATGTCATCACCTGGCCGAGGAAGGACCGGGTGACCTGGCTGACCTCGCCGCGGCCGTTGCAGACCTCGCAGGTGGTCGGGTGGGTGCCTGGCGCGCTGCCCTCGCCCGAGCAGGTCGGGCAGACCACCGCGGTGTCCACGGTCAGGTCCCTGGTGGTCCCGAACACGCACTCGGACAGGTCGAGGTCGACCCGGATGGTGGCGTTGCGGCCGCGACGGGCCCGGCTGCGCGGGCCACGGCTGGCCGCGGCGCCGCCGAACAGGGTCTCCACGAAGTCGGTGAACGCGAACCCCGCGCCGAATCCCCCGGCCCCGCCGCCAGGCGCGAACGGGTCCGCGCCCATGTCGTACATCTGGCGCTTCTCCGGATCGGAGAGCACCTCATAGGCCTGGTTGATCTCCTTGAACCGCTCCTGGGTCGCGGGATCGGGATTGACGTCGGGGTGCAGCTCACGCGCCAGTCGGCGGTAGGCCTTCTTGATCTCGTCCGGATTCGCGTCCCGGCGCACGCCAAGCGTGGCGTAGTAGTCGGTTGCCACACTCACCCCTACGACTCCGCCAGTATCTTGCCCGTGTACCGTGCCACCGCGCGCACAGCTCCCATCGCTGTCGGGTAATCCATTCTGGTAGGTCCGACGATCCCGAGCTTGGCCAGCGCCCGGTCGCCGGATCCGTATCCGGTGGCGACGACCGACGTGCTGCGCAGTCCGAGCACGTCGTTCTCCGCACCGATCTTGACCGTAACCGATGACTCGTCGTCACTCTCGCCGAGCAGGCGCATGAGGACGACCTGCTCCTCCAGCGCCTCGAGTACCTCGCGCAGTCCCTGCGAGAAGTCCGCGGCCGTCAGGTTCGACGCGCCCGCAACGACGATCTTCTCCTCATGCCGCTCGACGAGCGTCTCAAGGATGACAGAGAAGACCGCGGCCGCGTTAGCCCGCTCCCTGGGTTCCACCCGGTCGGGAAGCTCGGCCACGATCGAGGCGACGTCGGTCAGCTTGTGCCCGTCCAGGCAGGAGTTGAGCACCGTGCGGAGCCGGGTGACCGACTGGTCGTCGTAGTCGCCGGGCAACTCGACCACCCGCTGCTCGACCCGGCCGGTGTTGGTGATCAGCACCAGCAGCAGCTTCCGGTTGGCCAGCGGGACCAGTTCCACGTGCCGGACCGCCGACCGGCTCAGGGACGGGTACTGGACGATCGCCACCTGCCTGGTGAGCTGCGCGAGCAGGCGGACCGTGCGCATCACCACGTCGTCGAGGTCGTAGGCGCCGGCCAGGAACGTCTCGATCGCACGTCGCTCGGCGGTCGAGAATGGCTTGACCGCCGACAGCCGGTCCACGAACAGCCGGTACCCCCGGTCGGTAGGGATCCGGCCCGCGCTGGTGTGCGGCTGGACGATCAGGCCCTGCTCCTCGAGCACGGCCATGTCGTTCCGGATCGTGGCCGGCGATACGTCCAGGTTGTGCCGGTCTACCAGGGCTTTCGAACCGACTGGCTCGTTGGTGGAGACGAAGTCCTCGACGATGGCACGCAGCACTGCCAGTTTGCGGTCGTCTAGCACAATCCACCTCCCCTGGCACTCTGTGCCTACGAGTGCCAAGTCTACGGCGGAACGATACCCGGGCGCTTCATCCGGACTCAGGAAGCCGTTCCGGGAGCGGCCGGCCCCTAGTCGGTCAGATCGCGGATGACCGCGTCGGCCAGCAGCCGTCCGCGCCTGGTCAGCACCACCCGGCCGGCGTCCAGGGCCCCGGCCTCCGCGAGACCCGCCGCCACGGCCGCGCGGGCGCCGCCCAGGCCGGCCGGGCTCAGATCGTCCGCCGGGCAGCCTGACGCCAGCCTGGTCGTGAGCATGATCCGCTCGATCCTGCGCTCGGCGTCGGTGAGCACCTCGCTGGCCTGGCCGGGGCTGTGCCCGGCGGCGATCCGCGCCGCGTACGCGGCCGGGTGCCGGACGTTCCACCACCGGGTGCCGCCGACGTGACTGTGTGCGCCGGGCCCGATTCCCCACCAGTTGGCGCCGGTCCAGTAGAGCAGGTTGTGCCGGCACGCTGACTCCGGCCCGAGCGCCCAGTTGGACACCTCGTACCAGGTCAGCCCGGCGGCCGCGAGCAGATCGTCGGCGGCAAGGTAGCGGTCGGCCATCGCGTCGTCGTCGGGCGGGGCGAGTTCGCCGCGCCTGACCCGGGCCGCCAGCCTGGTGCCGTCCTCGACGATCAGTGCGTAGGCGGACACATGATCAGGGCCGGCCGCCACCGCGCGGCGCACCGAGTGCTCCCAGTCGGCCGGGGTCTCCCCCGGGGTGCCGTAGATCAGGTCCAGGCTGACGTGGTCGAACCCGGCGGCACGCGCCCACTCGACGCAGCGCTCGGCGCGGCCGGGAGTATGGGACCGGTCGAGCGCGGCGAGCACGTGCGCCGCCGCGCTCTGCATGCCAAGCGAGATCCTGGTGAACCCGGCCGCCCGCAGGTCGGCGAGCGCGCGCCGGTCCACGCTCTCCGGATTCGCCTCGGTGGTGACCTCGGCGTCGCCGGCAAGCCCGAACTGCCGGTCGATCGCGGCCAGGATCGCGGCCAGGTCCGCCGGGGGCAGCAGAGTGGGCGTCCCGCCGCCGAAGAACACGGTGCTGACGGCGGGCGCACCGGGGCCGAGTACCCGTCGGGCGAACTCGATCTCGGCGATCGCCTGGCTGGCGTAGGTCGCCCGGGATGCCCCGGGGCCGAGATCGGCGGCCGTGTAGGTGTTGAAGTCGCAGTAGCCGCACCTGGTGCGGCAGAACGGCACATGCACGTAGATGCCGAGCGGCGTCCCGGCGAGGTCCGCCACGGCGGCCCCGTCCAGGTGGCCGTCGACGGGAACGGGCGTGCCGTCGGGCGGTGCGCTCGGCACGGTCAGCCCGCCTGGCCGGCCGCCATGCTCGCCGGGACCGTCCCGCCCGGAACGGCCGGCTCGCCCGGAACGGCCGGCGTCCGGCCCGCGCGCGCGAGCACCTCGGCGCCGACCTCGTCCCAGGCAGCGCCCCGGCCGGGCACCGTCAGCAGCACGGCCATCAGGTCCGCGTCGCCGTAGAAGGCGCGCATCGCCTCCGCGATCGTGACCCGCTCGGCCGGCCGATCCAGGATCTCGATGTCGTCACCGGCGCCGATCGTGCCCTCGCGCAGCACGCGCAGGTAGGCGCCGGGCCGCCCGGCCGCGGCGAACCGCTTCACCCAGTGCTGCTGGTCCATCCAGGACGCGAACACCGAGCACGGGATCCGCGGCGACGTCACCTGGGCGACCACCTCGCCGATCCGCCAGGTCTCGCCGATCAGCGCCCCGGTCACATCCACGCCCGCGGTGGTGAGATTCTCCCCGAACACACCGTTACGCAGGTCAAGTCCGGTCTGCTCGGTCCAGAAGTCCAGATCCTCCCTGGCGTACACGTACACGGCCTGGTCGACCCCGCCGTGATTCTTCTGATCGGCCTGCTCATCGCCGGCCAGCCCGAGACTGTGCACGGCCACCCGGCCCGCGACGGCTCGCTTGTCGATGGCCGTGCGGACGGTCCGGCGACCGACGCCGAGATCGGCAGACCGGCCCGCCTGGACGGAGAGAACGCGACCAGTGTTCATGCCGGAAGGCTAACCGACCGGGCGAGCTAGGCTGGGCGCGGGATTATGGCGGACGCACCGTTGGGCGGTCGGGAATGACAGCTGGGAGCCAGGAAGAGATCCGCGCCACCGACGCCGGGCCGGAGCCCGCGCAGCCGCCGGGGAGCCACCCGCTCGCGGCGGCGGCGCTGATCTTCGGGGTCAGCCAGATCCTGCTGCCCGTGATCGGCGGCATCCTGGCGATCGCCGCGGGCCATCTGGCCCTGCGCCAGTCGCGCCGGACCGGCCAGACCGGCCAGGGCATGGCCACGGTCGGGCTGATCTTTGGCTACATCGGGGTCGTCGTGCCGATCGTCCTGGTGGCCTCGATGCTCGTGGCGGGCTGACCGGCACGCGGACGCCGGACCGGCCGGACCCGGGCCGGTTACGCTGGAACGAGCAGCGGGCCGCGACGGCCCGGTCGGCTGGGTGAAACGGACGGCGGCATGACGGCTAATGGCGGCGAGCACATCCGGGCGACCGATGCGGACCGGGACACCGTGCACGGGATACTCCAGAACGCCTACGCCGAGGGCAGGCTGAGCTGGGAGGAGTTCAGCTCCCGGTCGACGGCGGTGGGGATGGCGAGGACCTACGGGGAACTCGCGGCCGTGGCCGCGGACCTGCCGACCCAGATCCCCGGGCAGCCGCCGCAGACCTTCCCGGGTTTCCCCGGCAGGCCAGTCCAACCCGGCGGCCCGCAGATGCCGGCCAACGGCCTGGCGGTCGCCTCGCTGGCCTGCGGGGTGTGCCAGATCTTCGCCTGGGGCGTGGGATCGATCGCGGCGATCATCCTGGGTCACCTGGCCCGCCGGCAGATCCGCCGCACCGGCCAGCGCGGCGGCAAGATGGCCCTGGCCGGCCTGATCCTCGGCTACCTGGGGCTGACCCTGACCATCCTGGTCACGGTGGTGGCAGTGCTGATCTTCCTGGTCCTGAGCGCGCACGTGGCCACGCCGCCGGCCGGCTGACTCGCCCCGCCTGCCGCGGCGGAGCCGGCCCGCTCGCGGGCGGTCAGCTCTTCTTTTCGCCGGTCTGGTCGGTGGTCAGCGCCGCGACGAAGGCCTCCTGCGGAACCTCCACCCGGCCGATCGTCTTCATCCGCTTCTTGCCCTCCTTCTGCTTCTCCAGCAGCTTGCGCTTGCGGGTGATGTCACCGCCGTAGCACTTGGCGAGCACGTCCTTGCGGAGGGCCCTGACGTTCTCCCTGGCGATGATCCGGGCCCCGATCGCGGCCTGGATCGGCACCTCGAACTGCTGCCGCGGGATCAGTTCCTTCAGCCGGGCGGTCATCGCCAGGCCGTACTCGCGCGCCTTGTCGGAATGCACGATCTGGCTGAACGCGTCGACCGGCTGCCCCTGCAGCAGGATGTCCACCTTGACCAGATCGGCCTCCTGCTCACCGGCCGGCTCGTAGTCCAGCGACGCGTAGCCGCGGGTGCGCGACTTCAGCTGATCGAAGAAATCGAAGATGATCTCGGCCAGCGGCATCGTGTACCGGATCTCGACCCGGTCCGACGACAGGTAGTCCATTCCGAGCAGCACGCCACGCCGGGCCTGGCACAGTTCCATGATCGCCCCGATGTAATCCGACGGGGCGAGCACCGTGGCCCGGACCACCGGCTCGAAGACCTGGGCGATCTTGCCGGCCGCGATGACCCCGGTCTTGGTCGGCACGCCGCCCGGGCCGCTGGGGAACTCGCTCGGGTTGGTCACGACCACCTCGGCGCCGGAATCCATCACCACCCGGTACACCACGTTCGGCGCGGTGGAGATCAGGCTCAGGTCGAACTCGCGCTCCAGCCGCTCCCGGATAATCTCCATGTGCAGCAGGCCGAGGAAGCCGCACCGGAAGCCAAACCCGAGCGCGGTCGAGGTCTCCGGCTCGTAGACCAGCGACGCGTCGTTCAGCCGCAGCTTGTCCAGGGCGTCCCGGAGGTCCGGGTACTGGTCGCCGTCAACCGGGTACAGACCGGAGAACACCATCGGCTTGGGGTAGGCATACCCCGCCAGCGGCTCGGTGGCCGGCCGGGCCGCGCTGGTGACCGTGTCACCGACCCTGGCCTGGCGCACGTCTTTGACACCGGTGATCAGGTAGCCGACCTCACCGGCGGCCAGTCCATCCGAGGGCACCGGCTCCGGCGAGATCACGCCGACCTCGAGCGTCTCGTGCACCGCCGAGGTGGACAGCATCAGCGTCCGCTCGCGGTGCGACAGGCGGCCGTCGACCATCCGGACGTAGGTGACCACCCCCCGGTAGGTGTCGTACACGGAGTCGAAGATCAGCGCGCGGGCCGGCCCGTCCAGATCGCCGGCCGGGGCCGGCACCTGCGCGACGACCGCGTTCAGCAACTCGGTCACGCCCTCGCCGGTCTTGGCCGAGACCCGGAGCACGTCGGAGGAGTCGCAGCCGATGATCTTGGCCAGTTCCTCGGCGTACTTGTCCGGCTGCGCGGCCGGCAGGTCGATCTTGTTCAGCACCGGGATCAGATGCAGGTCCGCTTCCAGCGCCAGGTACAGGTTGGCCAGCGTCTGGGCCTCGATCCCCTGGGCGGCGTCGACCAGCAGGATCGCTCCCTCGCACGCGGCCAGCGACCGGGACACCTCGTAGCTGAAGTCCACGTGCCCGGGCGTGTCGATCAGGTTCAGCACATAGGCCCGGCCATCCGGTCCGCGCCACGGCAGCCGAACGGCCTGGCTCTTGATCGTGATGCCGCGCTCGCGCTCGATGTCCATCCGGTCCAGGTACTGCGCGCGCATCTGACGGTCACCGACGACGCCGGTGAGCTGGAGCATCCGGTCGGCCAGCGTTGACTTGCCGTGGTCGATGTGGGCGATGATGCAGAAGTTCCTGATCACCGCCTGATCGGTGCGCGAC
>JAJYTW010000068.1 GCA_021792855.1 Actinomycetes bacterium
GTTCTCACGTTCAGGATTAGCGATATTCCGGAGCGCGGTGAACGTACGGCGCCCGCCGATTCTGGCCGGTCAGCGGCAGGCCGCCTGCGCGGCCGTCTGCGGGCGACTCCCGTCGGCGCCCGGGGGACCGGACGGCGTCCGGCGGGCCGGCACGGTCCGGCGGGTCGGCGCGGTCCGGCCGGGCCGCGGCCCGGCCGGCCGGTCGCGGGCGACCCGCGCGAACAGCCGCCGGGCGGCCGCCCGGTCCCACAGCACGGCCGACGCCCCGCTCGGCGTCACATAGTTCATGCTGGCCAGCGGCACGGTCACGAACGACACCGCGGTTGGCCTGAGGTAGCGAAGCTGATCGGCGAGGCCGAGCACGTTGAAGTTCCGGTCGACCTTGACCGCGGCGGTGATGGCGGACAGGAAGCGGGAGAACCTGAGCGGGTTCGCCAGCGTGCCCGAGTTCACCGCCGTGGTGATCACCGACGCGATGAGCTGGTGCTGGTTGGCGATCCGGGCGAGGTCGGAAAGCGCGAACGAGTGCCGGTCCCTGGCGAATTGCAGCGCGGTGATCCCGTTCACGTGGTGTACCCCGGCCGACAGGTGCAGGCCGCTGTAGGCGTCGTGCACGGCGTAGGGCAGGCAGATGTTCACGCCCCCCAGCGCGTCGATCACCCTGACGAACCCGAGGAAGTTGACCTCGGCGAAGTCGTTGATGGCCAGGCCGGTGGCGCGTTCTACGGTGCGCACCATCAGCTTCGGGCCGCCGAACCCGATGGCCGCGTTGATCTTGTTCATCCCGAAGCCGGGTATCCGCACCCAGGAGTCCCTGGGCAGGCTGATCACCTCGACGTGACGCCGGCTGGCCGCGATATGGATCAGCAGCAGGGTGTCGGAGTTGTCGCTGATGGTGTGGCCGACGTGCAGCAGAGCCTGCTGATGCCTGGTCAGGCCGGCCCGGACGTCGATCCCGGCCAGCAGGATGTTCATCGGGCCGCCCGCCGGGGTCCCCGCGGTCCCCGCGTTCACCCGGCCGAGGCTTGAGGAGACGTAGTTGGTCAGCAGCCAGCCGCCGACGGCGGTGGCCAGCACCAGTGCGGAGAGCAGGCTCAGCGTCAGGGCCAGCGCCCGCTGCCGGCGCGCGTGCCGGGTCGCGCTGATGAACGCGGCCAGGTCGCGGCGGGCGGCGAACGGATCTCCGCGCGCTGCGCGGGCCTGGATCCGGTGGTCCGCAGGCGTCCAGGCGGGCCCGGGCCGCGCCGCGTGCCCGCGGGGCCAGTGCCCGCCAGTCATGGACCTCCCACAGAATGTGATGCCCGCTCGTTCGAGAGTAGCCAGCCACGGCCCGTTCGCCGGGGACGCTCGCTGGCGCGTCCGCCGGACGTCGGCCGGAGTCGGTCGAAGATTGGCTCGTGGGGTGGGTCGAGGTCAGCACAATGAGGTTATGGACACCGATGATGCCGGTAGCGGTCTTAGCGACTCTCCGGGCGATTCACCCGAGGGCGGGACCGGTCAGGATCGCCCGGCGGTCGGCCAGCAGCGCCCGGCGGCGGGCCAGGACTTCCCGGCCGACCACATCCCCCGGAGCGAGCTTGCGCACCTGATCGACGACGCCGTGATCCGGATCGCGGCTGCCGGGCGGGCCCGGGTGCATCGCCAGGCGCACGCGGAGCCCCGCTGGCCGGCGTCGGTGTCGGTGGTCGTCGCGATCGTGCTCCAGCTTCTGCTGCCCCGTCAGCTAGCGCTGCTCCCTGGCTACCTGCTGCCGGTGCTTGAGGCCGCCCTGCTGATCGGGCTGACGATCGCCAACCCGGTCCGGATCGAGCGCCGATCCCGGCCGATCCGGGCGGCGAGCGTGGCCCTGATCGTGCTGATCACGCTGGCGAACGCGATTTCCGCGGCGCTGCTGATCCGCGCGATCGCCGAGAACCGGCTTCCGGTGGGCGCCACCCACGCGGCGATCAGCCTGCTCAGCTCAGGTGCGCTGATCTGGGGCACCAACGTGATCGCGTTCGCGCTGTGGTACTGGGAGTTCGACCGTGGCGGCCCGGTCCGGCGACTGGAGCACACCTCGCCCTACCCGGACCTGATGTTCCCGCAGATGACCGCGCCCGCGTTGACCCCGCCGGGCTGGGGGCCGCGCTTCGTCGACTACCTGTACCTGTCGTTCACCAACGCCACGGCCTTCAGCCCGACCGATGTGATGCCGCTGGCCAGGTGGGCCAAGCTGACGATGCTCGCCCAGTCCACGGTGTCGCTGGCGGTCGGCGCGCTGGTGATCGCGCGCGCGGTCAACATCATCTGACGTCGCCGCGGGTGCGGCCCTTCCCGTGGTTACCGGCCGGTAGTATACTTAAGTTACTAACGAGTAACACTGACTGCCCGGCCAATGGCGGGGACCCGGCAGGAGGCGGAATGACGCACTTCAAGAGCAATCTGCGCGACATCGAGTTCAATCTCTTCGAGGTCCTGAATCGGCAGGACCTGCTTGGGAAGGCACCGCACGACGATCTCGACGAAGAGACCGCCCGGGGCATCCTGGACGAGGTCAACCGCCTCGCGACCGGCCCGATCGCGGAGTCCTTCGTGGAGACCGACCGGAACCCGCCCGTGTTCGACCCGGCAACGCACACCGTGCGGGTACCCGAGTCGTTCGCCAGGTCGTTCCGCGCGTTCGTGGACGCCGAGTGGTTCCGCCTGGAGTTGCCGACCGAACTGGGCGGCAGCGCCGCCCCGAGGTCGCTGTGCTGGGCGGTGGCCGAACTCATCCTCGGCGCCAACCCCGCCGTGTGGATGTACGCCAGCGGCGCGGCATTCGCCAAGGCTCTGTTCGAACTCGGCACGCCCGAGCAGAAGCGGTTCGCGCAGTTCGCGGTGGACCGCAAGTGGACGGCCACGATGGTGCTGACCGAGGCCGACGCGGGCTCCGACGTCGGCGCCGGGCGGACGAAGGCGATCAAGCAGCCGGACGGCACCTGGCACATCGAGGGCGTCAAGCGGTTCATCACCAGCGGCGAGCACGACATGGCGGAGAACATCTTCCACCTGGTGCTCGCCCGCCCCGAGGGCGCCGGGCCCGGCACCAAGGGACTGTCGATGTTCCTGGTGCCCAAGTACCTGGTGGGACCGGACGGTGAGCCTGGCGAGCGGAACGGCGTGTACGCCACCAACGTCGAGCACAAGATGGGCCTCAAGGCCTCCGCGACCTGCGAGCTGACCTTCGGCGGCGAGCACCCCGCGATCGGCACGCTGGTCGGTGACGTGCACGACGGCATCCGGCAGATGTTCATGATCATCGAGCATGCCCGGATGATGGTCGGGACCAAGGCGATCGCGACGCTGTCGACCGGCTACCTGAACGCGCTCGACTATGCCAAGACCCGGGTGCAGGGCGGCGAACTTGCCCAGATGACCGACAAGACCGCGCCCAGGGTCACGATCATCCACCACCCCGACGTCCGGCGGATCCTGATGCTCCAGAAGGCCTACGCCGAGGGCATGCGGGCGCTTGTGCTGTACGCGGCCACGTTCCAGGACGCGGTCCAGATCGCGCGGGCCGAGGGCAGGCCCGACGAGGACGCCGTGGCGATGAACGACCTGCTGCTTCCGCTGGTGAAGGGGGTCGGCTCGGAGCGCGCCTACGAGATGCTGACCCAGTCGCTGCAGACCCTGGGCGGTTCTGGCTACCTGCAGGACTACCCGATCGAGCAGTACATCAGGGACGCCAAGATCGACAGCCTGTACGAGGGCACCACCGCGATCCAGGGCATGGACCTGTACTTCCGCAAGATCATACGGAACCAGGGCGTGGCCATCGGCCACCTGCTCACCGAGGTCAGGAAGACGGCGGCGGCCGAGTCCGGCAACGGCCGGCTCAAGCAGGAGCGCGCGGCGCTGGCTACTGCCGCCGACAACCTCGAGGCGATCGTCAACGCGATGAACGGCTTCCTCGGGGCCAGCCTGGAGCAGGCGGCGCAGATCAACCGGGTCGGCCTGAACACGACGAGGCTGCTGCTCGCCCTCGGCGACCTGGTGATCGGCTGGCTGCTGGTCCGCCAGGCCGAGGTGGCGCTGACCGCCCTGGATCGGCCCGCCGGGTCCGGCCGTCCCGGCGATGAGGCCTTCTACCAGGGCAAGATCTCGGCGGCGCGGTTCTTCGCCGAGACCGTGCTGCCCAGGCTCGCGGCCGAACGGCAGATCGCCGAGCACACCTCGCTGGACTTGATGGATCTGCCAGAAGACGCGTTCTGAGGGACCCGCCCGGCACGGAACCTGCGCACCGTGCCGGGCCAGATGTTCGCTGGCCGGCGCCGGGCTCTGCGGCCCGCCGCCGGCCAGCGGCGTTTCCCCGTGCCAGGCGCCGGCGGTGCGCCGAGTACGGCGAGCCGCCGGTGTCGGCACTGCGAGCCGGTGTTGCGCCGGTCGCCGGGCGCCAGCGGTGCCGGGCTGGCCAGCCAGTGGTGTGGATGGCACATATTGGTCACTGGAGGGTGCAATATGTGCCATCCACACCACTACGGTCGGCCGCGTTGCCGGGGCTGGCGGGCCGCATGGGGCTGGCGGGGTTTGTGGGGCTTACGGGGCGCGTGGGCGGCCGGGCCGCGTGGGGCTGGCGGGCCGTTTAGGGCTGGCCGGTACGGGGCTGGCGGGTACGGGGCTGCCGGGTGCCGGGTCGCACCGGGCGCCGGTGCGACCCGGCCGGAATCAGATCTCGACCTGCGCGGCCATTCGCCGTGCCGCGATCGGGCCGATCACCTGGGTGGCCACCTTGACGTGCTCGGGGTGGTCGCGGTATCCGAGGTAGGCATCCACATCATCGAAGTCGGCGACGACCACGAAGTCCGCGTTGCCCTCGTTCAGGCCGGCGTCAGCGCCGAACGAGTAGGACCGCAGTCCGTTCAGCAGCGGCGGGAGCTTGGCCAGTTCCGCGCTGACAAGCCCCTTCTGCTCCGCCGTCGTCTCCGGCTTCCAGGTGAACATGGCGACGTGCCTGATCATGCGTGCTCCCGATCGGTACTCATCTGATTGGCCATCACGACCAGGCCAGCATTCGCAGCGGGTCGGTCAGCATGGCGCCGATGTCCCGGAGCACGGCCGAGCCGAGGTCGCCGTCCACGATCCGGTGGTCGAAGGACAGCGCGAGCGTGCAGACCTGTCGGACCGCCAGTTCCCCATCGACCACCCAGGGGGCCTGCTTGACCTGGCCGAACGCCAGGATCGCCGACTCGCCCGGGTTGATGATCGGCGTTCCGGTGTCCACCCCGAAGACCCCGACATTGGTGATCGAGATGGTGCCGCCGCGCAGGTCGGCGGGCGTGGCCTTGCCCGATCGAGCCAGTTGGGTCAGGTCGTTCAGCGCCCCGGCCAGGTCGACCAGCGAGAGCGCGTGGGCGTCCTTGATGTTCGGGACCACCAGACCGCGATCGGTCGCCGCCGCGATGCCGAGGTTCACGTAGTGCCGGACCACGATCTCGTTGGCATCGGCGTCCCAGGACGAGTTGACCATCGGGTACCTGGCCGCCGCGACCAGCAGGGCCTTCGCCACCAGCAGCAGTGGCGAGACCCGGACCGACTCGAAGTCGGGCATCGACTTCAGCCGGGCGGTGGCTGCCATCGTCTCGGTGATGTCGATCTGGAGGAACTCGGTCACGTGCGGCGCGGTGAACGCGCTGGCGACCATCGCCGCCGCGGTGTGCTTGCGCACCCCGCGAATCGGGATCCGCTCCTCCCTGGGCAGCTCCGACACCCGGGCCAGGGCCGCGGGGGCGAACCCGGCCTCCGCGCCGGTCAGGCCCGCGCCGGTCAGGCCCGCGCCGGCCAGGTCGGCATCGGCCTGCGCGGCCGCCGCTGCTCGCACGTCGTCGCGGGAGATCGAGCCGGCCGGGCCGGTCCCGGCGATCAGCGACAGGTCGATCCCGAGGTCCTTGGCCAGCTTGCGCACCGGCGGCTTGGCTAGCGCCCGGCCGCGGCCGGCGGCCGCACCCGGGGCTGCCGGTGTCGCGGCGGGCTGGGTGGGTACCGGAGCCGCAGCGGGAGCCCGGGTGGCGGCTGGAGCCGAGACCGGGGCCGGGCCAGCCGCCGACGGGCCAGCCGCCGACGAGCCAGCCGCTGCCGGAGTCGTACTGGCTGCCGCCGGGCCGCCGCCTGCCGGGCGCCTTGGCCGCCGCGTGGTGGCGGCCAGCTTCACCCCGTAGCCGACCAGGACGGCCTGGCGCTCCGCCTTCGGCGCCGGACTGCCGTGCACCCCGGGTTCGACCGCGCCTTCCGCCGGCGCCGCGCCCACGCCAGCCTCGGCAGGGCCGGCCGCAGCACCGCCGGCCGTAGCGCCGCCGGCCGCGCCACTTGCGCCGCCGCCGGCCAGCGGGCCGGAACCCACCTGGATCGCGATGATCGGCGTGCCGACGTCGGCCGTCGTTCCCTCCGGAACGAGCAGTTCGGCGACTGTCCCGTCGTACGGGCAGGGGATCTCGACCGCCGACTTGGCGGTCTCGATCTCCAGGATGGTCTGGTTGACAGTGACCGGGTCACCCGGCTGGACGTGCCACTTGACGATGTCCGCCTCGGTCAGGCCCTCGCCTACATCGGGCAGCCTGAATTGCTTCAGCTCTGACATTGCGGCCCTCTCAGTACGCGAACGCGCGGTCGACGGCGTCGAGCACCCGGTCCAGATCGGGCAGGTAGTGCTCCTCGATCCGGGCGGGCGGGTACGGCGTCGAGTAGCCACCGACCCGGAGCACCGGCGCCTCGAGGTGGTAGAAGCACTCCTGCGTGACCCGGGCGGCGATCTCCGCGCCGAGGCCGGCCGTGACCGGGGCCTCGTGCACGACCACGCACCGGCCGGTCTTGCGCACCGAGGCGAAGATCGTCTCGGTGTCCAGCGGTGAGAGTGACCGCAGGTCGATCACCTCGATCGACCTGCCCTCGGACTCGGCCGCGGCTGCCGCCTCCATGCAGGTGCGGACCATCGGCCCGTAGCACAGCACGGTGACGTCCGTGCCCGAGGCGAGCGTTCTGGCCCGGTCCATCGGCAGCGCGGCGGCCACTCCGCCGGCCAGATCGACCTCGGTCTTGTCCCAGTACCGGCGCTTCGGCTCGAAGAACAGCACCGGGTCGTCGGAGCTGATCGCCTGCTGGATCATCGCGTAGCCGTCGGCCGGATCCCCGCACGAGATCACCCGAAGGCCCGAGGTGTGCACGAAGAACACCTCAGGTGACTCGCTGTGGTGCTCGACCGCTCCGATCCCGCCGCCGAACGGCACCCGGATGACGATCGGCAGCTTGACGACGCCGCCGGACCGGTACGGCATCTTGGCAAGCTGGGAAACGATCTGGTCGAACGCGGGGAAGATGAAGCCGTCGAACTGGATCTCGCAGACCGGGCGGTAGCCCCGCAGCGCCAGGCCGATGGCGGTGCCGACGATCCCGGACTCGGCCAGCGGCGTGTCCATCACCCGGTCCTCGCCGAAGTCCTTCTGCAGCCCGTCGGTGACCCGGAACACACCGCCGAGCTTGCCGACGTCCTCGCCCATGATGAGGACCTTGGGATCGTTCTCCATGGCCTTGCGCAGGCCCTCGTTCAGCGCCCTGGACAGGGTCAGCACGGTCATCGCGCACCATCCTCGGTCATGAACGAGCTGATGTACGCGGCGGCCTGCTCGCGCTCGGCGGCCACTAGCGCGTTGGGCTCGGCGTAGACATGATCGAACATCGACAGCGGTTCCGGGTCCGGCATCGTCTCGCACGCCTGGCGGATCCGCGCGCCGATCTCGTCGGCCTCGGCGTTGACGGCGGCGAAGAAGTCCTCCTTCGCCAGCCCGGGCCTGATCAGGTACTGCCGGACCCGTTCGATCGGATCCTTCAGCTTCCACGACTCAAGCTCGGCCGACAGCCGGTACCTGGTCGGATCGTCGGTGGTGGTGTGCGCCCCCATCCGGTAGGTGTAGGCCTCGATCATGGTCGGGCCCTGGCCCTCGCGGGCCGCCTGGAGCGCCTTGCGGGTCACCGCCAGGCAGGCGAGGACGTCGTTCCCGTCGACCCGCAGGCCGGGGAAGCCGAAGCCCTGCGCCCGCTGGTAGAGCGGCACCCTGGTCTGCTTCTCCAGCGGCGCCGAGATGGCCCACTGGTTGTTCTGGCAGAAGAACACGATCGGCGCGTTGTTCACCGATGCCCAGATGAACGATTCGTTCACGTCACCCTGGCTGGTAGCGCCATCGCCGAAGTACGCGATCACGGCCTCGCCGTCCTCGCCGCCCACCGCGCCGTCACGCTGGATCCCCATCGCGTAACCGGTCGCGTGCAGCGTCTGGGCGCCGATCACGATCGTGTACAGGTGGAAGTTGTGTTCCCGGGGATCCCAGCCGCCGAAGTTCACGCCGCGGAAGAGTTCGAGGAGCTTGACCGGATCCAGGCCGCGGCACCAGGCCACGCCGTGCTCCCGGTAGGTGGGGAAGGCCATGTCACGCGGCTCGAGCGCGCGGCCCGAGCCAACCTGGGCGGCCTCCTGGCCCAGCAGCGACGCCCAGATGCCCAGCTCACCCTTGCGCTGGAGGGCGATCGCCTCGAAGTCGATTCTGCGGACCAGGACGAGATCGCGGTACAGCGACTTGATCTCGTCGACGGACAACTCGAGCGGATAGTCGGGATGCGGCGTGAGTTCGCCCTCGGGAGTCAGAAGCTGGATCAGCTCCGGCTTGGGGATCGGATTGTCGTGATTGCGGGAGGAAGCTCGCCCGGCAGCTTTGACGGCCACGTGCCACTCCTTGCGTGTTCTCTTGCCGCCCGCCGGCGCGTGCCGGTGGCCGGTCGGTTGTCGTCACTATGTTCCGCTGTGACAGTACTCGGCGCTCCGCAGGCGAGGTCAAGTGGTGCGCTGCCCGCGAGGCCAGACGATCCGTTCGCGTACGCTGCGATCGTGGCAAAGATTGTCGTCGACGTCATGCTCAAGCCGGAGATCCGGGATCCGCAGGGCGAGGCCATCGCCGGTGCCTGCCACCGGCTTGGCTTCGCCGAGGTGCGCGCGGTGCGCCAGGGGAAGCGATTCGAGGTCGAGGTCGCGGACGCGGATGTGGCGGACGCTGACGCGCTGGCCATCCGGATGACGGAGCTATCCGCCGAGTTGCTGGCGAACCCGGTCATTGAGGAATTCACAATCCACGGCGCGTAAGTCACGACCAGGATTTACCCGCTGCTTGGCAGGATTTGGCGCCGCGCGGCCGGCCGATCTCGTGTGATCGCCGGGAAAGCCGTTACCAACGGTGCTCACGCTCATCGCAGGGTCGCCCGGCCGTACCGGCTAGCACCCGTTGACCTGCCGGAACGCTACTGTTCGTCCGAAGATCGCCCGAGTTTATGATTACCACGGCCCCGCGCTGGAAACTCTCACAATGTGAGCAGAGCACACCGCTAACCCCAGGGGGGCCGAGAGCGAATGCGCAGTCGGGCATCGTACTCGCGAGGACCGGCGAGAAACGTCCGGTTCTGCCTCGTATTCCCCAGAGAATCGCTCAGCATTCCCGTGATGCGCCGGGTTCTCGGCGACACGCTGTCCCAGCTTGGCCTGGACGAGTCCTGCGTCTCTGACCTGCTCCTCGCCGCCACCGAGGCGTGCACCAACGTGCTGCGGCACGCCGGGGCCGGCCGGCGGTACGAGGTCGTGGTGCAGGTCGACCGGACCCGGGTGATGCTCCAGGTGCTTGACAACGGCCGGGGCATCGATCCGCGCCGGGTCCGGATCCGGCGCGGGCACGTCCGGCGCCCTCCGATGCGCCCCGGCACGCTGCTGCACCGCCGGCCGCGGCCCGTGGACGTGACTCAGCTTGCCGAGTCCGGGCGCGGCCTGGCCATCATGCGGGCCTGCGTCGACGACGTCAGCCTGCGGACCGGACCTGGCCGGGGCACCGTCGTCAGGCTGCGGAAGCGGATCGAGTGGCGGGAGGACGCCCCGCTGGCCGATCCGAGCGGCTGGGCGCTGCGGGACGCCGGCTGACCGGATAGCCTTCGGGCATGCGTGAGCAGCGAGGACATCGGTGACGACCCGCGTCGGCATCGTCACGTTCCCCGGGTCACTCGACGACGTCGATGCCAGCCGCGCCGTGGCCAGGGCGGGCGCGACGCCGGTCCCGCTCTGGCACGGCGATCGCGGTCTGCGCGGCGTTGACGCCGTGGTCCTGCCTGGCGGTTTCTCCTACGGCGATTACCTGCGCTGCGGGGCGATCGCCCGGTTCGCCCCGGTGATGGCCGACCTCATCCCGGCGGCCACGGACGGCCTGCCGGTGCTCGGCATCTGCAACGGCTTCCAGATCCTGTGCGAGGCGCACCTGCTGCCCGGGGCGCTGACCCGCAACGCCGGCCGGCGGTTCGTCAACCGTGAGGTGCGGATCCGGATCGAGAACGGCCAGACCAGCTGGACAGCGGGCTACCAGCCGGGCCATGAGATCACCGTCGTGCTCAAGAGCGGAGAGGGCCGGTACGTGGCCGACCAGCGGACGCTGGACGAACTTGAGGCCTCCGGGCGGGTGCTCGCACGTTACGCGAGCGGCAACCCGAACGGGTCGGCCCGCGACATCGCCGGGGTGACGAACCCGGCGGGCACCGTGGTCGGCCTGATGCCGCATCCGGAGCACGCGATCGACGCCCTCACCGGACCGGGGACCGACGGCCTCGGGTTCTTCGCGTCGATCCTGTCGGCGCTGGCGGACGCGTGACCGCGAGCGCCGCCGGCGAGGCGGGACACGGCCTGGTGACCGCGCCGGACACCGTCGCGCTGGCCGCGCGCACTCCGGACCGGGCGCAGCCGCACGCCGAGCTTGGCCTCACCGACGCGGAGTACGCGAGCGTCGGCGGCCTGCTCGGTCGGCGGCCGACCGATTCGGAACTGGCCATCTACTCGGTGATGTGGAGCGAGCACTGCTCGTACAAGTCGTCCCGGGTGCACCTGCGTCAGTTCGCCGAGAAGGCGCCGCCGACCACCTCCCTGCTGGCCGGGATCGGCGACAACGCGGGCGTCGTCGACATCGGCCAGGGCTACGCGGTCACCTTCAAGATCGAGTCGCACAACCACCCGTCGTATGTCGAGCCGTTCCAGGGCGCGGCGACCGGGGTGGGCGGGATCGTCAGGGACATCCTGGCGATGGGCGCCCGGCCGGTCGCGGTGATGGACGCGCTCCGGTTCGGCGCGGTCGACGCCCCGGACACCCGCCGGGTGCTGCCCGGAGTCGTCGGCGGGATCTCGTTCTACGGTAATTGCCTTGGCCTGCCCAACATCGGCGGCGAGCTGGCATTCGACCCCTGCTATTCGGGTAATCCGCTGGTCAACGCCCTGTGCGTGGGCGTGTTGCGGCATCAGGACCTCAAGCTGGCCGCCGCCAGGGGACCGGGCAACCAGGTGGTGCTGCTCGGATCGCCGACCGGCCCCGATGGGATCGGCGGAGCGTCGGTGCTGGCCAGCGCCTCGTTCGGGGGCGGTGGGGAGACCGCCAAGCGGCCGAACGTGCAGGTCGGCGACCCGTTCATGGAAAAACTGCTGATCGAGTGCTGCCTGGAGCTTTACGCGGCCGGGGTGGTCGTCGCGATCCAGGATCTCGGCGCCGCGGGCATCGCCTGCGCCACCTCCGAGCTTGCCGCCGCCGGTGGCACCGGCATGGCCGTCACGCTGGACCTGGTGCCGCTCCGCGACCCCAGTCTCGGCCCGGCGGAGATCCTGATGAGCGAGTCGCAGGAGCGCATGATGGCGATCGTCGAGCCTGGCGCGCTCGAGAAGTTCGCCGAGATCTGCGCTCGCTGGGACGTTCCGGCCACCGTGATCGGCGAGGTCACCGGGACCGGCCGGCTGATCGCGACCTGGCGCGGCGAGGTCGTGGTGGACATCCCGCCGGAGAGCGCCGCCGAGGGGCCGCTCTACCAGCGCCCGCTACGGCGTCCGGCCGGTCAGGATGGCCGGCTGGCCGACGATCCGGCCCCGCTCGCCGACGCGGCGCGCTCGGGCCCCGGGCTCGCGGACCGGCTGCGCGCGGACCTGCTCGCCCTGCTCGGCTCTCCGGCCGGAGCGGACAAGGCCTGGGTCACCGAGCAGTACGACAGCTACGTCCGGGGCAACACGGTCCAGGCGACGCCGCACGACGCCGGGGTGCTCAGGATCGACGAGGAGACCTTCCTGGGCATCGCGCTGGCGACCGACGGCAACGGGCGGTTCTGCCTGCTCGACCCGTACGCGGGGACGCAACTCGCGCTGGCGGAGGCGTACCGGAACGTGGCGGCCTCCGGCGCGCGGCCGCTCGCGGTGACGAACTGCCTCAACTTCGGCTCGCCGGAGGACCCGGAGGTGATGTGGCAGTTCGCCGAGGCGGTGCGCGGCCTGGCCGACGGTTGCCTGGCCCTGGGCGTGCCGGTGACCGGCGGGAACGTCAGCTTCTACAACCAGACCCAGGACGAGGCGATCCAGCCGACGCCGGTGATCGGGGTGCTCGGGGTCTTTGCCGACGTCCGGCGGCGGCTGGCATCCGGGTTCGGCGCGCCCGGTGAGCAGATCATGCTGCTCGGGACCACCGCGCCGGAGTTCGGCGGCTCGCTGTGGGCCAGCGTGGTGCACTGCCACCTCGGCGGGCGGCCGCCTGCGGTGGACCTGGCCGCCGAGCGCCGGCTCGCCGAGGTGCTGGCAGGGGCGGCCGAGGCGGGCCTGCTGTCCGCCGCCCACGATCTGTCCGACGGCGGTCTCGGGGTCGCGCTCGCCGAATGCTGCCTGACTGGCGCCGACGGCCCGGCCCGGTCCGGTGACGGCATCGGCTGCACGGTCGACCTGGGGACCGATCCGTTCACCGCGCTGTTCAGCGAGTCGCCCGGCCGGGCGCTGGTCGCCGTCCGGGACGGCCAGCGGGAGGCGTTCGCCCGGCTGTGCGCCGAGCACGGCGTGCCCGCGCAGCCGATCGGGTTCACCGGCGGGGATGAGCTCGCGGTCGCCGGGGCGTTCTCGGTGCCGGTCGGTGAGCTTGCCGCCGCCCGCCGCGGCACGCTCGGCGAACTGTTCGGCTAACCCGGTCCGCTGGCCCTGCCGAGGGTCAGGCGCTCCACCAGAGCACGAGTTCCTGCGACCTGGTGCCCGCCGGGCCGCATCCGGCCAGCACCGCGGGTTCGCTGGTCGCGGTGCTGGACGCGGGCCCGCCGGCGGCGAGGCAGCGGCCGGTGCTGACGCTGGCATAGCCCGCGACGGACTGGCCGGCGATCGATCGCTGCTGCACCGGCCGCCAGCGCTGGCTGGCCGACAGGTCGCAGGGCGCCAGGATGAGCCGGGTGCCGCTGGCCGCGGTCAGGCAGTCTCCGGTGCTGATGTCGATGAAGATGTCGCTGCCATCGGCAAGTTCGTTCACCGTCCACTCCCGCGGCCCGGCGGCAAGCTGGTCGCCAGGGATGACCACGAACGCGAGCCCCGATCCGAGGGGTCGCAGCATCAGCGGGTGGTCGTCGCGGTCCCGCTGCCAGCCGTCGCCGTCGTCGGCCGGCCCGAAGTCGACCAGGCCGACCGATTCGACCTTGGTGACCTGCGGGGCGCTGGGCGTGGGCGTGGCGGACCGGCGGCCGGCGGCCGGGGTCCGCGGCGTCGCCGGGGTCCGCGCCTGGTGACCCGATGGCGTGCTGGCCAGGTAGCCGCCGAGGACGGCGCCGGCCAGCAGCACGGCGACGCCGACTCCGGTCAGCCGGGGAGCCCAGGAGCCCGAGGCCCGCCGCGCGGACCCGCTGAACTGATCAGGCATAGGGACGGATTATGACGCAAACAATGGAATCGCGGCCAGCGGTCGGCGGATCCCGGGCGGATACCCGGCGGCACGGTCGTCGGCTAACGTCGATGCGATGCCCGCACGCCGCCTTGACCCGCAGCGACTGCTCCGCGCGCTCAGCGAACAGCGCGCGGCCAGTTCCCGTGCGCCGTGGACCGGGCCGGACACGGTGAGCGCGCTTGGCGCCGCCTGCCTGGAGGCGGTCACCACGGCGCTGGACGCGGGATCCGATCCGCTCCGCGAGGCGCTGCGCGGCGCCGTCCTGTACAGCCTGGACGAACTCGAGCAGCGGGCACCCGGGCGATCGGTCGAGGTGCGCGTGCCGCCGTTCGGCGCCGTCCAGGTCATCGCCGGTCCCCGGCATACCCGCGGCACCCCGCCCAACGTGGTCGAGACCGATCCGGTGACGTGGGTGCTGCTTGCGACCGGCAGGCTGGGCTGGGAGCGGGCGCGGCGGTCTGGCCGGATCAGCGCCAGCGGGCCGCGCGCCGATCTGTCCGGCCACCTCCCGCTGCCCGGCTTTGTGAGCAGGCCGGATGCCGGGGACGACGCACCGGGCCGGTCAAATTAGACTTCCAGAGTGATCAAGCCTGACGGGCGCCTGTCCCAGGACCTGAGTCCCACCGACCGGCCGCCCAGGGATGCCTGCGGCGTATTCGGCGTCTGGACTCCCGGCGAGGACGTGGCCAAGCTCGCCTACTTCGGCCTGTACGCACTGCAGCACCGTGGTCAGGAATCCGCCGGCATCGCGGTCAGCGACGGATCCAGGATCGTGGTGTTCAAGGACATGGGACTGGTCGCCCAGGTCTTCAACGAGTCCGTGCTGAACTCGCTCCGCGGGTATATCGCGGTGGGGCACTGCCGGTACTCCACCAGTGGCTCCTCGGTCTGGGAGAACGCGCAGCCGACGTTCCGTGCCACGCCGACGGCGAGCCTGGCGCTCGGCCACAACGGCAACCTGATCAACACCCGCGAGCTTGCCGCGCTGACCGGCGGCGATCGCGGCGGCCAGGGTCCCGCCGCGACCTCCGACACCGACGTCCTGACGTCGCTGTTCGTCACCCCGGGCGGCGGAGATCCGGAGGCGGCCGACGGCCAGGGCGGCATCGAGGAAAACGCGCTGGCCGTGCTGCCCCGGGTGCGCGGGGCGTTCTCCCTGGTGTTCATGGACGAGCGGACCCTGTACGCGGCCCGCGATCCGCTTGGCTTCCGGCCGCTGGTGCTCGGCAGGCTGCCCCGGGGCTGGGTGGTGGCCAGCGAGACGGCCGCTCTGGACATCGTCGGTGCGACCATGGTCAGGGAGATCGAGCCAGGCGAGCTGATCGCGATCGACGAGCGGGGAGTCCGGTCCAGCCGGTTCGCCGAGCCGCGACCGCGCGGCTGCCTGTTCGAGTACGTCTACCTGGCCAGGCCGGACACCTCGATCAGCGGCCGGAGCGTGCAGGCCACCAGGGTCGAGGTTGGCCGTCGGCTGGCCGCCGAGCACCCAGCCGACGCTGACCTGGTCATCCCGGTCCCGGAGTCGGGCACCCCCGCGGCCATCGGCTATGCGCAGGGCAGCGGCATCCCCTACGGCCAGGGCCTGGTCAAGAACAGCTACGTGGGCCGGACGTTCATCGAGCCCAGCCAGACCATCCGGCAGCGCGGCATCCGGCTGAAGCTGAACCCGCTGCGGGACGTGATCGCGGGCCGGCGGGTGGTCGTGGTCGATGACTCGATCGTGCGCGGTAACACCCAGCGGGCCATCGTCGCCATGCTGCGCGAGGCCGGGGCGCGGGAGGTGCACGTCCGGATCTCCAGCCCGCCGGTCGCCTGGCCGTGCTTCTTCGGCATCGACTTCGCCAGCCGTGCCGAGCTGATCGCCGGCAGCCTGCCGGCCGAAGCGATCCGGGACTCGATCGGCGCGGACTCGCTCGGCTTCGTCTCGCTGGCCGGGCTGATCGAGGCCACCACGCTGCCCGCGGACCGGCTTTGCCACGCATGCTTCGACGGCGATTACCCGGTCAGCGTCCGGGAATCCGAGCAGGGCAAGTACCTGCTTGAGGGCGTCGCCGCGAACGGCCAGGCAGAGCCGCGGTGACCGGCGCCGAGCGGGGCGGCTCAAGTTACGCGTCCTCCGGCGTGGACATCGCCGCCGGGGAGCGGGCGGTGGATTTGATGCGGGCCGCCGTGGAGCGGACCGCCAGGCCGGAGGTGGTTGGCGGGATCGGCGGTTTCGCCGGGCTGTTCGACGTCTCCCGGCTGGCCGGAATGCGTCGGCCGCTGCTGGCCACCTCTACCGACGGCGTCGGCACGAAGGTCGTGATCGCTCAGCGGCTGGGTCGTTACGACACGATCGGGATCGACCTGGTCGGCATGGTCGTCGACGACCTGGTGGTATGCGGCGCTGAACCGCTCTTCATGACCGACTACGTGGTCTGCGGCACGGTGGTGCCCGAGCGGGTGGCCCAGATCGTCGGCGGCATCGCCGAGGGCTGCGTCCGGGCGGGCTGCGCGCTGATCGGCGGGGAGACCGCCGAGCACCCCGGCCACTTCGGCCCCGACGAGTTCGACCTGGCCGGCGCGGCGACCGGTGTCGTCGATGCCGACCGGCTGCTCGGCCCGGAGCGGGTTCGGACCGGCGATGTCGTGCTCGGACTCGCCTCGTCCGGTCTGCACTCCAATGGCTTCTCGCTGGTCCGGCAGGTGATCGAGCGGGCCGGCCTGGACCTGCACGACCAGCCCGCTGAGCTTGATCAGCCGCTGGGCGCGGAGTTGCTGACACCGACCAGGATCTATGCCGCCGACTGCCTGGCGCTGGCGGACGCCGTCGAGGTGCACGCCTTCGCGCACATCACCGGCGGCGGACTGGCGGCGAACCTGGCCCGGGTGCTTCCGGCGGACGTCGACGCGGTGCTTGACCGGGGTACCTGGACGCCACCGCCGGTGTTCGGCCTGCTGGCCGGTCACGGGCGGGTGGATGCCGCGGAACTTGAGCGGGTCTTCAACCAGGGCGTCGGCATGGCGGCGGTGGTCAGCGCCGATGCCGCGGACGCCGCGATCGCGGTGCTGGCGGGCCGCGGCGTGGCGACCTGGCAGCTGGGAACCGTGATCGAGGGCAGCGGTCAGGCCAGGCTCGTCGGCCGGCATCCGTAGCCCGCTGCGCCGGGGCCCGTCGGCAGCTCAGACCGTCGGCAGCTCAGACCTCGGCGTCGTCAAGATCGTCGTCATCGTCGTCCTCATCGGCATCATCGTCGTCAGCCGGGAAATAGCGATCGCCGTAGTCCGCGTAAGCGTCTCGTTCGCCGGTATCCCGCTGATCGGTGCCGACGCCCAACTCTGCCCGCAGCCGGTCAAGGTCAGTGCCGCCACCGCCGTACTTCAGCTGGCGTGCCACCTTCACCTGCTTGGCCTTGGCTCGGCCGCGCCCCATTGGCTCGACCCCCTCGAACGTACGGGACCCGCCAGGTCCCTGGTCATCGCGATTGATGCCTGCTGCAACACTGTCCGACCCTCATCGGGCTTTATGCACGTCAGACTGCCCGCCGCGGCTCCGGCATGGGGAGCGCGACGAGGCCAGCGCCTTCGTACATAGACAACCGTACCTGTTTTGGGCGGCCCATGCGTCCGGCGGTCATGCTGAGATGTCCGCAGGCCCGGTCAACTGCCCAGCCAGATGCTCCTGAGACGGCCTACTTCGGACATCCTGCGCTCGGCCAGGCGGTCGGCGGCGACCGCGGGCGGCACGCCCTCTGCGTCGGCGATCGCCAGGATCTTCTTGGTGGTCTCGAAGATCTGCGCGGCTCGTGCCTTGGCCCGCTCGAACCTGAAGCCATCCAGCTCGTCGGCGACCTGGATCACCCCGCCGGCGTTGACCAGGTAGTCGGGCACGTAGACGATCCCGTGCTCGTCCAGCAGCTTGTCCACGCCGGTCTGCGCAAGCTGGTTGTTCGCGCCGCCGCAGATGATGCGGGCCCGGAGCGTGGCCGCCACGGTGTCATCGATCGCGCCGCCGAGCGCGCATGGGGCGTAGACGTCGATGTCCGCGGCGATCAGCTCGTCGCGGCTGGCGGCGACGACGACGTCGGGGTGGCTGGCGCGCACACGCTCGACGGCCGTGGCGTTGACGTCGTAGACCAGGACCCTGGCGCCCTCGTCGGCGAGGTGGCCGACCAGATGACTGCCGACCTTGCCCACTCCCTCGACGGCGACCGCCCGGCCCTCGAGGCTGGTGCTGCCCCAGGTGTGCTCGGCTGCGGCCCGCATGCCCTGCAGGACGCCGAAGGCGGTGAGCACCGAGGAGTCGCCCGCGCCGCCGTGCGGCTCGGTGCGCCCGGTCACGAACCGGCACTCGCGGGCAACGATGTCCATGTCCGCGCTGTAGGTGCCGATGTCGCAGGCGGTGATGTACCTGCCGTTCAGCGACTGCACGAATCTGCCGTAGGCGCGGAGCAGCGCCTCGGTCTTGATCACGGCCGGATCGCCGATGATCACGGCCTTGCCGCCGCCGAGGTCCAGTCCGGCGAGGGCGTTCTTGTAGGCCATCGCCCGAGACAGGTTGAGCGCGTCGGTGATGGCCGCGTCATCGTCCGGGTATGGGTAGAACCGCGTGCCGCCCAAGGCCGGGCCGAGGGCGGTGGAGTAGATCGCGATGATGGCCCGCAGGCCGGTGGGCGCGTCATGGCAGAAGACCACCTGCTCGTGGCTCGCGCTCGTGATCACGCTGCCCGCCGCGCGGGCGATGGTGCCGTCGTCGCCGGCCTGACCGGTCTGGTTCGCTGCTCCGAATTCACTCGCCACGACACAAGCTCCCGGGGTCCGTCCGGGTCTCCGTTGACCCGGTATCCGCGCTTCCAGAGTATTCCTCGAAAGTCGGCAGCCGGCAGTGTTGCCGGCGCGCAATGCATGAAGCCGCCGCTGCGGGGCAAATACCCCATGACAGAGCATGCCGTAGAACTGCGGATGAGTGTCCCGGCGTCGCCGATTAGTCCCGGCGGGACGGGCTGGATCCGCGCTCGGGGGAGCGTACGGCACGGACGGCGGCAGGACTGGCCTGGCCGGAATCGTTACTGTGCGTGACCTCCCGGGTTAGGAGGTGGGCGACAATCGAGCCTATGAACCCTGACCTGGTGGCTAGCGTGCGCAGCCGCTTGATCAGGCAGCGATGGCAGGAACGGCTACGTTCAGTAGTTGGCAGGAAGCGGAGATGACTTTTCCGAATCTGCCCGTTGCGACGGATCGTGTCTGTAGGATCACGCAACGTGACTTCGATCAACGGGGGCAACGGGGAGGCAACGGGGAATGAGCCGAGACTTCCGCTCCTGGCGGTCGCATTGTCATCGCAGGTGATTGTGCCGTGGCGAAGTGCGCCAGCTGGGACATCACCGGCGAGTTCCGAAATGGAGCTGTCATTACAAACGGACGCAGGATCGCAATGCCGGTCCAGGAGGAGAGGCCGTCACAATGTCTGCACGAACTCCAGAAGTCGAGCAGCTGCTGACGCCGGCTGAGGTTGCCACCATGTTCCGGGTTGACCCGAAGACGGTGACCCGGTGGGCCAAGGCAGGGAAGCTGACATCAATCAGGACGCTGGGAGGTCACCGGCGCTACCGGGAGACCGAGGTTCGCGCCCTGCTCGCGGGCATTCCGCAGCAGCGCTCGGAGTAACGCGCGGCGCCTCGGGCGCGCGAACGGAAACGGGGGTCGCGGGCACGCTCTGGCGGAGCCCGGCGATGCTCAGCGCGGAAAACAGGGGGTCGGCCCCGGTGACTCATGCACCGCACAGGGGCCGTATGCGCAGAGCGTTGGTGCTCTGGACGGTGTTCCGGTGGACTCACCGGGGCCGATCGTTCTGTCAGGTCACGACGCGACATGCCGGAGCAGCTCTGGACCCATCGGTCAGGGCCCGGGTCGCGGGTATCCAGCCGGGACTACGCGTGAAGCGAGTTTCGTCTGATTTAGATCAGTTCGCGGTGAATCGGGATCGGAAATCTGGTCATCTGCCGACGTCGCCGGAGAGCCTGAGATCGCTCAGAGAAACTGACCTGGGACTTTAAGTAATCACGCCTGATCGGCCTGATGGCCGGACCATACTTGTCGCCATGCCGCCGCCTGGGGCTGCGGTGGCTGAGGGGGCAGTGAACATCGTGTGCCGGCTTGTGCCCGCATGCGAAGACAAGCACGACACGGTCCGGTGCAGCGAGTCACGTCCGGGGGTCCGCCTTCTGGCGGGAGCGTGCTATCGCTACGAGGGAGGGATCGCCATGCGGGATCCAGATTTGGTGTTCAAGGCGCAGATGGCAGCGACAGCACTGGAGCGAGCATGGCGGCGCTGGCGGGCGGAGCATGGCCTGGACGCGGACTCGCTGCCGGCGGTCTCCAGCTACGTCGGGTACTCCCTCGAGGAACCCTGGGGTCAGCCCCGGGTGGTGTTCGGACTCGCGGCGGATGATGCCGAGCGGCTTGCGGCGCTGCTGAACGGGCACAAGTTCGCGGCCGGAACGACCGCGGCCGGTGCTCAGGCATCGCCTGTCGCCGGCCCGCTGCCGGTACCACCGCAGGCGCCGTCAATCGCCGCCGAGCAGGCCGGGATCCGTCGGCCCTGGCCCGGTGCGAGGTGTGAATTCGAGCGGCGGCCAACCGAGCGGCCCGGATCTGAGCGGCCCGGATCTGAGCGTTCTGCGCGTCAGGGTTCCGAGCGGCCCCGGCCGGAACGGCTGCCTCGGCCAGACGGCGGCGACATCGCCGGGTCCTCGGCGGCACCGCGTGCATGGCGTCGGAGTGGTCAGGATGCCGCGGACGCCCTGGATGCCGGTTCTGCGGCTGTCCGCCCGCCCCGTGAC
>JAJYTW010000069.1 GCA_021792855.1 Actinomycetes bacterium
GTGTCAACCTGATAGGCACCCTGTGCGTCTAACTCGTGTTACTCAGTTCTGATACCCCCGAGAAGGGAACAACATGTCCCGAATCGTGACCCGTCTGGCGGCTGTCACGGCTGCCGCGGCGTTGCCTGTTCTTGGCATCGCTGCCGCGAACGCGAGCACGGCACCGAAGTCTCTGACGGCTGGTTCCGTCGCTGTTACCAGCGGCGTGGCGGGCTACTACGACCACAGCGTGAACATCCGGATGGGTGACATCCACGCTCAGATGAACCTGGGCCAGAACGCGCTGAACCTGCTCGGCAATGCCAATGTGGTGACGGGCAACGGCGTCCTGAACGGCCTGCAGGTGGCCACGCTGAAGACCCAGGACCTGAATGCCGGCGTTGCCGGGCTGGACCTGTGCAACCCCAACGGCGGCGTGGCCGTGCAGCTGGGCGCGTTCTACAACCCGGCGGCCGGCGGGTGGGAGTTCGGCTACGCCGGCGGCAACACCAACGCGGGCAACGGCGGCAGCACCAACCCGGTGTGCCAGAACGGCATGCTCAACGCGTTCGGCGCCCACAACTACGCGTACCTGGCCACCTCCGGGAACAAGATGTCGCCGGTGGTTGAGCCGCCGGGTTCGCAGGTGCGCCTGGAGATCTCGACCGGCAAGACCAGCAACCCGCAGGGCGCGTTCCGGTGGGTGGACTTCAGCGTCTACGACATGACCACCGGCGTGGTGGACTGGAACAGCGGCCGGATCCCGTTCTGGTCCTTCATGAGCGCCAACTGGAACCCGGCCTACGCGTGGCCGCAGTTCTACCAGGCGGGCGTGGGCACCCAGCAGATCCAGCCGTCCAACCTGTTCGTGCTCGGCGGCTCGCCGGTCCCGACGGTTCCGTTCAGCTACGTGCACGTGGCCGACTACGCGGGCCAGGGACAGTACCTGCTCGGCCGGTGGCCGACCACCGAGGTTGCCACTGTCGACCCCAACGGCAACGTCGTGCTGTGGCCGGCGGGCCTGGCGGGTGGTCACTTCACTGACTACTCCCTGCCTGTCGTCGGCAGCTGACCGTTCCGCACCACCTGGATGGCCCGCATCCCCTCGGGGGGATGCGGGCCATCCGCACATCCACCCCACACCAGCGACGATCGCGGCCGATCAGGCAGCGAAAGGTGTGGCATTTCGGCAGCGCAGGTAGCTTTCACTCCGGCGGGCACATACCATACAAGGGACTCCTTGCTCGGGGGGTCAGTGGTGAAGGGCCGGCGTCGTTGTCAGAGGCCGGCCCTTCAGCGTTCCCCGCTCGATTCCGGCCGGGCTGCCGCAGCCGGGTTCAGCACCGTGGTACCGGGCATCACCGTGGCGAGCCACGGTCACCCCTGGCTCAGACCGTGACCGGTGCGCTGGAGGCGCCCCGGACGATCTCCTCGGCCTGGGAAACCACCTCCTCCGGCGACATGTCGTCCAGGCTGCGCTGCGCCGGTTCCGGCAGGACCAGCGTCAGCAGCATCCCGACCAGCGCGAACAACGCGGTCAGCCGGAGTGCCCCGGCCACGCCGAGGTCGGTCTTGATGACCGGGAATCGGCCCGAACTCGGCGAAGAAGTAGCTGATTCCGAACAGCACGAGGAACGGCGCCACCGTGGTGGTCACGTTCGGGATCACCCCGATCAGCGCGAGTGCCAGCACCTCCGGCAGCACCGTCGATCCGGTCTTGCCGAGCACGCTCTCGTGCCGAGCAGGTACAGCAGGTAACGCAGATTACTGAGGCCGGCTCCAGGCCATAGATCTTCTTGCGCCCGAAGACGTCGGTGATGCGCCCGAAGACGAACGCGCCGACGAAGGCCGAGATCAGGGTGATCGAGTTGATCAGCCCGACCGAGTTGCTAAAGGTTGTCGCCGATGAATCGGATAAGCTATTTAAAGAACCGGCATTATGGCATAATGCTTTAATGGCGCGATGACCATCGTAAAAATGGCAGTAACCAGTAGCTAAATAGCTGCCCAAAACTGAGCAGTATTATCCTATTTAGCAAGCCATTTCAATATGGTCTATCGGAAGTCAGGGGAAGCGGGTCAGGGTCACCCGGCGTCGTCTCCGGCGCGTGCCAGCCAGAGTCGCCGGTACAGTCCGTCGGCCGCCAGCAGGCCGGCGTGCGTGCCACGCTCGGCCACCCGCCCGTGATCAAGTACCACGATCTCGTCGACCTGCGCCAGGCCGTCCAGATCGTGCGTGATCAGCAGCGTGCACCGGCCGCGGGTGACCGCGAGCACGTCGGCCATCACCTGGCGCCGGGACCCGGCGTCCAGATGCGCGGTCGGCTCGTCCAGGATCAGCACGGCCGGGTCGGCCAGCAGTGCCCGCGCCAGCGCGATCCGCTGCCGCTGGCCTCCGGACACTCGCGCGCCGTCCGGTCCCACCCGGGTCGCCAGGCCTTCCGGTAGCCGATCCACCCAGTCGTCCAGTCCGACCTGCCGCAGCACCGTCCGCAGCGCCTCGCCGCTCACCGCCGGGTCGGCGATCCGCAGGTTCTCCTCGATGCTCGCGTCGAACAGGTGCGGGTCCTGCGGGCAGCCGCCGATCACTGTGCGCACGTCATCGCCGGCGAACGCGGCCAGGTCCACGCCATTCAGCGTCGCCGACCCGCCGTCCAGTTCGCGGAACCGCAGCAGCACGCTGACCAGCGTCGACTTGCCAGCTCCGTTGGGGCCGACCAGCGCGACCCGCCGGCCGGGCGGCAGGTCCAGGCTGACCCCGTCGATGGCGAGCGGCCCGTCGGGGGCGTAGCGCAGCCGCGCGTCGCGCAGTGCGATGGTGACCGGCCCGGCCGGCAGCGGCAGCGGGTCGGCAGGCTCGGCGACCGGATCCGGCGCGTCGAGCACCTCGGCGATCCGCCGGCCCGACGCCCGGGCCTGGCTGAGCTGTACCGCGGCGGCCGGCAGCAGAGTGACCGCCTCGAACGCGGCCATCGCGGTCAGCGCTAGCACGGCCAGCGGCACTCGCCCGAGCACGCCGGCGCCGGTGGCGGCAACCCCGAGCACCAGGGCGGCCCACAGGGTGAGCCCGGCGACCAGCGCGGACAGTCCGGTGCCCAGCCCCGACGCCGCGGCCGAGCGCCTGCCGAGCCGGCCAAGTTCGCGGTTCGCCCGTTCGGCCCGGTCCAGCGCCTGGCCGCTTGCCCCGAACGCCTGAAGGTCGGCCGCGCCGGTCCGCAGGTCGGCCACCGCGGCGGCGAACCGGCCCCGGGCCGGGGCTAGCTGCCGATTCGCGGATCGGGCGGCGACCAGGCCGATGGCGGGCACCGCCACCCCGCCGGCCAGCAGTCCGGCGGCCAGTACCAGTCCGGCCGGTGTGACCAGGGCCACGCAGACCGTCACCGCGCCCGCGCCGACCAGGGCCGCCGCGATCGGCGGCGCCACGCCGCGGATGAACAGGTCCTGGGTGGCATCGACGTCGCTGACCAGGCGGGCGAGCAGGTCGCCGGACCGGAACGCGGGCAGTCCGGCGGGCGCCAGCCGTTCCAGCCGCCGCCAGATCGCGACCCGTGCCCTGGCCAGCACCCGGAAGGCGACGTCGTGCGAGGCGAGTCGCTCCGCGTACCGGAACGCGCCCCGGCCGACGCTGAGCCCGCGGACCGCGACGATCGCGACCGACAGCGCGGTGATGTCCGGATGCTGCGAGGCGCGGGCGAGCAGGTAGCCGGAGACCGCGAGCAGGGCCACGCCGCACCCGGTGGCCAGCGCGCCGGCCACGGCCGCGAGGGCCAGTCGCCCGCGCAGCGTCGCCGCCAGGGCCAGCATCCGGAGCAGCGGCCGGTCCCGCCGGGTGCTCCGTCCGGCCCGGTCGAGGCCGGCCAGCTCGGGCCCGGTCATCCCCGTCCCGGTCATCCCCGTCCCGGTCATCCCCGTCCCGGCCCTCCTCGGCCGACCGGTCGGCCCGCCGTCCCCAACCGGATCAGCGCGGGTCCCCCGGCGACCGGGCCGGTCGCGTACCCGGGTCCCGGCTCCCCGCCCAGTTCGGCGATCGCGCCGTCCGCGACCAGCAGCACGCGGCCACCAGAGGGCCCGGCAGGATCAACGAGATCCGGCCCGGACTGCTCGCCCGCCCGGTCCGGCCACGACCAGCCCGCGGGACGATGGGCGACCTCGATCACGGTCCGCCCGGCGCGCAGCGTGCCGATCGCGGCGCGGAACTCCGCTGCGCTCGCCGGATCCAGATGCGCCACCGGCTCATCGAGCAGCAGCAACGGCGCGTCCCGCAGGAACAACCTGGCCAGCGCGATCTTCTGCCGCTGACCCGAGGACAGCCGAAGTGCCCGCTCGTCGAGCACGGTGTCGTAGCCGTCCGGCAGGTCGGCGATAAATCCGGCCGCTCCGGCCAGTTCGGCGGCCCGCTCGATCGCCGCGCGGGTGGCGTCCGGCGCGCCGAGCGCGATGTTCTCCGCGACCGACCAGGCGAACAGCGCGGGGCGCTGCGGCAGCCAGCCGATCTGCCGCCGCCACGCCTCCAGCGGCAGCGCCGCGAGGTCTACCTGGCCGACCCGGATCGTCCCGCCGGTCGGCGCGGCGAACCGCAGCAGCAGGGCGAGCAGGGTGGACTTGCCCGCGCCGTTCCGGCCGAGCAGGGTGATCTGGTCGCCTGGGAAGATCGTGACGCCGGCCCGGTCGAGCACCGGCGCCGGCCGCCCCGGATAACCGGCCGTCACCGCGTCCAGGACGATTGGCGTCGTCCGCAGATCCGGCACGGCCAGATCCGGCACGGGCAGATCCACCTGGGTCGCACCGTCGCGGTCCGGCCCGGTCGTCCCGGCGGGCAGTGGCAGGTCGAGCAGTTCGTGCGCCCGCCGCGCCGCCGCGGTGCCGTCCGCGCTGGCGTGGAACTGCGCGGCGGCGTTCCGCAGCGGCAGGTACGCCTCCGGGGTGAGCAGCAGGACGAACAGCGCCGTCGGGTAGCTCAGCTGCCCGTACAGCAGCCGCAGTCCGACCTCCACCGCGACCAGTGCGGTCGCCAGCGCGGCCGACAATTCGAGCACCAGCGCGGACAGAAACGCGACCCGCAGCGTGGCCAGCACGCCGGCCCGGTACTCGTCGGTCACGGTCTCGATCACCCGCTGCTGCGCCGTGGCCCGGCCGAACACCTTGAGCGTGGTCAGTCCCTGCACGACGTCCAGGAAGTGCCCGCTGAGTCTGGCAAGCAACTGCCAGTTTCGCTCGGTCTGTGCCTTGGTGTGCATCCCGACCAGCGCCCCGAACAGCGGGATCAGCGGCACCGTGATCGCGATGATCCCGCCCGATATCCAGTCCGCGCTGCTCACGGCCGCGATCACGGCGATCGGGACGGCCCCGGCGAGCACCACCTGCGGCAGGTACCTGGCGAAGTACGGGTCGAGCGCGTCCAGACCGGACGTGGTCAGCGCGGTGATCTCACCGGCCTGCTGACCGCAGTCCCCGGCCGGTCCTAGCCGGATCGCGTGCCGCAGCAACCGGCTGCGCAGCCGTTCCTTCACGATCGCGGCCGCGCGCATCGCCGACACCTCACCCGCGTGCGCGGCCGCCGCCCGGGCCAGCACGACCAGACCTAGCGCGATCAGCGTCCAGCGCAGCGCACCCGCTCCTACCCCGGGCGCCGCCGTGGCCAGGGCCCGTGCCAGCAGACCGGCCTGTGCCAGGATCAGCACCGTCACGGCCAGGCCGGCCAGCACGGTCCCGGCCAGATGGCGGCGCGCCGGGCCCGCGTCCGCGAACAGCCGCCGGTTCATGCCGCGCCGCCGTCGAGCAGGACCAGCGTGTCACCGGCCCGGGCCTCGGGCCGCGATGACATCGTGGCCGGTGACAGCCTGCCGTCCCGGCCAACAACGAACAGCAGGTCATGCCCGTCCGGCACGCTGCCGTCGCTGACCCGCGACCCGATCCGGCCGCCCTGGCGATAGCGCTGCTCCATGCCGAGCCGGGTCAGCGCGCCGCCGAACATCGCCTCACCGCCGGTATACGGCGCGACGACGCCGTGTTCCCCGGGCGGCGGGGCCAGTCGGTACACCCGCGGGCCGTCCGGCGTTCTCAGCACCAGCGACCCGAGCGCGTTGAAGTCGTCCTCCTCGGTCAGCAGGTACACCGCGGAGATGCCCTCAAGCCGGGCGCCCTCGCCGGTCGCCGCCGCCAGCAGCTCACCGGGCGCGAGCGGCAGGTTCGCCCGCCGGATCCGGTCCCGCTGCTCCTCCTCGCCCGCCCACATCAGCACGTCGAGGCCGGCCGCCCGGAGCGCCGCGGCAAGGTCCACCACCCACGGATCACCGCCCACGAGCAACGGCCTGCTCCGGCGTGGCTGCGCGACGCCAAGCAGCCGGGCTACCGGCCCGGCGGTCAGGCCGTAGATCGCCACGGTCGCCACGATCACCAGGAAGGTGACCGGCAGGATCTTGCTCGCGCCGCCGATTCCGGCCGTGACCAGGCCGGCCGAGAACGTGGTCGCGGTCGCCGCGGCGACGATCCCGCGCGGGGCCATCCAGCCGGTGAACGCGCGTTCCCCCGCGGTCAGGTTGGTGCGGACGGTCGAGAGCACCGCGGTGAGCGGCCGGGCGATCAGGACCAGCACGGCGACCAGGCCGAGCGTCGGCAGCAGCAGGTGGCGCAGCGAGGCTGGCGTGATGGTCGCGGCGATCGAGACGAACAGCAGCCCGATCACCAACTGGACCAGGGTCTCGAAGAACGGCCGCCGGGCGGGCAGGTCGAAGCCGGGCGCGTTGGAGACGGCCAGGCCCATCACTATCGCGGAGATCAGGCCGGAGTCGGCCCGCAGCACGTCGCAGCAGGCCGCGACGGCGACCACGGCGGCGAGTTGGGCGCTGGTGCCGAGCGTCTCCGGCAGCCGGAGCCGGCGCAGCAGCAGCCAGAGCAGCGCGATGCCGACGACTCCGCCGGCCAGGCCGACGCCGAAGCTGGACAAGAAGGCCCGCACGCCGCCGCCGTGCGGGCCGCTGGTCACGGTCAGCGCGCGGAACACGACCGCGCCGAGGATGCCGCCGACCGGGTCGATCAGCGAGCCTTCCCAGGCCAGAACGTGCCGCAGCCGCTCGCTGGGCCGGACGAAGTCGAGCAGCGGCCCGACCACGGTCGGCCCGGAGACCACCAGGATCACCCCGAGCATGGTCGCGGCCTGCCCGGACATGCTGAGCCCGAATACCGCGTAGACCGCGGTGAGCGCCCAGCTGACCGCGACGCCGACGACGATCAGCCGGATCACCACGGTCCGGACGTGGCCGGCCAGCTTGGCCAGGTCCAGGCCGAGCCCGGCGTCGTACAAGATGATCGCGACCGACAGCGTGACCAGCGGCTGGAACGCCGGGCCGAGCAGCCTGGACGGGTTCACATCGGTCGTGATCGCCCCGGCGACGAAGCCGGCCGGAAGCAGGATGATCAGCGCAGGGACGCGCAGCCGGGCCGCGGCGATCTGCGAGCCGACCGCGAGCGCGATGATCAGCCCGGCCCCGATCAGGATCTGGTTGGTGTCCACGGCGCCGCGTTCCGGTCTATCCGGTCACCCCGCCGGCTCAGCCCGCCGGGTCGTACCAGGTGTCTCCGCTGGCCAGCAGCGTGTCCGCTTCCTTCGGGCCCCAGCTATCCCGCGGGTAGCTGTGCACCGGGACCGCGTCGCCGAGCACCGGGTCGACGATCCGCCACGCCGCCTCGACGGTGTCCTGCCGGGCGAACAGGCCGCGGTTCCCGTCCAGCGCCGCGCCGATCAGCCGGTCGTACGGTCGCATGTCGGCGGCTGGCTGCTCGGCGAAGGCCAGTGTCTCAGGCTGGGGCTGCCAGCCGGCGCCGGGCTTCTTCCCGGCGAGCGTCATGCTGACCCCGGCGGACGGGTTGATCCGGAACCTGAGCATGTTCACGTTGTCGGCCTCAGGGCCGAGATCGAACACGTCGTGCGGCGGCCGGTGGAAGCGGATCGCGATCTCGGTGGCGGTGACCGGCAGGCACTTGCCCGCCCGGATCAGGATCGGCACGCCGGACCACCGCCAGGAGTCCGCACTGAGCCGGACCGCGACATAGGTCTCGGTGGTGGAATCCTTCGCCACTCCGGCCACGTCGTGGTAGCCCTCGTACTGCCCCCGGACCGTGGTCTCCGGGGTCAGCGGCGACAGGGCCTGCACGATCTCGGACTTCGACGTCCGCCAGGTGTCCAGGCCGCGGCCGTCCGGCGGGTCGGCAAGCACCGAGGCGAGCACCTGGAGCATGTGGTTCTGCAGGACGTCCCGGATCGCGCCGTTCTTGTCGTAGAAGGCGCCGCGGTCGGACACGTCGAAGGCCTCGGCCATGGTGATCTGGATCGAGTGCACATAGGAGCGGTTCAGCATCGGCTCCAGAACCGAGTTGGCGAACCGCACGAACAGCATGTTCTCCACCGGGTCCAGGCCGAGCCAGTGATCCACCCGGTAGATGTCGTCCTCGGAGAAGTGCTGGTGCATGGCCGTGTTCAGGGCCCGGGCGCTGGCCAGGTCGTGCCCGAACGGCTTCTCCACCATCACCCGCGAGCCGCTGGCCCGGCCCGCGGCCGCGATCCCGTCCGCGATCCGGCCGAACAGCGCCGGGGGCACCTCCAGGTAGTACAGGATCTTGCCGCCGTCGCCGATCTCGGCCGACATCCGCTGGTAGGTCTGGTTGTCGTCCAGGTCGCCGTCGACGTAGCGGAGCAGTCCGAGCATCGTGGCCGCGGCTGGCGAGGACGGATCGATCCCGGCGGTCCGCAGCGACTGGGTCGCGTAGTCACGGAACTGCTCCAGGCCCCACCCGCTCTTGGCGACGCCGATCACCGGCACGTCGAGCACGCCCCGATCGACCAGGCCGACCAGGGCCGGGAAGGTCTCCAGCTTGGCCAGGTCACCGGTCGCGCCGAAGATCACGAGCGCGTCGGCCTTCTTGGTCGGGGTGGTCATCGGGGCCTCTTTCCTAGGCGGTTGGCTGCGTCTTGAATTCCTGATCGCTCAGGCGCCTTCTAAACACGTAGTAGGTCCAGGCCGTGTAGGCGAGCACGAACGGCAGGAAGATCGCGACCACCACCGTCATTACCGTCAGCGCGTACGAACCAGACGCGGTGTTGTGAATGGTCAGGTCGAACGCCGGACTGGTGCTCGAAACCATCACCCGCGGGTAAAGCTCGGAGAAGATGGCCAGCACGCTGGCTGCCATCGCGATCGTGGTCGCCGCGAAGGCCCAGCCCTCCAGATCCTCGAAGGCCAGCCAGGCGGCCGCGATCACCGCCAGCACCGCGATGATCTCCACCGGGTTGATTAGCAGGCCCTTGCCGGCGATCGCGTGCGTCCACAGCGCGAAGCCGAGCACCAGCGCGGCGGTGACCGGCGCGGTCATCCGGGCCAGGCCGGCGGCCCTGGACCGCAGGTCTCCGGAGGTCTTCAGGGCCAGGAAGGTCGCGCCGTGGGTGAGGCAGATCGCCACCAGGGTGACCCCGGTATAGAGCCCGTACGGCTGGAGCAGAGTCCAGAACGATCCGGTGTACTCCTGGCGCGAATCGATCGGCAGGCCGTGCAGCAGGTCGCCGAGCGCGACCCCGATCAGCAGCGGCGCGACCAGGCTGCCGCCGGTGAGCAGGCCGTCGAAGGTCCGGCGCCACCGCGGGTCGTGGTGCTTGCCGCGGTACTCGAACGAGATGCCGCGCACGATCAGCGCCCCGAGCAGCACGACCAGGGCCAGGTAGAAGCCCGAGAACATGGTGGCGTACCAGCCGGGGAACGCCGCGAACATCGCGGCGCCGGCCACGATCAGCCACACCTCGTTGCCGTCCCACAGCGGGCCGATCGTGTTGATCGTCGCGCGGCGGCCGGCCTCGTCCCCGCCGACCACGCCATGCAGCATCCCGACGCCGAAGTCGAAGCCCTCCAGGATGAAGAACCCGGTCCAGACGATCGCGATGAGCAGGAACCAGAACGAGACGAGCGTCATCTCATCTCCCTAATAGAGCATCGACGGCACCCGGGAGTCCGGCCCGGCCGGGACCGGCGCCTCGGCGATCTCCCGGCGCGAGTAGCGCAGCATCAGCGCAGCGTCCAGGATCCCGATGGCGGTGTAGATCACCCCGAACGCCAGCATGCTGATCACCAGGTCGGTGGTGCTGACCGACGGAGACACACCGTTGCGGGTTAGCTGGATGCCCTGCACGATCCACGGCTGCCGCCCGCTCTCGGTGAGCAGCCAGCCGGCCGTGTTCATTACGAACGGCAGGATCACCGCCCAGGTCGCGGCGAACAGGAACCACCGGGAGCGCGGAGTCCGTTTCCGGCGCATCAGCCACAGGCCCCACAGGCCGAGCAGCACGATCAGGCCGGCCGCGTAGGCCATCACCCGCATCGACCAGTACTGGATGAACACGTTCGGCACGTAGTAGCCGGGGCCGTATTTCGCCGCGTACTGGGCCTGCAGCGGGTTCAGCCCGACTACCTTGCCGTTCCAGGAGTTCGTCGCGAGCAGCGACAGCAGGTGCGGGATCTTGATGATCTGGATCGGGGTGTGGTCGTTGTTGCCGCCGCCGATCTGGAACAGCGAGAACGAGCACGGCTGGCAGGTCGTCCACTGGGCCTCGGCGGCGGCGATCTTCATCGGCTGGTACCTGGCCTCGATCACGCCAAGTTCGCTGCCGACGAAGATCGCCAGGATGATCGCCGGGACCAGCACGATCAGCGACAGCCGCAGCGAGAAGGCGAAGATCTCCCGGCCGCGCCTGCGCAACTGCCAGGCGGACACCGCCAGCATCACCCCGGCCGCGGTGACCAGCGAGGCGAGCAGGACATGCAGGTAACCCCAGAGGAACACCGGGTTGGTCAGCACCGCCCAGATGTCGTTCAACTGGGGCCGCCCCGCCCGGTTCATCGCGTACCCGACCGGGTGCTGCATCCAGGAGTTGGCCGCCATGATGAACGCCGCCGACAGCACGGTGCCGACGGCGACCGCCCAGATCGTCAGCAGGTGCACCCGCCGGGACAGCCGATCCCAGCCGAAGATCCACAGGCCGAGGAAGGTCGATTCGAGGAAGAACGCGATCAGGCCCTCCATCGCCAGCGGCGCGCCGAAGATGTCGCCGACCAGGCGGGAGTAGGCCGACCAGTTCATCCCGAACTCGAACTCCTGCACCAGGCCGGTCACCACGCCGACCGCCACGTTGATCACCAGCAGCGTGCCGAAGAACCTGGTCAGCCGCAGGTAGTCGGGAGTTCCGCGGCGGTACCAGGCGGTTTGCAGCAGGGCGGTCAGGAACGCCAGGCCGATCGTCACTGGGACGAACAGGAAATGGTTGATCGAAGTCAGCGCGAACTGCCAGCGTGCTAGATCGAGCGACATCGCGCTCCCCCCCGACGGCGTCTGACCTGGTCAGCACAAACCGTTCCCGGTGGATGGGACCGGTCGCACCACCCGCTGTGGGTGATTACCATCCCCCGTGCGCGGGCATCGTGATCCCCATGACCGATCACTACGACGTCATCGTGATTGGCAGCGGCGCCGGCGGTGGCACCCTCGCCCACGCCCTCGCCCCGACCGGGAAGCAGATCCTGCTGCTCGAGCGGGGCAATTTCCTGCCCAGGGAGATGGCCAACTGGGATCCCGGCCCGGTGTTCGTGGACGGCAGGTACATTTCCGCGGATACCTGGTTCGACTCGGCCGGACGGCCATTCCAGCCGCAGGCGCACTACTACGTCGGCGGGGCGACCAAGATGTACGGCGCGGCTCTGTACCGGCTCCGCCCGGCCGACTTCGCCGAGATCCGCTATGCCGACGGCGCGTCCCCGGCCTGGCCGATCGGCTACGCCGACCTCGAGCCCTACTACACCAGGGCCGAGTGGCTGTACCAGGTGCACGGCGCCCATGGCGAGGACCCGACCGAGGGGCCCGCCTCGAAGCAGTACCCGTGGCCGCCGGTGTCGCACGAGTCCCGGATACGGCAGCTATCCGACGACCTGGCGGCGGCGGGCTACCACCCGTTCCACGCGCCGTGCGGAATCCTGCTCGATGAGGACCACCGGCCCGCCAGCACCTGCATCCGGTGCGCCTGGTGCGACGGCTACCCGTGCCTGGTGCACGCCAAGGCAGATGCCGAGTCCATCGCCGTCCGGCCCGTGCTCGGCCTGCCGAACGTGACACTGCTGGTCGACGCGGAGGTCACCAGGCTGCACACCGACCCGGCCGGCACGGTGGTCACCCAGGTCGAGGTGGTCCGGGCCGGCCAGCGGGAGCGGTACAGCGCCGACATCGTGGTGCTGGCCGCGGGCGCCGCCAACACCGCGAAGATCCTGCTCCGCTCGGCCAGCGACAAGCATCCGGCCGGGCTGGCCAACGGCTCGGACCAGGTCGGCAGGAACTACATGTTCCACAACAGCAAGGCGGTCGCGGCGCTCACCGCCGAGCCGAACGAGACGGTCTACCAGAAGACCCTCGGCCTGAACGACTTCTACCTCGGGACCGACGACCGGCCGCCGCTCGGCAACATCCAGATGCTCGGCAAGTCCAACGCGATGGCGATGAAGGGCGAGGAGCCGAAGCTGACCAGGCTGGCCCCGCACTGGAGCCTGGACGAGGTGGCCAGGCACTCGGTCGACATCTGGCTCACCACCGAGGATCTGCCGCTGCCGGATAACCGCGTCACCGTGGACGACGACGGCGCGATCCACCTGGCCTACACCGCCACCAACAAGCGCGAGACCGCCGGGCTGTACGAGGAGCTGAAGACCATCCTGAACAAGGTCGGGATGGCCGCGCACCACGTGTATGACAAGAACTTCTACATGGACATGGCGATCCCGCTGGCCGCCGTCGCGCACCAGGCGGGAACCTGCCGGTTCGGCGCCGACCCGGCGACGTCGGTGGCGAACACCGACTGCCGGGCACACGAGGTCGACAACCTCTACCTGGCCGACGCGAGCATCTTCCCGAGCATCGGCGCGGTCAATCCGGCCCTGACGGTGATGGCGAACGCCCTGCGGGTAGCTGACCACCTGACCGAGCGGCTGGGCTGACGCCCGGCGCGCGCCCGGCTTCGCCCTCCGGCCCCGGCCGGTCCCGCGGACCATCGCAGAAAGGCAGACGACCTTGGACCGTTACCCGAACATCGCCGACCACGGACTGATCGGCGACCTCCAGACCGCGGCGCTGGTGACCGACACCGGGACCATCGACTGGTTCTGCCTGCCGCGGTTCGACGCGCCGAGCGTGTTCGCCTCGCTGCTCGACGCGGACAAGGGCGGCCACTTCCAGATCGCACCGCAGCAGGACGGCTACGTGACCAAGCAGCTGTACCTGCCGGACACCGCGGTGCTGATCACCAGGTTCATGACCGCCGACGGAGTCGGCGAACTGCTGGACTTCATGCCGCCGATCACCGGCCGGGCGACCGACCGGCACCGGCTGGTCCGGATCCTCCGGGTGGCGCGCGGGACCATGGACTTCGCGATGGACCTGCAGCCCAGGTTCGACTACGCGCGGGCTAAGCACAAGGTCGAACTCACCGACCACGGAGCGGTGTTCACCGCCCCGGACCTGCGGCTGACCGTGCACATGGTCGGCAGCCCGAGCGGGCGCAACGGCGCGGCCCTGCACCGGGACGGCCGTGGCGTGCGCGGGACCTGGAGCCTGCGCGAGGGCGACACCGCCGGCGTCATCATCGAGTCGATGGCCGGAGCGCCCCGGCGGGTCCAGGTAGCTGAGCTGAACCGGCTGCTGGCCGAGACCTCCCGGTTCTGGCGCGACTGGCTGCACAAGAGCACCTATCGCGGCCGGTGGCGCGAGATGGTCGCCCGGTCCGCGATGACGCTCAAGCTGCTCACCTACGCCCCGACCGGCGCGCCGGTCGCCGCCGCGACGGCCGGCCTGCCCGAGGAACCCGGTGGCGAGCGGAACTGGGACTACCGGTACACCTGGGTCAGGGACGGCTCCTTCTCCATCTACGCCCTGCTCGGGCTCGGGTACGTGGAGGAGGCCGCCGCCTTCGGCGCCTGGCTCAGGGACCGAGTCAGCCAGCAGGCCGGCGAGCGGTCCGGGCCGCTGCGGATCATGTACCGGGTGGACGGGTCGAGCGACCTGGACGAGGAGATCCTCGGCCACCTTGAGGGCTGGCGCGGCGCTAAGCCGGTGCGGATCGGCAACGGCGCGGCCGATCAGCTTCAGCTCGACATCTACGGCGAGGCCCTGGACGCGATGGCGCTGGCCGACAGCCGCGGCCTGTTCCTGGCGCACCAGGGCTGGCTGGCCGTTTCGGAGATGATCGACTGGCTGGCCGACCACTGGGACCAGCCGGACGAGGGCATCTGGGAGACCCGCGGCGGCCGAAAGGACTTCACTTACGGGCGGTTCCAGTCCTGGATCGCGCTGGACCGGGCGATCCGACTGGCCGAGCACCACGGCAGGCCGGCCAACCTCGAGCGCTGGACGATGGAGCGAGACCGGGTCTACCACCAGATCATGGAACGCGGCTGGAACCCGAAGGTGAAGGCGTTCACCCAGCACTACGAGTCCGACGTGCTCGACTCCTCGCTGCTGATGATGCCGCTGCAGGGGTTCATCTCGCCGAAGGACCCGATGTGGCTGTCCACGCTGCGGGCGATGGACGACTCGCTGGTTTCGGACAGCCTGGTTTACCGGTACAACCCGAGCATGACGCCGGACGGCCTGCGCGGCAACGAGGGGACCTTCTCGCTGTGCACGTTCTGGTACGTGGACGCACTGGCCCGCGCCGGACGACCGGAGGAGGCCGCACTGGTCTTCGAGAAGATGCACACCTACGCCAACCATCTCGGCCTGTACTCCGAGGAGATCGGCCAGACCGGTGAGCAACTCGGCAACTTCCCGCAGGCGTTCAGTCACCTGGCGCTGATTGACGCGGCGATCAACCTGGACTACCAGCTTGACCACGGCGCCGGGACCGTGGACTCGGTCCTGGCCCGACAACGCTGAGCTCCTCAGCGACCACACTGACTTGGGGGAATCGGTATGGCCACGAATCAGCAGGCGCCGTATCAGCAGGCGCCGTATCCGGTGCAGTTCTCCGTCGACTATCCCGAGCGCACGCTGAATCGCCTGACCAGCTTCTTCCGGATCTTCACCGTCATCCCGATCGCGATCGTGCTCGCCGCGGTCTCCGGCGAGACCGGGCAGGGCCAGGGGGACACCAGAGTGATCATCGCCGGGGCCGGCGGCCTGCTGTTCTTCGGCCCGCTGCTGATGCTGCTGTTCCGGCGCAAGTACCCGCGCTGGTGGTTCGACTGGAACCTGGAACTGCTGCGATTCTCCAACCGGGTCGGGATCTACCTGGCGCTGATGGACGACAAATACCCGTCCACCGACGAGCACCAGTCCGTGCACCTGGACTACCCGTACCCGGATGCCTCGACCGAGCTGAACCGGTGGCTGCCGCTGGTCAAGTGGTTCCTGGCCATCCCGCACTACATCGTGCTGTTCTTCCTCAACATCGGCGCGGTCGTGGTGCTGATCATCGCCTGGTTCGCCGTGCTGTTCACCGGCAGGTACCCGCGCGGGATGTTCGGCTACGTCGAGGGCGTGATCCGCTGGCACAACCGGGTCGCTGCCTACGCCTTCCTGCTGGTGACCGACCGGTACCCGCCGTTCTCGCTGAGCCAGTGATCGATCGGAGAACCGAGGTTAGGCCGTGATCGTGGTAATCGCCGGAGTGTCCGGCAGCGGCAAGTCGACGGTCGGCGCGATGCTGGCCGGCCGGCTCGGCTGGGACTTCACCGACGGGGACGCGCTGCACCCGGCGGTGAACATCGACAAGATGTCCCGCGGCGTGCCGCTGACCGACCAGGACCGGATGCCCTGGCTGCGGGCGATCGGGGGGTGGATCGACGAGCGGTCCGGGGCCGGGAGGTCGGCGGTCCTGGCCTGCTCGGCGCTCAAGCGCGGCTACCGGGACCTGCTCCTCGACGGACGACCGCAGGTCCGGATCGCGTTCCTCGAGGTCGATCGGGACGTGGTGGCCCGCCGTCTGGCCGTGCGGCACGGGCACTTCTTCGACCCGCGCCTGCTGGACAGCCAGTTCGCCGATCTTGAGCCGCCCGGTCCGGACGAGCGGGCGGTCATCGTGGTCGCCGGATCCTCGGGCGGCCCAGGTCAGGCCGTCGCCGAGATCATCGACCGGCTCGGCCTGCCCCGGGCCGGTTCCGGCGCGGGTGGCGGCGGTGTTTGAGCAGGCCGCGGGACTGGCGCTGCTCGCCGCCCTGTCCCCGACGGCGATGCTGATCGCGGCGTCGTACCTCGCCTCCACGCGCCCGCACAAGACCGTGCTGCTATATCTGGCCGGCGGACTGCTGATGGTCACGCTGCTCGGCACGGCCGGGCTGATCGCGATCCGGGCGGGCGGGCTGAGCGGCGTCGGCCAGCATGCCAGCAGGAACGGGCTGCGCCTCGCCCTCGGTATCGCCGCACTAGTGGCCGCGGCCGTCATCTGGCGGCGGCGACCGGGAACGGAACCGGTGCCGGTGCCGGTGCCGGCGGCAGCGGACGGGCCGGTGCCGCGGCCCGCGTCAGCGCCGGGGCCGGGGCCGGCGGCTGCCCCGTCGCCGGATCCCGCCTCCGGCAGGCAGAGGAAGCCGGGCGTGGTGGCGAGGATGACCGCCGAGCCTCGGCCGGCCACCGCGTTCGTGGTCGGCGTGTTCGTGTTCGGCCCGTCGGTCAGCTTCCTCGCCGCGGTACAGGTCGTGGCCACCGCGAGGGCGAGCCTGGCGGCGACGGTCGCGGCGATGGTGATGATCATCGTCCTGACGGTGCTGTTCGCCTGGCTGCCGCTGGTGGCCTATCTGGTCGCGCCGGATCGCACGCTGCGGGTGTTGCACGCCTTCAACGGCTGGCTCCGCCGGAACCGCCGGTCCGTGCTGATGGCCGCGGTCGCCGCGATCGGCGTGATCCTGACTGTTCAGGGCCTCAACGGGCTGCTGTCCTGATCACCGCCCGCTCGCCCGACCGGCCCGCGTTCGCTCCGCCTTCCGCGGTCCCCCCAGCCAATCCCTGTGGTGTGAATGGCACATATTGGTCACTGGAGGGTCCAATATGGGCCATCCACACCACAGCGGCGGCGGCTCGCTACGGAGCGGCGCCGGGCTGTTGCTGATCCGCCGCGGCTGGCTGGTCGCTCTGCGCGGGCGCTGGTGCGGGCCCGGGCGCTGGCGCGGCGGGCGCGGGCGCGACTGGCGCTCCCGTGCCGTGCCGGCCGTACCGCAGGAAGGCGGTCAGGGCGAGAATCACGGCCGAGATGCCGAGACCGATGAACAGGATGCCCTGTTCATCGTGCGATTCGACCGCGATGTCGACGAAGGTGATCGCCGCGACCAGGATCAGCATCGAGACGACCCTGGCCTTGAGGTCCTCCAGGTCGTTCATCCGCAGCCAGCTAGGCAGCCAGTAACGCTTGCCGGCGTGCCCGTTGCGCAGCACGAACAACTCGTACAGGCCGAACGCGGCGATCATCAGGGTCGCGCCGACCAGGAACGAGTCCATCACGATCAGGAACTGCCCGAGTCGTCCGCCGACGTGCTTCGGTTCGCCGATCAGGCCGGCCGCGGACCTGAGCAGGATGTCGGAGCCATAGATGAATGAACCGGCCGCGTCCAGCAGCAGGAACACCACCGGTATCAGCACGAGCAGCCGGGACCAGGTGAGAACCTGCTCGAAGCGCCGCTGGGCGGCGCTCCCACGGTAGGTTTCCGGCTCTCCCGCCGCCGTGGGCTGAGATCGCGAATCCTCGGGCTCACCGCTCACGTGGGCAATTTACCCGGAGTCGGCCTTCAGCACCCACCGCCTGCCTGGTTGCCCGGTACGCCGGGTTGGCCCGCGGTCCGAGATGCCGGCGCTGAAACGACAGCGCCCCCGTGAGCTTGCGCTCCGAGGGCGGTGTCAGTGGCCGATGTGTGGTCGCCTCACGGCGAAAGGCTCAACGCGGCTCCAGCCGAACGGTAGTCCGCGAAGGCAGTGGTTTAGGCCCGGGGGACACAACACACCGACGCTCCCTAGAACGCCGGGCCGGGCCGGGCTATTCCGCCCGGAAGACGTCGCGTATCGGCGTCGGAGGTACAAATCTCCCGCGTGGCACCCCGGCAGGTCTAACCTGAGAGGTGCAGGCCCGGCGCGGTATGAGGAGCTTCTCGGCGTGGTTGCGGACGTATCGGCTATCGGCTGCTTCGGTGTCATCACCGTCGCGACCCGCGGCCCGGCCGGCCCCGGAGAGGTCCTCGTCAAGATTCGCGGCGGGTCTGAGGCTTTCATCGCATGGTCACCCGAGCCTCTGCCGAAGGGCACCACAGTCCTCGTGATCGAGGAGCGCGGCGCCAGGACCGTCGACGTGAGTGCCTGGTCTGACCCGTTCCATCCCAGTTTAGAGCAGCCCTGATGGGCGGCCGGGCCGCACCGGTCAGCCGGCCTCGTGCGCGCCCTGCTCACAGTGTGACGTGGAGATGACAGATGCTTGGCTACCGAGTTCCCCGGCCCGATGAGGCCATGATCGTTTCTGGCGGCAAGTACGGCAAGAACGGCGCCCCGTTCAAGGTTGTAACCGGGCATGGCGGGTTCGTGCTCCCCTTCATCAGGAAGGCCAACTTCATCACCTTGTCCATGTGCGAGTCCGAAGTGGCGGAGGTCTGCCTGACCAGGCAGGGCATCGCCCTCAGCGTCCGCGCGGTCATCGCGTTCAAGGTGGGCAACGACGAGGAGAGCATCGTCAACGCCTCGCAGCGCTTCCTGTCCGACCAGGATCAGATGGCCACGCTGACCGGGCGGATCTTCGCCGGCCACCTGCGCTCGATCATCGGCTCGATGACGGTCGAGGAGATCGTCACCGAGCGGCAGAAACTCGCCACCGAGGTGCTTGACGGCTCGAAGGAGGAGATGGCGAAGATCGGCCTCGCCGTCGACTCGCTGCAGATCCAGTCCATCGACGACATGAACATCGGCTACATCGAGGCCATGGCCGCCCCGCACAACGCGGCGATCCAGCGGGAGGCGAGGATCGCGCAGGCGCAGGCGAACCGGGCTGCCGCGGAGGCGCAGCAGGAGGCGGAGCGAGCGCAGGCCGAATATGCCCGGCAGACCGCCATCGTGCAGGCGCAGTACAAGGCTGAGGTGGAGGCCGCGCAGGCGCAGGCCGCCCAGGCCGGTCCGCTGTCGCAGGCCAGGGCGCAGATGGAGGTGCTCTCGGCACAGGCCGATCTGGCCAGGCGCCAGGCCGAGTTGCGGGAGCGGCAGCTTGTCGCCGAGGTGATCAAGCCGGCCGAGGCCGAAGCCGAGAAGGTGCAGATCATCGCGCGGGCCGACGCCCAGCGGGTCACCATGCAGGCCGAGGCCGCCGCGTCGCACAACCGGGTCGCCCTCGACCGGATGCTGATCGAGCAGTTGCCGCTGATCGTCAAGGAGGCGGCGGGCGGACTGGCCGGCGCGAACGTCAGCGTGCTGAACGGGGCCGAGGGGCTGAGCGAGATGGCCGCCGGATTGGTCGCGCAGGGACTGGCCATCCTGGACTCGGTGAAGAAGGGCCTGAGCGGCGACGGCGCCCAGGTGGGGCCGGTGGCGATCGCCAGGCCGGCGGCCCCGGCGGCCGCTAGCGCCGACGGCCCGGACGGTGCGAGTCCCGATGGCGTTAACGCAAACCCGGACGGCAACGGCCAGGGGCAGCGCTGATCTCGGTGCGGCTTCCCGGCTAGGGGACGCCGCTAGGTAGTCTCGCCCGCCTTGCCGGAGACCGAGCCGACCTCGCTTGAGGGGTCGTCCGTGTCGCCCGCATCGTCAGCCTGGTCCCCGTTCGCCTGGTCCCCGTTCGCCTGGTCCTGCGGGGGGACCAGGTACGCCCGGCCCGGCACTGCCGTGGAACTGCTGCGCTGGGTGACCAGGAACCAGCCGAGGCCGATCAGCGCGACCACGATGGCGACGTACATGTTGAGCCGGAGTCCGAGGAAGTACGCCGAGGAGTCGATCCGGATGCTCTCCTCGAAGATCCGGTAGCCGGAGTACCCCATGACGTACAGGGCGAGCAGGCCCGGTGGCTTGATCTTCCGGTGGTGCCCGAGCCAGACCAGGACGGCCGCCCAGGCCAGGTCGAAGATCAGCTCGTACAGGAACGACGGCTGGAAGGTCGTGTACTTCAGGTACTCGTGCGGCATGCCGGAGCGAAGTCGCGCCGCGTAGGAGATCTTCACGGCCCAGGGCAGCGTGCTCGGCCTGCCGAACAGTTCCTGATTGAAATAGTTCCCGAGTCGCCCGATGGCCTGCGCGACCAGCAGGGCGGGCGCGGCGGCGTCGGCCATCACGCGCCAGTCGGCGCCGGCCCGGCGGACGCGCCAGATGCCGGCGATGGCGCCGAACAGCACGCCGCCCCAGATGCCGAGCCCGCCATCCCACACCGCGAACGGACCCCACCAGGTGTGCGGCATGTCGAACGGTGTGGTGACGTCGAAGTAGATCCGGCCACCCACGATCCCGGCCGGGACCGCCCAGGTCGCCATGTCGGTGACCAGCGCGACGTCCCCGCCGACGGCACGCCAGCGCCGCCGGACGATGTAGATCGCC
>JAJYTW010000338.1 GCA_021792855.1 Actinomycetes bacterium
GCTCACACGGGTGGCGCGGGGTCACCCGAGTGTGTCAGATTCTTTGTGCGCGGGCCTTTTCCCTGTCCGGATCTAAGCTGTTTAAGGCGTCATTCCGGTCTCGCGCTGTCTGACTGCGTTCTGTCGTGCTCTGCCGCCCTGGCCTGGTGAAACGGACTCGCTGTTCCATTCCGTGACCAGTGCTGCGTGTCCGGGTTCCCGGCTCGTTCCCGGTGATCTGAATATAGCGGGCCGCTGTTGCCGGATGCAGGGACACGCCGTGTCATTCCGCTGTTGACTTATCAAGGTGCTCCCGCCTGGCCCGCTGGTCAGGCGGCCGGGCCGCCGGCCCTGGTTCCGAGGTCGTCAGCGGCGGCGGCGAGCTCGGCGGACAGCCCGGCCAGGTCCCGGCCGGAGGCGTCGAGATCGGCGTGGGCGGCCTCCGCGGCCGGGTCGCCGGCCAGGGCGCCGGCCAGCATCGCCGCGTCGGCGAGCAGGCCCGCGATCTCGGCGGCGTCGGTGACGTCGAGCGTGATCGCCGCGGACGGGAACTGCCCTGCCGGCATCGGGCCTCCTTCCCGCCGCCGCTCAGCGGCGGTCGGCGAACCTGTCGGGCCAGCGGGCCGCCATCTCGCCCCAGGCCTCGGCCCATCCCTGGGTGATGTGACCCTCGATCAGCCTGGGCTGGACATTGCGCTCGCTGGCCGGCTTGCCGGCCTGGCGGGCGCGCTGCTCGGCCCGCTTCTCCTCGGTGTCCACGATAGCCAGCCACAGCGTCTTGATCACCGAGTCGTCGTTCGGGAACTGGGTCCGGGTCTTCAGCACCTTGCGCATCTCCCGGTTGAAGCTCTCGATCGCGTTCGTGGTGTAGAGGACCCTCCTGATGGCGGGCGGGTATTCCAGGAACGGGATGAACCTGTCCCACGCCCGCTCCCAGACCGCCGCCGCGGCCGGGTACTTGCGCCCCACCGGGGTGTCCGCGAACTCGGCCAGGGCGGCGAAGGCGGCGTCGGCGTCCGCCGCCGTGTAGACGTTCCGCAGCCCCGCGGCCATGACCTTCCGGTCGGTGTAGGACGCGTAGCCCAGGCTCCGGCGTATGAGATGGACAGTGCAGGTCTGCACCGTCGCCGACGGCCAGGTCGCGGTGATCTCGTCCCCGAGGCCGGACAGCCCGTCGCAGCACACGAACAGGACCTGCTCCAGGCCCCGGTTCCGCAGCTGCGCGAGCGCCTGGGCCCACGCCTTCGCTCCCTCCGCGGAGGCGACCCAGATCCCCAGCACGTGCTTGGCGCCATCGGCATCGATCCCGACCGCGATGTTCACCGCCTTGTTCCGCACCGCCGACCCATCGCGCACCTTGGCGATCAGCGCGTCGACGTAGATGACCGGGTAGAAGTCCTCCAGCGGCCGGGACTGCCACTCCCGCATCTCATCCAGGGCGGTATCGGTCACCCGCGACACCGTGTCATGCGACAGATCCACCCCGGTGGTCTGCCGCACGTGCCGGGCGATATCCCGCACCGACAGGCCCTTGGCGTAAAGGCTGATGATCACCGCGTCCAGGCCCCCGGTCCGCCGCGCCTGCTTGGGCACCAGCAGCGGGTCGAACGACCCGTCCCGGTCCCGCGGCACCTCCACCCGCACCGGCCCCACCTCGGTATTCAGCGTCTTCACGCTCGACCCGTTCCGCCGGTTCCCCGAGTCGGCCGCCCCGTCCAGATGAGCGTCCAGCTCCGCCGCCAGCCCCGCCCGCAGGATCTGCCCGATCACCCCCGTCAGCAGACCGCCCGGCCCTGTCAGCGTCACCGGCTCCCCGGACCCCGCCCGCTCCGCCAGCCGCCCCGCCAGCTCGGCGACCACGTCCTCCGGCAGCACCAGCCCCCCGCCGCCACCACCCTCCGGACCCGCCAGCGGAACTGCCCCCGCCAGGTCCTCGACTTTCCCCTCGCCATTACCTACGATCGTCATCGCGACCTCCCCCTGGTCCAGATCACCCCACGTGACCTGCGACGTTAGCCTTTACGATCACCCCCCGCACAAAGTTTCTGACACTCTCGCCAGGCGAGCCAGGCACAGCCCCCGGTCCCGGGTCTGCGACCCGTCATCCCAGGACGCGAGGCTGTCCCGGAACACCCCGACGGCGGCGTCCGGCTGCCCGAGCCGCACCCAGGACAGGCCGGCTTCCATCGCGACGAACGACGGCGTGCAGTACACGGCCAGGTCCTCGCGGTCCTCGTCGTGGTCGGCGGAAGTCAGGGCCAAGTCGACGGTGGCCTCGAAGTCCTTGCGCTCGGCGAGCAGCGCGTGCGCGTTGGCCTGCTGCCGCAGGCACGCCGCCCTGGTCCGCGGGGACAGGCTCCCGGGCGTGGCCAGCGCCGCGTTCGCCAGCCCGAGGGCGTGTCCCGGCTCGCCGCAGTCGGTCGCGATGTTGCTCTTGCGCATCAGCGCGTACGCGATAACCTGCGGATCCCCGAGCTCATGGGCATAGTCCAGGGCCTGGTTCGTCCAGGCCAGCGCCGCCGGGCAGTCCCCGGAGTCCTGATACAGCCAGCCGCAGAACTCCGCGTACCGGGCCGCGATCGCCAGCACCGCCTGCCGGTCACCTCCGCGCGCGGACTCGCACAGCCGGGCGATCAGCGGCATCTGGCTCTGCACGGTCGGCACCAGGTACCGGGGACCGACCACCGTGTCGGCCCGGACGTGCTCATCCAGCACGTTGCCCAGGTAGCCCAGGATCTCCCCCGACACCCGGGCTGGCAGGTCCGGCGGGAGCGGCGGGGGCACCGGCAGCGCCGCCAGGGACCGCCCGGCCGCGAACCCCAGATCCTCATCCGTTGCCCGGTACAGCTCCCGGAACACCGGCCGGTACTGCACCGGCACCTGTCGCCGGTCATTCTCGAACATCGACAGCAAGCTTCGCAGACTCGCCCTCCCGGGCACGGTGATGCCCATCGAGCGGCTTACATTCTCAAACCGAACAATGGCCTGCTCCTGGGACCATCCGCGCTTGTTCCGCGCCCGCCGGAGAGCGCTGACCTGGCTGTTCATCATGAATAGCCTCCCGCAATTGCGCGGACAGATAGAGAAGCGTGCCTATTCAGCATGCACCATCCCGGTGACATATCCGAGTCTTAACACGCACTGTTAAGGCCGGTTAACACCTGTCGGGTATCGCAATCACGCTGCGCCGGGTGTCATGGCGATGTGGCCATTTCCCGGCCACGGCAACAGTCCCGGGAACGGGGCGAGAACCACAGAAGGAGTGGTTTGTGATGCGTCTGCTGCTCGACACCACGCGGGTGCGGTTCACGGTGACCAGGGCGCCGGAGCCGCGGATGGATTTCGGCAAGG
>JAJYTW010000339.1 GCA_021792855.1 Actinomycetes bacterium
CGGCATCAGCAAGCTCGACGCCCTCACCCGCGCCGCCAGCGGAACCCCCTGGATACCCGAATCTGCCTGAAGCCAGATCAGGGACCTATCCAGTTACGAATCAATTAAAGTCTATAGATTTGATAGGTAAAACCGGCACGCAGGGATTTGTCGCCCGGCTACTGGAACTGGCGTGCCTCTGGGGTATCGGCGTGGTGCCCTGCGGGCCCGCCGTCGGCTCTCTGCGGACCGTCGCCGGCCTCTCTGCGGGCCCGCCGCCGGCTTGCCGCGAAGGCGCCGCAGTACGTTCGGCGGCACCGAAACGGACCGGCGACGGGCGGCGCTCGCCGAACCGCGCTGACGAGACCGCCGGACTGTCGGTGGGTCGGGTCATGATGATTGTGCGAACACGTTGCCGGCGCGCCCCAGGTCAGGCGGAGTATCCGAGCCTAAGAGACACGCGGCAGACAGCTTGATTTTATCGAAATCTTGTTCGATAGTGGTCTCATGCGAAGCGTGGTCGCCGGTGCTGGCCCTGGCGCGGCTGGCCCTGGCGCGGCGGTACCCGGGACGGCGGCGGTCGCCGGGCTCATGGTCGGCGGCCTGGTCCGCGCGGGCCGGGAGATCGGCCCGGGGCAGGGCCCGGTCACCGGGGCCGACCTGCTGCCGGTGCTGCCTGCCCTGGCGGATCTGCTGCCGCACGGCGCGTTCCGCCGCGGGTCGGTGGTGGCCACGGACGGCTGGAGCCTGCTGCCGCTGGCCCTGGCGGCGGGCCCGGCCGCCTCCGGCGCCTGGTGCGCGGCGATCGGCGTGCCCGAATTCGGGGTCGCGGCGGCGGCCGATGCCGGGCTTGATCTGGAACGCCTGCTGCTGATTCCCGATCCCGGCGGCAACTGGCCCCAGGTGGTCGCCTCCCTGCTCGACGGCTGTGATCTGGTCCTGCTCCGCCCGCCCGGCCGGCTGCCTGCCCAGGCGCGCCGCAAGCTCGAGGCGACGGTCCGGCGGCACGCGGCCGTGCTGCTCGTGGCGGGGGACTGGGACGGCGCGCAGGCCAGGCTGCGCGTCACCGCCAGGGAGTGGCTCGGCATCGGCGCGGGACACGGGCGGCTGCGGGCCTGCCGGGTGCAGGTGGCGGCCGACGGCCGGGGCGACTGGTCCAGGGCACGCTCCCGCTGGCTCTGGCTGCCGGGGCCGGACGGCTCGGTGTCGGTCGCGGACGGCGTCGCACCGGGAGCGGACCGGCCGGAGCCGGGCTGGCTGGAGGCGAGTGCCGGATGACCCGCCAGGCGCAACGCGGCCAGCGAGTGCTTGTCGTGCGCTGCCCGGCCTGGCCCCCGGGTGACGCACCGGACCGGGCCGCGGGACCCGGTCCGGCAGCCAGGCCAGCCGGGCAGGCAGGATCGGCGGGCACAGCCGGCCAGGCGGTCCCGGACGCACGAGCGTTCGAGCAGGTCATTGACGCGGCCGAGAGGTTCAGCCCGAGGATCGAGGTGCTTCGCCCCGGCATCTGCGCGTTCGGCGCCCGCGGGCCGGCCAGGTACTTCGGCGGCGAGGACGAGCTTGGCCGGCTGGTCGCCGAGGCGGTGACGCGGCTCGGGTTCGACTGCGGAGTCGGGATCGCCGACGGCATGTTCGCCGCGCTGCTCGCCTCGCGTGACGGCCTGGCGTCGGTGCTGATCGTGCCGCCCGGCGGGACCGCCGCCTACCTCGCACCGCGCGCGGTCACCGTCCTCGGCGAGCCCGAGCTTGCGGATCTGCTGGCCCGGCTGGGCATCCGGACGCTGGGGGAGTTCGCCGCGCTGCCGGCGTCTGAGGTGGCGAACCGGTTCGGGCCGCCCGGCGTGCTCGGCCACCGGCTGGCTCGCGGCCTGGACCCTCGTCCGCCCGCCGCCCGCCCGCCGGAGGCCGACCTGACCGCCCGGATCGAGTTCGATCCGCCGCTCGACCGGGCCGAGCAGGTGGTCTTCGCCGCCAAGGCACTGGCCGGACAGTTGCACGACCGGCTGTCCGCGGCCGGGCTGACCTGCGTCCGGATCCGGGTCGAGGTGGCGCGCTCCGACGGCAGCGAGATCACCAGGCTGTGGCGGCACGACGGGCTGCTGTCCGACCTGGCCGTGGCCGAGCGGGTGCGCTGGCAACTCGACGGCTGGCCTGGTGCCGGTGACCGGGGCGGTGATCCGGTTGACGACGGGGGCGGGACCGGCGGGGTCGTCGCGTTGCGGCTGATCCCCGACCAGCTTGTGCACGCCCAGGGCCGCCAGCTTGGCCTGTGGGGAGACGCGGCGATCAGCGACCGGGTCGCGCGCGCGGCGATCCGGGTCCAGGCGATGCTCGGGCATGACGCGGTCCGGCAGCCGGTCCTGGTCGGCGGCCGGAGCCCGGCGGAGCAGGGCCTGCTGGTCCCGTTCGGTGAGGTTGCCAGGCCCGCGCGGCCGGCCGGCCGGCCCTGGCCGGGCCGGATCCCGGCGCCGGCGCCGAGCACGGTCTACCCGGTGCCGCGGCAGGCGATGGTGACCGACCAGGCCGGCGCCCTGGTGACCGTCACCGGGCGCGGCCTGGTCTCCGCCGACCCGGCCCGGCTGTCGGTCGACGGCGGCCGGCCACTCGCCGTGACCGCCTGGACCGGGCCGTGGCCGGTCACCGAGCGCTGGTGGGATCCCGAGCACGCCTGCCGCAAGGCCAGGTTCCAGCTAGTCGCCGCCGACGGCAGCGCCTGGCTGGCGGTCGTATCCGACGGCCGCTGGCTGATCGAGGCCAGCTACGACTGAGCAAGTCATGACTGGGCAAGGGCGGCCGGCCGGGCTGAGCGGTAGTCAGCCGGATGAGGTCGGCGCCGAGACAGTTCAGCGTCCCGGCGCGCGGAGTAGGCCGTAGCCGTGGCGGACGCGCCACAGCGCGGCAGTCGCTCCGATGCCAAGACAGGCGAGTCCGATGAACACCAGGCCGTCTCCGCGCGGGACGCCGAGCACAACCGCACCCACTATCACCCAGCCGATCCCGGCCAGCGCGTACACCAGCCAGGCTCGGGCCACCCAGTTCGGCCCAGCCGCCATAGTCACCAGGCTACAGAAATCGGGAAGCGGCTCCAAGGTGTCCGATTACCAGGCCCGCGCGACATGCGTTGTCTAGGCGATTTATAGGTATTTACGATAGGTTTCGGTTCAGCAAATGTGCCAATTCCGCGGCGGCTGCCTGACTTACTCCCAGCCGCGGCTGACGGTCCGGGACGAGAACGGCCGCCCGGCACGACCGCTCCGAGAAGGGCACGAAGATGTCTGCGAAGCGAGAGGCTCGCCCGACCCTGACGGCCGGTTTCCGGCGCGCTGCCCGGCCATGCTGAACTGCTAC
>JAJYTW010000340.1 GCA_021792855.1 Actinomycetes bacterium
ACGCGCGACGGCGGCGGCGCTGGGCGGCCAGGGCGGCAGCGATGCGGGCTACCGGTCCCCCGGCCTGCGCGAGCGCATCGCCGGGCAGATCCGCTGGCGGGACGTGCCGTATCCGGACGAGAGCACGGCGGACCTGATCGACCCGCGCACGCTCACGATCGCGCTGGACGACCTGCTGCCCGCCGACCGGGTAGTCGCCGTCGACTCGGGCAACTTCATGGGCTACCCGAGCATGTACCTGTCGGTGCCGGACCAGAACGGGTTCACCTTCACCCAGGCCTACCAGTCGGTCGGCCTGGGCCTCGGCTCGGCGATCGGGTCCGCGATCGCCAGGCCGGACCGGCTGACCGTCGCCGCACTCGGGGACGGCGGGGTCTTGATGAGCGCGAGTGAACTGGAGACCGCTGTCCGGCTGAGCCTGCCGATGGTGCTGGTGATCTATGACGACGAGGCCTACGGGGCCGAGGTGCACCACTTCGGCCCGGATGGCGATCCGCTGGACACCGTCCGGTTCCCGCCAGCCGACATCGCGGCCATCGGCCGGGGCTTCGGCTGCGAGGCGATCACCGTGCGGTCCGGCGGTGACCTGGCACCGGTCAGGGACTGGCTGACCGGACCCAGGGACCGGCCGCTGCTGATCGACGCGAAGGTCACCACGGAGCGCGGCTCGTGGTGGCTGGAGGAGGCGTTCCGGGGGCACTGAACGCGGGGGCCACAATTGCCTCATTCAACCCACTAGCCCCTCCTTTGTGCAGCGTGCCTGAAAGATGGACAATAGCCACAGGCTGAGTAAGGGAGCACGAGGTGGCTGAGGCACCGAGCGTCGCGAGCGGTCCGGGGACGGGCAGCGAGTCGCGGGCACTGCAGATCGAGTCCAACGGCATCAACGTCATCACCGATGCCGAGCGCAAGGGCCGTCCGCGGGATCTGTTCTGGCCCTGGTTCGCCGCGAACATCTCGGTGCTCGGGCTCAGCTACGGCTCGTTCGAGCTTGGCTTCGGCATCTCGTTCTGGCAGGCGACGATCATCGGGCTGATCGGGATCGTGGTGTCGTTCCTGTTCTGCGGCTTCATCGCGGTGGCCGGCAAGCGCGGGTCGGCGCCGACCATGGTGCTCGGCCGGGCCGCCTTCGGGGTGCGCGGCAACAAGCTGCCGTCGGTCATCTCCTGGCTGCTGACGGTCGGCTGGGAGACCGTGCTGGTGATCCTGGCCACCCTCGCGGTGGCGACGGTCTTCGACCGGCTCGGCTGGAGCGGCGGGGCAATCACCAAGGTGATCGCGCTGATCGTGGTGGTCGGGCTGACCATCTTCGGCGGCGTGATGGGCTTCGACCTGATCATGCGGATGCAGACTGTGATCACGATCGTGACCGCGGTGCTGACCGTCGGCTTCATCGCGCTGTCGGTCAGCCATGTGCACTGGGCCGCGGTGTCCGCGGTCAAGTCCGGGTCGATCCAGGAGATGATCGGCGCACTGGTCTTCATGATGACCGGCTTCGGCCTGGGCTGGGTGAACGCGGCCGCCGACTACTCGCGCTACCTGCCGCGCCGGGCGTCCGGCCGGGGCGTGATCGGCTGGACCACCTTGGGCTCGTCCATCGCCCCGATCGTGCTGCTGTTCTTCGGCCTGCTGCTGGCCGGATCCTCTGCCAAACTCAGCGGCGCGATCGGCGCCGACCCGATCGGCGCCCTGGCCAACCTGCTGCCGACTTGGTACCTCATCCCGTTCGTGATCGTCGCGGTGCTGGGCCTGATCGGCGGGTCGGTGCTGGACATCTACTCCTCGGGCCTGGCCCTGCTGACCCTGGGCCTGCGGACCCCCCGGTACGTCGCGGCCCTGATCGACGGCACGATCATGACGCTGGGCACGATCTACGTGGTCTTCATCTCGGGCAACTTCATCGGCCAGTTCGAGGGCTTCCTGATCACGCTGGGAGTGCCGATCGCCGCCTGGTGCGGGATCATGCTGGCCGACGTCATGCTGCGGCGGCGCGACTACGCCGAGCGCGAGCTATTCGACCCGGCCGGGCGGTACGGCGACATCCGGTGGCTGGCGGTGCTCACCGTGATCGTCGGCACCGGGATCGGCTGGGGCCTGGTCACCAACGCCTCGGCGTCCTGGCTGACCTGGCAGGGCTACCTGCTCGCGCCGTTCGGCCTGGGCGGCAAGACCGGCGCCTGGGCGTACGCGAACCTGGGCGTGCTGGCCGCACTGGTGATCGGCTTCCTCGCGGTCGCGCTGTTCGGCCGCGGCACGATCCGCACCCAGGAGGCGGCCCCGGTCGAGCCCGCCATGGTGTCGGCGTGACCGGAGGTGCCGCCCCGGACGCCGGGACCACCCTGGTGGTCATCGACATGCAGCACATCTTCGGCGATCCCGGCAGCGCCTGGCGGGCCCCGCGGTTCGACCAGGTGGTGGCCCCGATCCGCGATCTGGCCAGCGCGTACGCGCCGCGGGTGACGTTCACCAGGTTCGTCGCCCCGGCGGCGCCGCAGGGCGCCTGGCGGGACTACTACCGGCAGTGGCCGTTCGCGCTGCAGCCACCGGACGCGCCGGTCTACGACCTGGTGCCCGAGTTCGCGCCCGGGGCGGGCGTCACGGTGGACGCCACCACGTTCAGCAAGTGGGGCCCTGACCTGGCCGCCCGGGTCGGCGGCGGGACGATGGTGCTGGCCGGAGTCTCGACCGACTGCTGCGTGCTCTCCACCGCACTGGCCGCCGCAGACGCCGGAGTGCCGGTCCGGGTCGTCGCCGAGGCCTGCGCGGGCGTGGACGACGATAGCCATGCCAAGGCCCTGGACGTCATGGCCCTGTACGGCCCGCTGATCCAGGTGATCGACCTGGACCGGGCGCTGGCGCTGGCCGGGCAGGCGACCGGGACCGGCACCGCGCCGTGAGGCCGCTGTCGCCGCCGACCGTGCGGGACCGGGCCGTCGGCGCGCTGACCGGCCTGGCGATCGGCGACGCGCTCGGGATGCCGACCCAGTCGCTGCCCCGGGGCACGATCGCCAGCCGGTACGGCGGGCTGATCGACGGCTTCCACCCAGGTCCGCCGGACCATCCGCTCGCGGCGGGCCTGTCGGCCGGAACCGTCACCGACGACACCGAGCAGGCGGTGATCCTCGCCCGACTGGTGATCGACGGACGCGGCAGCGTCGATGTCGGCAGCCTGGCGACCGCGCTGCTCGCCTGGGAGGACTCGATGCGAGCCCGGGGCTCGCTCGATCTGCTCGGGCCGTCCACCCGGCGGGCGCTGGACGCACTGCTGGCCGGGGCCGACCCGGGCGAGACCGGCCGGACCGGCACTACCAACGGGGCCGCGATG
>JAJYTW010000070.1 GCA_021792855.1 Actinomycetes bacterium
GAGCCGGAACCCGCTGCACGGCTGGGCGATCCGCGTCTTGCGGTCCCCGGTGGTGAGCTTCATCACCGCGCCGGTGGTCGGGTTCGCCGCCTACGCGGGCGCGATCGTGATCGGCCACCTGACCGGTATCGCCAACCTGGTGCTGACCAACCAGGTGGCGCACGACGCCGAGCACGTGGTCTTCCTGCTGGTCGGGTACCTGTTCCTGCTGCCGATCCTGGGGTCGGAGCCGATCCGCTGGCGGCTGTCCTACCCGACCAGGCTGATCCTGCTGTTCCTGATCATGCCGGTGGACACCTTCACCGGCCTGGTGCTGACCTACGGGAACCGCAACACGCCGGGGGTCCTGCCGGGGCCGCGCCCGGCCTGGGCCGGGACCGTGGTGGGCGACCTGCACGCGGGCGGCGCGATGATGTGGATCGGCGGGGACGCCCTGATGTTCCTGCTGATGATGGTGATCTTCGTGATGTGGAGCACCGACACCCGGCTCGCCTCCAGGTCGCATGGCTGGCTGGAGTCGGTCCGGCGGGCGACGGTGACCCCGGGGGTCGCCCCGGCGGGCGTGGACATCGACGAGGACGACGCTCAGCTTGCCGCCTACAACGCCTACCTGAGCCGGCTCAGTGACGGTTCGCACGACCAGCCGGATTCCGCCGCGCATCCCGGCTAGCTCCCGGTCGCGCCGCACCGCGACACGCCGGTCGAGCATTATCTATCCGTATCTAGGGTCACAGTTAGACCGCCTCATATGCTCCTATGCCATGGATCCCGTGCGGAACCCGTATGCGCCAGGAGCCGGCCAGCGCCCCCCCGAACTCGCCGGGCGCGACAACGAGCTTGGCCAGTTCGAGGTGGTGCTCGAGCGGATCGCCCGCGGCCGGCCCGAGCGCAGCATCGTGCTGACCGGACTGCGCGGCGTCGGCAAGACGGTGCTGCTCAACTCGTTCCGGTCGATGGCGATGCAGCGGCTGTGGGGGACCGGCAAGATCGAGGCCCGGCCGGACCAGTCCATCCGGCGGCCGATCGGCAGCGCGCTGCACATGGCGATCCGGGAGATCGCGCCGAGGCACCGGGCGCCGGACCGGGTGGATGACTTCCTCGGCGTGCTGAAGGCGTTCCTGGCCAGGGACCCGAAGGCGGCCAAGGGCAGCGCGATCAGCCAGCTTGGCATCGACGTGCCGATGGCGCGGGGCCGGGCCGACTCCGGTGACCTGGAGATCGACCTGACCGAACTGCTGACCGACGCGGCCGGCGTGGCAGCGGACCTGGGCGTGGGGATCGCGCTGTTCATCGACGAGATGCAGGATGTCCCGGCGCCGGACGTGTCGGCCCTGTGCGCGGCCTGTCATGAGCTGTCGCAGAACAACGGCCCGCTGATCGTGGTCGGTGCCGGACTCCCGCACCTGCCGTCGGTGCTCTCGGCGAGCAAGAGCTACTCCGAGCGGCTGTTCCGCTATGTGCCGATCGACCGGCTGGACCGGCAGTCGTCCGATGTCGCCCTGCTGGCGCCGGCCCGTCGGGAGGGCGCGGACTTCGACCTGCAGGCGCTGGACGCGCTATACGCGGCGGCCGACGGGTACCCGTACTTCGTCCAGGCCTACGGCAAGGTGACCTGGGATGTGGCGACGTCCAGCCCGGTCACCCCGGCGGATGTGGCGGTCGCGGCGCCGATCGCGGCGGGCGAGCTTGCGATCGGGTTCTTCGGCAGCCGCTACGAGCGGGCCACCCCGGCCGAGCGCGAGTACATGCGAGCGATGGCGATGCTCGGCGACGACCCGGTGCCGACCGCGCAGGTGGCCGAGGAACTCGGCCGCAAGCCGTCCAGCGTGTCACCGGCCAGGGACAGCCTGATCAAGAAGGGGCTGATCTACAGTTCCGAGCGCGGCCTGATCGCCTTCACGGTGCCGCATTTCGGGCGGTTCCTGAGGACCCAGCCCGGATAGACCCGGGGCGATAACGCACTCGCCGGGGTGACTCAGGCGTCCGGCCCGGATCCCGCTCCGTGCGCCGCTGCCGCGCCGACCGCCAGCGGGTTGATGTCATGCGCCGGGAGCACCGCTGCCGCAGACGGTTGTCGCTGAGCCCGTTGGACCTCGGTCTGGGCTTCTATTGGAGTTTCTACGATTTCTAGTAGAGACTCCAAGAAAGCGGCAGAGCGGCTGAGCACAAGGCGCGCGGGCTGCCGGATCGGGGCCCAACGCAGCGCCATAAAGGGCAGCCGGAGTGCCGGGTAGCGGTCCAGGAGGCTTAAAGGCTGCACCGCCCCGGCCCGCTGGTCGCCCTGCGACCGCGACGACAGCGGGCCGGTCGCGCGGGCGATCCTGGTGATCCGCAGCCGCCACCGGTCGGGCAGCGGGCGCGGATGTGCGGGACGCCGATAGGTGGTGACCGACGAGGTTCCCGGGACCTGGCTGACCGGCCACTCGACCTCCGCACCCGGCATCGGCACCGGCGCGTAGCGCCGTCGCCGCCGCTGGCTGCCTGCGGGCGCGTCGAGCACCGGCCGGGCCGTGACCCTAGGCCGCGGGGCTGCGGCGGGCCACGGCAGCACCGCGCCGGTGCCAACGTCTACGAGCGCAGAGATGACGGCCGGCCGGCGGTGCTCTAGGTATACGGCGAACACCACCTGGGCGTCCCGCTCGGGGTAGCTGCTGGCGAAGGCGACGTACCGCCAGCACATCTCGCGCCATATGTCGGCTGGCCGCTCATCGGCGATCAGGTGCGCGTGCCTGCGCCACTGCGCGGTCCGCTGGAGCGCCGTGAGGGTCTGCTCGGGGGTCAGGACGCGCAGTTCGCACGGCGCCGAGTAGCCGATCCGGATCAGTACCTCGCGGACCTCAGGGGACAGCGCCCCGATCACCGCCAGTTCGGCCAGGAACAACGCGAGCACGGCGGCGTACTGACCACCGGTGCGCGGCAGCGTGATCGGCGGCACCCCCGTCGCCCCGATCGCGGCGGCCGCGAGCAGCGCCGACCTGGCCAGGTTGCGCCCAGTGATCGGCCCCGAGCTGAGTTCGCCGAAGCACCCGCAGCCCATGTCAGGCCGGACGTTGCGCATCTCGATCAGGGCCAGTGTCGCGATCACGAAGAAGGCGCCGGTGGCGAGCCTGATCAGCTCGGCGGGCGGCCCGCTGCCCAGTCGGCCGGATGTCAGGATCAGCCCGGCGCCGAGCAGCGACTCGATCACGCACTCCAGGACCGCGAGCGATCGGCGCGCGCGCACCGGGAAGAGCACAGCGGGTCCCATCGCGCTGAGCGAGCGGTACCAGAGCGCCCGGAGGCCCTTTGCCGCCGAGGCGCCGAGCATCACGGCCGCGAGCACCGGGATTTGAACGTAGCCGAGCTCGTTGATGAAGGTGATCATCGGCCGATCGCCAGCGTCGCGTTGAAGCAGCCGGTCTCCGGCTCGCCCCCGAGGGCGATGAAGCTGGCCATGGTCAGGTCCGCGATCCGGCCGCGCGGTGATGGCTGGCAAGTCACGCACCGGTCGTTGAACAGCCGGGCGACCGGCGCGCAGCCGGTGACCGGAAGCGTCCAGGCCATCCCGGCGCACTCGTTGCGCACGTTGAGCATGCTCCCGACGGCCAGGTACGGCAGGTCGCGGACTGCGTGGGCCTCGCCCGGCCGGCACCCGGCGCTGGCATCTTCCGCGCAGCCGGTCGCCGGGTCCACCGCCGGATAGAGGACGCCGAGGACTCCGTAGGGCTCCTCGGCGCTGTCGTGCCACACAGCCGAGCCGGAGACCGTGTCGGACATCCGGCCGGTGTACTGCCGGGCGACCGGCGGCATGTCGGCCCGGTAGGTCGGCTGCGACGTTGCCGGGATGATCGCCTCGAGGTAGTCGGCCCGGCGGATGCCGATCAGGTCAAGCAGGTAGCCGGGCCGCAGGGTGGGGAAGCGGACCTCGACCCGCCTGCTGGCATACGGCGGGATCACGACCACCTGCTGCCGGCGCGTCGCGCCCTCGGTGACGACTAGGTAGTCCCGGCGCTGCACGGTGATGGTGCCGGTGACCCGGCCGAGGTTGGCCCATACCCGGTCGGCGACCGATGGCCGGCCGCGCAGCAGCCTGATCACGACCTCATCGCCGGGGTGCAGCGCCGCCGGCTCGGTGGCCGACCCGCGCCATGCTCGTGCGGCGGCGGTCAGCGCGAACCGCCGTTCCCCGGCGGAGTCGCCGATCGTGATCACGTGCGGGCTGACGTCGATGATCTGACCGGATACGGTGCGGTACAGGTCAGCGGACCGGGAGTCGTCGATCGGCGGGCCGCTGAGCAGCGGGCCAGCGAGCGTGGGGCCGTCGGGCTGGCGGCCCGCGCCAGGCGGGTAGCCGGGGTACGCGGACGTCGCCTGGGGCTGGAACACGGCGGCCTTGAGAAGTCGGCGTCTGGTGATGTGGCGGGTGTTCTCGGTGGTCGCGCCGGGGCACCGCTCGCAGCACACGCCAGATGGGCTCAAGGTGCGCACCAGCTCTCGGATGGCCATACACGTTTCAGAATCTCGACCATGCTGAGCGAACCGCCCCCACGTCAAGCGGTTTCCGTGATCCGTCGGACGTCAAGATTGACCGGGACACTAGTGGGGGCAGAACGGGCTGAGATCCACCTTCCGGCGATATCGTACAGACCCGCGACGGGCTACCAAGGGTGGCGGACTTTAACGGAGTGTCGCGGGTACCGTTGAGTGGTGGGCGTCGGGGGCGATCACGAGGATCTGGCTGGGCGCGGGCGGGCCGTCGGCGCCGGGGGCAGCGGGCCAGACGACAACGCGGCGCGGCCGCGGGCCGACGCCCCCGCGCGGGCCGGGATGGCCGCGCCTGACCAGAACGCCGGGCACGCCCGAGATCACGGGCTGCGGATCGACTACGGGCCCGCCGGTCAGGAGCAGGATCGGCAGGAGGGTGACCGGCAGGTGGTGCCGCGTCAGCGGGAGGTAGCCGCGGTCTGGGTCGCCCTGCGGACGGCGATCGCGGTGCAGACCGCCGGATCCGGTGCGGACCTCGATCCGGTGGTGCGATCGGATCTGCTGGCCCGGGTTCCGTCCGGCGGACCGGGCCGGGATTCCGGCGGTCAGCGCGACGCCGAGTTCCGCGAATACGTCGCGACCCGGGGTCGTGCCCTGTTGCGCTCGGCCTATCTGCTGACCGGGAACCTGGCCGACGCCGAGGATCTGGTGCAGTCCGCGCTGGCCAAGACCTATCAGGCCTGGGCCAGGATCGAGGACCTGGGCGCACTGGACGGCTACGTGCGGCGAGCGATGGTGAACACGCATATCTCGTGGTGGCGCAAGCGGCGCCTGGAGGAGTTCCCGACCGACGAGATCCCGGACCGGCCGGTCGCCGATCACGCCGGAGACAGCGACCTGCACGACTCGCTGCGGCGTGCGATCGACCGGCTTCCCCAGCGGATGCGGGCCGCAGTGCTGCTCAGGTACTTCGAGGACATGACCGAGGCCGAGGTCGCCGACGTCCTCGGGGTCAGCCAGGGCACCGTGAAGAGCACGGTCTCCCGGGCGGTGGCCAAGTTGCGCGGTGACGCGGGACTGCTGCCCGAGTGAGCCGCGCCGAGGTCGTGTACTGGTGACGTACGGACGGCAACGTGGGACTATCCACCCCATAAGCATGTGCGGCGTGCCCGCCGATACGGACCGGCCGCTAACCGGGAACTTGGCCCACGATGCAGGAGGTTAGCCGTGCGCAGCACGATGATGGATGTCCCGCTGACGATAACTCGGATCATGCAATACGGCAGCAGCGTGCATGGTGACCGGGAGGTGGTCACCTGCACCGCGGATGGCAGCCGCCGCCAGAGTTTCGCGGAGACGGGGGCCCGGTCGGCCAGGCTCGCGAACGCGCTGCGGGCGCTCGGGATCGACGGCGATCAGCGGGTCGGGACGCTGATGTGGAACAACGCCGAGCATCTCGAGGCCTACCTGGCCATCCCGTCGATGGGCGCGGTGCTGCACACGCTCAACATCCGGCTCGAGCCCGAGGTGATCGGCTACATCGCCACGCACGCCGGCGACGAGGTCGTGATCGTGGATCCGAGTCTGGTGCCGTTGCTGGCGCAGGTGCTGCCGCACGCCGCGACGATCCGGCACGTCCTGGTCACCGGCGCGGCGTCGGAGGCAGACCCCGCCCAGGTGGCCGCGCTGGCCGGCCCGGGCCGCGAGGTGCACTCCTATGAGGATCTGCTCGCCGCCCAGTCGGACACCTTCGCCTGGCCCGACGTGGACGAGCGGTCGGCGGCGGCGATGTGCTACACCAGCGGGACCACCGGCCACCCGAAGGGCGTCGTGTACAGCCACCGGTCGATGCACCTGCACTCGATGGCGGTCAACTCCGGCGGTGTCTTCGGCATCGCCGGGCATGACCGGGCGCTGCCGGTCGTGCCGATGTTCCACGCGAACGCCTGGGGCCTGCCATACGCCTCCTACATGGCGGGAGCCAGCCTGCTGATGCCGGACCGCTTCCTGGCCCCCGCGCCGCTGGTGCGGTTCATCGAGGCCGAGCGGCCAACCGTCGCCGGGGCGGTGCCGACCATCTGGAACGCCCTGCTCCAGCACCTGCGCGCGCACGGCGGCGACATCAGCTCGCTGCGGATCGTGGCCTGCGGTGGGTCGGCGGTGCCGCACGCGCTGATGGAGGCGTATGAGAAGGAGACCGGCGTCACGATCGTGCAGGCCTGGGGGATGACCGAGACGTCGCCGCTGGGCAGCGTCGCACACCCGCCGGCCGGGGTCACCGGCGAGGACGCCTGGCAGTACCGGGACACCCAGGGCAGGCTGATCTGCGACGTCGAGGCCAGGCTGATCGGGGACGACGAGGTGCCGCTGCCGCACGACGGCGTCGCAGTCGGTGAGCTTGAGGTCCGCGGCCCGTGGATCACCGGCGCGTACTACCAGGACGACGACCCTGCCAAGTTCCGGGACGGCTGGCTGCGAACCGGAGACGTGGGCACCATCGACAAGTTCGGCTACGTCACGCTGACCGACCGGGCCAAGGACGTGATCAAGTCCGGTGGTGAGTGGATCTCCTCGATGGAACTGGAGAACGCCCTGATGGGCCACCCGGACGTGATCGAGGCGGCCGTGATCGGGGTGCCCGACGAGCGCTGGGGCGAGCGGCCGCTGGCCACGATCGTGCTGGCGTCGGGCGCCACGACGACGGCGGTGGAACTGCGGGACTTCCTGGCCGGCCAGGTCCCCCGCTGGCAGCTTCCCGAGCGCTGGTCGTTCATCAGCGAGGTGCCGAAGACCAGCGTCGGCAAGTTCGCCAAGACCAGGATCAGGGAGGCCTACGCGCGCGGCGACTACGAGGTGGTCGAGGCGCGCTGAACCGGTCCGGGCACCGGCGCGGCCGGGTGGCCGGCTGCTTTGCGGCGGCCCGCCCGCTGCCGGTACCCTAGTGCCGCGGTTCACGCCCCGGCGCTCACCGGCCAGCAGGCCCTAAGGCGATGCGGCGCGACCGCGGCTGACGGTACTGTGAGATCCCCGCGCGGGCTCTCCGCAGCGCCGAGGAGGCTTCGCCTAGTCCGGTCTATGGCGCCGCACTGCTAATGCGGTTTGGGTTCACGCCCATCCGGGGTTCAAATCCCCGAGCCTCCGCTCTCTGACCAGCGGCTTTCCCCGGTCCATCCGGACCGGGGAACCGCTGGACATCTCCTCTAGCGCCCCTGGCACGCACAAAGTCCGCACAGCGGCGCTCACCTATCTCTCTTATGCGCACGCCGACACTGGCGCTGCGCCGCTTTCGCATGCCCTGAAGCAAGTCGGGCTCCCGAGGTGCATCACCACCCCGAGAGCCCTGGATCCATCCCCTATCCGAGAGAGGAAAGATCGTGGCTCCAATCATCCCCCAGAGGAAGTCACCCGGCGTAGCCGGCGCTCCTGACCCGGCCGTCACCGTCCGCCTGCGTCCCTGCTGGCTGTGCCGGGCCCGCTCTGGTCAGCCGTGCACCGAGCGCGGCGACCACCTCGGCCGCTGGCTTGCCGCCTACACCGACCACTCGATCGCCCGCGAGGACCTGAAGGCCGTGATCGTCCGCCTGGTCGTCATCACGAAGTGGGCCGTCGTGGACGAGCAGCTCACCGGGCGGGCGGCATGAGCGGCCCGTTCGACACCGAGCAGCAGGCCCGCGAGCTTCCCGCGGTCCGCGAGGTCTACGCGGCGTTCGACCGCGACCCCGGCGCCGGGAAGATGGCCCCGCACAACCACCGGCTGCTGTGCGAGGCGATCGAGGCCGCTGGCGTCGAGCTGGGCGCCTATGACGAGCGGATCGCCGCGTGGCTGGCCCAGTGGGAGCCGCACACCGTCGCGGTGATCGCGTCCTGGATCACCCGCGCGGCCGGGAACCGCTGCCAGCGCTGCGGCCAGCCCGCGCCGGAAGGCAACGACTGGTGCGCCGAGTGCGAGGACGAGAACGCCGCGCAGGCGCTTCAGGTGCTCCGCGAGGCCGCCGACGAGCAGACCGGAGGTGCCTGGTGACCTACACCTACATTCGCTCCGAGCCCGGCTTGTGGACGGTCGGGAGCTACACCCCGGACGGCAAGTGGGACCCCGAGAGCGACCACGACAGCCGCGAGGACGCCGCGCAGCGGGTCGCCTGGCTAAACGGGTCCGGTGAGCCTCCCGCGCCGCCTGCCGGGCTGCTGGTCACCCCGAGGGACCGCCGCCTGCTCCTGGCCGCACTCACCGACGCCGCGACCTACCGCGCCGAGCGCGCCGGACAGTGGTGCGAGCCCTGCCAGACGGCCGACGCAGGCGCGTGCGACGAGCATGCCGACGACGTCGACCTGGCCGAGCAGTTCCGGGCCCTTGCGCGCCGGATCGGCGGCGAGTCGTGACCGGGCCGGCCGCCGCGGCGCTGGTCGCCCGCGTGGCCGACCTCGAGCGGAGGCTCCTGCTGGCCGAGGCCCGGATCAGCGCCTACGACCAGGCGTGGGCCGCGCTGGCCCCGCCGTCCGATCCGCCGCGCCCCGCGCTGCGGCTGCTTCCCGGAGGTGCATCGTGACCGCGACCCGCCATGTGCCGCGCTGGCCGCTGTTCCTGATCGCGGCGCCCGCAGCGGTCGCGATCTGGTCCGGGTGGGTTGGGCTCGGCGCGATGTGCGGCTTCGGCCTGGTCGAGCCGCTCCCCGGCATCGTCGCCTGGCACCTGAACACCGCGATCACCCTGCCGGTCGGCATCGAGGCCTACGGCGCCTACGCGCTGGGCGCGTGGCTGACTCCGGCCGCGGTACCAGCCCGCGCCCAGACATTCGCCCGCAGGTCCGCGATCGGCGCCCTGGTCCTCGGGATGACCGGGCAGGTGATCTTCCATCTGCTCGCCGCGGCGCACGCGCACCGCGCACCATGGCCGGTCGTGGTCCTGGTCGCGTGCCTGCCGGTGGTGACGCTCGGCTTCGGCGCCGCTCTCACCCACCTGCTGCGCGCTCCCGGGGAGCATCCGGAGAGCGCACCCGGGGAGCGCACCTGGCCCGCACCCGCGAGTGCGCCCGGGAGTGCGTCTGCCGCCGCTCTCGCACCCGCATTCGGGGCGCACCCGGGGAGCGCGCGGGGAGCGCGCGGGGAGCGCACCCCCACCCGCACCCGCACTGCTCCTGGGAAGCGGTCCCAGGCCGCTCCCGTGACCGCCGAGGACGCCGAGCGGGAGTTCGCCGCGGTGCTCGCCTCGGGAGCGGTCCCCTCGATCCGCGAGATCCGCTCCGCCCTGCATGTCGGCCAGGACCGCGGCCGGCAGATCCATGACCATCTGGCGTCGCTCACGACGGCCAGTCAGTAAGCGCCACGCCCGGCGCTGATGCTGTCCAAGGCCGGCGCCGGGCGTGGCCTCCACCGCAATGGAGGTATTCAGCATGTCAGCCGATACGACTCATGATCACCGGGACGCTGAAGTTGTCCCGCTCCGCGCAGACCAGGCGGCCAGCGCCGCCGACCTGGACCAGGGCAGCGCTGCCTACATCGACACGACGCCGGTCCCGCAGCGACGTCCTATCGTGCCGCCGGCGCTCCAGCGGGCGAACCTGCCGGCCACGGCCCGGTTCCACGTCGGGCTGGCCTGGCACCGGGCCCGCTACCACGGGCTGCGCGCCCCGTTCTACCTGGTGCTGACCCTGTGGCACGCGGTCCGCGGCGCCGGCCGGCTGACGGGCCGGGCGGTGCGGTGGTGGCACTGGCCGCACGGCTGGGTGCTGGAGTCCCAGGCGGTCGCCGCCGGGCGTCCCGGCCATCAGGAGGCGATGCGCGCCCACCAGCAGGGACTGAAGACCAGGGCCGCGCGGGGCCGGATCATCGCCGCCGTCCTGATCACGGTCGCCGCCGTGCTGACCGCCGCGGTGCTGACCGTGCCGTGGCAGGCATGGATACCCGTCGGCCTGGCCGCCGTGATCGTGCTGGCACGGCACGGCCGCCCCGACGGCAGGCCCGTCATCCGCGCCGCCGTGGTCGCCCCGGCGTATGAGACGCCGACCCCGCAGATCATCACCCGCGCGCTCGGCGCGCTCGGCCTGGCCGGCATCAACGAGGCGATCCGCACCGGGGAGGGCATCCGGTTCATCACCGACGTGCACCGCGACGGACCCGGGTGGGGCTGCGACCTGGACCTGCCGCATGGCGTCACCGCCGGGATGATCGTCGCCCGCCGCGACCAGCTCGCATCCGGCCTCCGCAGGCCGCTGTCGGCGACCTGGCCCGAGCCAGTCGCCACCGAGCACGAAGGCCGGCTCCGGCTGTGGATCGGATACCAGGACCTCGCCAAGACCAGGCCCCCGGCGTGGCCGCTCGCCCGCTCCGGGCAGGCCGACGTGTTCGCCGCGCTGCCGTTCGGCACCGACCCCCGCGGCCGCCCCGTGACCGTCCCGGTGTTCGAGGCGAACTGGCTGGTCGGCGCCATGCCCGGCCAGGGCAAGACCTCAGCGGTCCGGGTCCTGGCGTGCGGCGCCGCGCTCGATCCGGTCGCCGATGTCTGGATTCACGAGCACGCCGGGAAGGGCGACCTGGAGCCGCTCGCGCAGGTCTGCCACCGGTACGTCTCCGGCCTGGACGATGACTCCATCCGGTACAGCGCGGATTCGCTGCGGATGCTCCGCGCCGAGCTGGAGCGCCGCTCCGCCGTGCTGAAGAAGGTTCCGAAGGAGCAGCGGCCGGACGGCAAGGTGACGCGCGAGCTGGCCGCCCAGCGCGGGCTGCGGCTCCGCCCGATCGTGGCCGTCTTCGATGAGGTGCAGAACCTGTTCATGCACCCCGAGCACGGCAGCGAGGCCGCCGCGGATGCCGCGTATGTGATCCGGCTCGGCCGGGCCTACGGGATCGTGCTCGTGCTCGCGACCCAGCGGCCGGATGCCACGTCGCTGCCGACCGCGATCAGCGGCAACGTCTCCTCCCGGTTCTGCCTGCGGGTGCCGGGCCAGGTGGAGAACGACATCGTGCTGGGCACGTCGAGCTACAAGAACGGGTACAAGGCGACGGCGTTCCGCGCGAAGACCGATGCCGGGCTGGGCTGGCTGAAGGCGGACGGCGACCCGCAGATCGCCAGGACGTACTACCTGGACCTGCCGGCCACGGAGAAGATCGCCGCCCGCGCCCGGGCGATGCGCTCGGCCGCGGGCGTGCTGTCCGGGTACGCGCTCGGCGAGCACGACGGCACCGAGGCTCCGCGCTCGTTCGCGGCGGACGTGCTGACCGTGTTCGGGACGGACGCCAAGCTCTACACCGCCACCATCGCGGCCCGGCTCGCCGAGACGCTGCCCGGCGTGTACTCGGACCTGACCACCGAGGCCGTGGCGAGCCAGCTCCGGGCGCTCGGCGTGCCGGTGAAGAAGCTCCGCGAGCCCGGCGGCGCGGCCGGGTGGGGCTGCGAGCGGGCCGCGGTCGAGGCGGTCACGTCATGAGGACCGTTCCGCTGGCGGAACACGCCGCCACCAGCGCAAACACGGTCCGGCCGGAACACGCGGAACACCCCGCATGGCCGCTGGCCTGCGGTGTTCCGCACCACCAGCCCGGCGGCCGGGACTGCCCGGCCCGGGCCGGCCTAGACGGAGACGATGTATGGCCCGGCGAACCGAGGAACACGACTACCGCGACTGCACCGACCCGGACTGCCCGAGGTTCCCGTGCCGGGTCTACAAGGAGGGCATCCAGGCCGGGTACTGGCGCGGCTACATGGACGGCGAGTCGGCCGGGTTCGCGGCCGGGTATGCGGCCGGGGCTGCTAGCGCTGCCCCCGCTGCTGGCTAGCCACCTCAGCCCCGGCCTGGTCGTCCTGGTCCTGCTCGCCCTGGCCGCCGGATACGTGGCCCTGGCGCTCGCCAGGCCGACCAGGCGGTGCCCCCGCTGCGCCGGCGAGCGGGTCACCCGCACCCGGTGGCGGCACCGCATCCGCCCCTGCCGCCGCTGCTCCGCCACCGGGCGCGCCCCCCGGCTGCTGGCACCCCTGATCCACCGCACCTACTGGCTCATCCGGCATGAGAGGACCCGCAAGCCATGACCCCGCTGCTCATCGTCTGGATCCTGATCGCCGTCCTCGCCGGCGGAGGCGCCGCATGGATCGTCCTGCTGGTCCGATCCGGCGGCCGGTCCTGGCACCCCGGCGACCCGCTCCCGCACATCCCCGCAAACGCCCCGATCCGCACCTGGCACGCCGCCGCCCAGCGGCACCGCAGCCAGCCCGCCACCACCAGTCGCCGCGTACCCGCCCGCACCCGCTAGGAGACCCTCATGGCCGCCGTCATCATCATCGCCATCGCCATCTACGCCGCGTTCCACCTCGGCCACTCCCACGCCAACTACCGGCACGGCCGCGCACGCGGGCACCGCGGCGTGAACCTCTACTGGTCCTCGGTCCGCGGACCCTGGATCTCGGTCCCGGGGCCGTTCGGCACCCGCATCGGCCGCAGGCTCTGACCCGGAAGAAGGAAGCCATGTTCAGGAAGATCCTGGGCTGGGCCGCGATCGCGTTCGCGGTCTATTACCTGGCCACCGATCCGCAGGGTGCTGCGAGCTTTGTGACCGGAAGCCTGCACCTGCTCCGGTCCGCTGCCGGGGCGCTCGGCCGATTCCTCGGCGACCTCCGGCACGCCTGACCGCGATACAGCCAGCCCCGGCCGGCCGACAGGGATCCGGTCCGGGGCTGGCTGATCGCCAGGAAGGCTGGCGCTTTTCACCGTACCCCGCGTCATGCCCGGGCATCCGGGCGGTCTGCATGGGTACATGCAGGCTGCCGCGGGTAGGAGATGCCGATGCACCGCAAGCCGCCCCATCCCGCCGTGGTCGCGCTGACTGCCGCAGCGTGCGCGTTACTGGCCGCGATCGCGGTGGCGGCCGGGATCTGGCTGCGCTGAGGATGGCGTGCCCGGCCCGGGGCGAAGATAGGACCATGCCAGAGAACGGGTCCGTGACCATCCGCCCCGCGGATCGCGTCTGCCGCACGCTGGATGAGATCCGCGCCGCTGCCCGCGAACTCGGCCGGACGGCGCCCCCGCTCAGTCAGCGGCAGGCCGACCTGGTCGCGGCCCTGCTGGACGCGGCTGCCCCGGCCGGGGACGCGGGACGCTTATGTCGCGCTGGCGCGGGTTAAGAGCGCGTAAAGCACCTGCCGGCGCGGCGGCTGCGCGCGACACTGCGGTCATGGCTGATCTGCATGGCGTGCCGGGCCATGATCGGGGCACGGCGCGTGCCGTCCCGGAACGGGACGCCGGCGGCGCGGTGACGGGCCGGGTCCTGGTCCTGTGCCCGGCCTGCGCGGATCGCCTGCCATCTGCGGTCCGGGGACCGCACCAGGGCTGGGGCGAGGCCCTTGCGGCGCTGCACGAGCACATCGGCGGCGGCCACGCGGCCCTTGGCCAGCGGCCCGCGGGCGCCTAGTAGGGCGCCGTGGGGCGTGACTCACCCGGGCTTGTCCTCACGGCCGGGTGCCTGGTCGCCGGCCTGGTTCTGCCCGAAGCTGATGTCGCCGTTCAGCACGGCCTCGGCGGCCTCGGCGAGGGGGACGTCGCTGGCGAACGCGCAGGCGGCGAGGAGGCTGCGGGCCTGCTCCGGGGTGCAGCCTGCCTGCACGGCGATCAGCCCGGCGGCGCGGTGGACGGCGGTCAGGGTGGCGTCGCGGGCCAGGAGCCGGCCGATGTTCCCGGCCTGGTGCAGCATCAGCCGGGTCGCCGCTGCCGCGGTCGCGGTGACCTGTTCCGGGCCGGTGCCGTGCTGGTAGCGGGCGCAGATCGCGCCCAGCGGCCGGTCTGCCGGGCCGAGCGGCGCCGCGGCGACCGCGGCCGGCCCCAGCCCGGCAATAGCGTGGGCGTACAGCGGCCAGCGGGCCGCGATCTGCGCCGGGGACGCGGCGCAGGGACGCCCGGTCCGCCACGCGCAGGTGGCCGGTCCCTGCCCGGTGAGCGTCTCGGCCTCGCAGGCCGCCTGCCCATCGGGGTCCGATGCCGACAGTCGCGTCCACTGGCTGTCCTGGCCGAACCACAGCACCGCCGCCACGCTCGGCGTGCCCAGCACGGCGGCGAACACATTGACCATCCGCGGCCGCGGCACGCCCGGGTCACCGGCCCGCAGCCACGCCTGCAGGCCGTCCGCCCGCAGTGCGGCGATCTCTGCCGCCAGCGCATGCACCGCCTGCGCCTCGTGGTCATTCGCCGCCGCCGCGGCGGCGGCCAGGTTCCGCTCGGTCACGGCCTGCCGGCGCAGCACCCCGATCCGGTCCAGCGTCTCATCCCCGGAGATCCCCACGCCCCGATGCTAGGCACCCCCGGACCCGGCGCCCGGCACCGGCACGCCGCGCGATAACCATGTGCCTATATGACCTGAATGGCAGGCAGCAGCCCGCGGAAGCCCAGGTCAGGATGCCCTTACCTCCACACGGCCTGCACGCCGCCTCCACGCGGCCTCCACGCGCCCCGCGTTCTACTAGGTTCACGCGCTGCACGGGCGTGACCGGGATCGAGTGCACCCGCTACATGGGGGGCGGTGCGGCTCTCCCGGTAGCCGGCGGCGGGGCCCGGGATCCGGGGGGCATCCCGGGCCGCCGCCGCCGCGGCAAGACCACTGCGGGGCAGGGAGCCGGGCGCGGGAGGACCCGTCCGGCTCCCCGGCCGCCGCGTCACGGGGGCGCGCGGCGGCACGGCCGGGACAGGGCGCCTGCGCAACGCGCTACGCCGGCCGTCAACCCGGGTAACTCCGCCAGTGCCGCCGGATCATCCCGGTATGACGCGCCTCACATCCAGGCGGCCACAGCCCGCCGCGGCGGCTGCCGCTGCTCCCGGAGTGTGTATGCAGACCCGAATGCATGGATGCCCGGGGCATGGTGCATTCTGCCCGTGTGAGCGATTCGGCGGTCTGCTGCCCGGTGCACGGCACCCCCGCCGCGTACTGGCGCGCCGGTGATGACTGGGCCTGCACGATCCCGGACTGCGGCTACGGATACGGGATCGCCACCGCGACCTCGGCCGCAACCGCGATCCTCGCCGCACTCCGCCAGCACTGCCCTCAGACAGCAGCCGCCAGCGCCAGGTCCCGATGGTTACCGCGACTGCTCCGCCGCCCGCGACAATAAGCGCCGGGAACCAGCCCGACCCGCGGCCGGTCCCCGGCACCCACCCCCCCGCATGCCCGAGAGCATTCGCCTGCTTAGACGCCCCGGGCCCGGATCAGGTTCACCGGGGGTTCGGTACTGGAGTCATTGCGGTTGGCTGGTTTGCTGCCCCGGGATACGCGTATTGTCGATTTCCCGGCCCGAACGGCTGCCCTCATTTCCTAGCTGCTCACCCCGGCCCGGCTCGAACGTGACCGAGCCGCGGGGCTTGCTCGGCTTCCTGGGCCAGCGCCAGGCCTGCGGGCTGATTCTTGTTGAGGCGTAGCGGGAGGACTGAGGTGGACGCGAGGCAGCGAGCGGCTCAGGTGGCGGCGCAGATCAAGCAAGAGCGGGCGCGCGCGGATGTCGCCGCGAGCGTCGTGGACTTCTCTCTTCTCGGCGTTGTGGTAAAGCACGGCGAGGTTTACGCCAGGAAGTTCTGGAGCGATGTTCATCTCGGGCCGCTCGCCGGAGCATGCGCAGGCGTGATGGATGTCAGGCCCGGAAGCCCGGCGGGTTACCTCGCGGCAGGAATCATCGGCACCAACACGCCCCGCGTCGGCACCATTTTCGTCGCGATGGCCAGCGGCAGGCGCCACCAGACGCCCCTTCGCATGGGCACACGCGCCGAGATGCACCGGGTCGATGCCGCGATCTCGCGCTTCAACGCGATGGCAGATGCAGCAACCACCGGGTGACCTCGGTCGTCCCTCGCGGTGTCCCGAACGTAGGGGGCCCAATCCCTGCATGGACACGCACTGGCGTCGCGAGCATGCCCACGAGCAGGACTGGGACTTCGCGCGCACTCCTCTGGTGACACCCCCGGCCGCCCTTCCATGCCCGGTGGGTGGCAAGTTCGATGTTCAACGATCCGGCAGGACGCGCTGAGAGCAGTGATGAAGTGTAATCCCGGGGCCACGACAACACGCCGGGCAGCAGGAAGGTCACGGGCGCGATCGGTGCAGCCTTGTCAGCATCGGGGATTGCTCCCAGCCCATCCGCCCGCGGCCGAAGTTCAGTGACAGGTTGTTCGCCGGGTTCCGGCGGTTCACCGGAGTACGTACCCCGATGCCCCGTTGCAGGGTTCCCGGCCGTCCAGTTCCAGACCGCCCGGGCCGCCAGAAAGAAGCGTCGGACTCGCTCGGCGAGAGTGCCAGGGCAGTTACAGGGATGCCACGTCATTGTCACGCGGCCCGGTTCCCGCGGGTGCTCAGCCTGGCAGTGGCGCGGGTACATCCGAGCGTCCGGAAGTAAGTTGGTGCAGTTCAGACGGGATGCGCAGGAGCTGCCGAACAATGGATGTCGGATTGTAATTTCATCACAACATGCATCTTGTCGGACCTGGCCGCTAGGGTGAGCCAGCACCCAGGGAAAGGGGCTTGCTGACATGAGACTACGCTATGCGATCCTGGCCATTCCCGTCGCACTTCTCGCTCTCGCAGGCTGTGGAGCTTCGCATGATGCGCAGTGGCAGAACGGCTACAACTACGCGATTGACAACTCAGGGAATGCCTCGCAGTATCTCGTTCCCGGAATCACAACCCAAAGCGACTGGTGTGCCATCAGCGAGAAGTGGGCTGCTGCCTCGGGGCCAATCGGAGGCGACTGGACGAGCGGCTGCATCGCGGGGCTGAAGGCCGCCGGGATTTATCCGTGAGCCACGCCCTTGAACTGGCTGCTGCGCACTATCACTGGTACGCGACGCTTGCCGCATGGGGCAACATCGGCAGCCTCATCGCAGGCTGCGCGGCGGTACTGCTGGCGATCGTCGCCATCTCCACCGGAACGGCCGGGCTGAGCGACTGGCGAGACAAGCAACAGGCACAGAAGGCGCTCGCCGACGAGGAGAAGCTGAGCATCCGGTTGGACCGGCAGCGCGTGCTGAATGGCTGGTCCCCGCACGGACTGCCCGTCTACGGCGTCGAGCTGGTCACCGAGCCAGCCGAAATGACCCAGGCACAGGACGAGCTCACAAGCGGCCACCCCACCAGGTACGTGATTCTCCGGGTCAGCGAAGGCGGCAGCGACGAGAACCGGGCAAATCAGCTTAGGCAACTCGTGGACACAACCGGCTTCCTGACCCGGCCGCCCGAACGAGGCGAGTACGAGGCAATTGAAGCCGGACGCCAGGCACTGCTCCGCGGCTAGACATGCTTGAACAGCGCCACATCGCGCCGCAACCGGACACGATTGATGCCTCCGGGCCGAGCTGGCGGGATCGTCCACCAGTCTGGCAGCCGTACATCCCCCATGCGCTCAGGAGAACACATCAGCGGAACCGCCCGGGCGCTAGCGCGGAACCTGGAACTGCTCCCGGTCAACCGACAGGAACACCCCCAGCAAGCCCTTACGGTCACCAGCCAGGCCACCGCCCGTGATCACGCCCGGCACAGCCACCGGGCACCCCTCGGCCAGGTGCAGCGCGAGGATGCCCGGCCGGTACAGCCGGGCATCGGCGCGGGACAGATGCCCGACCTTCAGCCCGTCCACCCACACCGCGACCGCCTGGGGATCGTGAGGGTTGTCCGTCTCGGGCACCAGCAGCGCCGTAACGGAGATCCGGATCCGCTCGGACCGGTCGTCAGTACCGGCCAGCGACCACAGGCTGTCCTGGTAACGAGACTCGCCCACAACCTCCAGGTCGTCGCCGCCGGCGCAGAGCGCGGCCCGGAGCCCGTCCCGCATCCAGGCCGGCCGTCCTCCCCGGTGAGAAGCGGTGAAGTCCTCCGGGACCGGCTGTGCGTATACCGGAATCATGCGGGACCGGCCGAGCCGGGCGAAGAAGCTGCGTCTGCGGGGATGCACGGATTCCTCCCAGCGCGGGACCATGGCGCCACTGAGAGTAGACCCGGCGATACGAAGGAGCGGCGATACAGGCGCAGGCCGGGGAGAGGCAGTTAGATCCGTGTGGCCCAGGCCTTGGATCCCGCACCCTGGCGGGTGACTTTGACGCCCGCACCGCCGCCGTCACAGGCCTCCGAGACCGGGGGTCCGGAGGACGCCGTCGCCGACCGGGCCGACCCCGCGCTGCCGCGGCGTACCGGGGGCGAACGGGTTACTCCTGGCGGTCACCACGCCGGTCTGCCCCTGCTGGAGCACCACGGGCTGCGTGCGCGCGGCCTCCTCGTCTTCCTCGCGCTGCCGCCGCCGGGTGTCGGCCTCGAGCGCAGCGGCGTAGCCGGTCTGGCCGGCCATCCATTCCACGGGCACCCGGGCCATCGTGGCTTCGACCGGGTCGAGAGCGCCGGACACGAGCAGCCGGAGCAAGTCGGCGCTCATGGTCTCCAGCGACACGGGGACGCGTCCCGGCTCGGCGACAGCGCGCGCCGCAGTATCCCGGGCCGCCTCCATACCCCGGACGCGCTCGGCCGCGGCGTCCAGGTCACGCTGGGCCGCGTCCCGGACCGCGACCGCCTGCGCGTGCTCCCGCTCGTAGCGGGCCAGCACGTCCGTGGCCAGCCGCAGCCGCAGCGCCGCCTCGGTCTCCGCCGCGACCCCGGACCTCATCCTGCGGGCGGTCTCCTCGGCCTTCGCCACATCGCCGTGCTCGCCGCGGGCTCGTTCCAGCTCGGCCGCAGCCTTAGCCTCGGCTCGCTGCGCCGCCTTCAGGGGAGCGGTCTTCTCCCGCCGCTGGGCGACCGCGACCTCAAGTTCGGCCTGAGCCCGGCTCCGGCGGTCCTCGAGCGCGGCAAGGTGCAGCACCCGGTCCGCTTCGAGATGCTTAGCGAGCATCGCGTCCTGGAGCTGCGTGGCCTCAGCGCGGTAGGCGGCGGCCTGGACCGCGGCCAGGGCACGCGGGCCGTCGAGGTGCTCGGCAAGCTCCGGGCCAGTCACTTCCGGCAGCACCCCGCACGCCGGGCACGGATCACCCGGCGCCGGGAGCGAACATCCGCACTCCCGGCAGGCACGATCCAGCAGGTACGCGGCAGCGTCCGCGATCGTCCACCCGCTCACGCGCTCGTCAGCTCCCTCGGCGACGCCACGGCCGACAGGGCAGCGCCGCACGTCGCGCAGAACTTGCTGCCCGGGACGTTCCCGGCGTGACCGGACGGGCAGGTCATCACCGGGCCGAGCGCCGGGCGCTGACCGCTGATCATCCCCCGGATCACCGGGCTGATCTCCGCGCCGTCGAAGCCGGCCAAGCGGGCGACCGCGGCCGTCAGCAACGCCGACTGCTGCTGGGCGCCGATCTTCTCGTACTGGCGGGCGGCGGCGTCCTCGTCATATGTCAGGGGGATGTCCGCGATGCTCTTGGCCCACATCGGGTCGCCCTGGAGAAACGCCTCGCAGGCCGGGCAGTCCAGGGACCAGACGGCGACCGGGTAGCCGTCCTGGCCGATCTCACGAAGGTGCGGCATCCCGCAACCACCGTGCTCGGGGCCGATCCTGATCCCCTGGATGTCGCTTCTCGCATACATCGTCATGCTCTCGTTCTCCTTCTGGTCAGCGCTCGCTCGGCGAGCCCAGTCCGATGGCAGTAGTCACCCGGAAATCAACGCCCTGTGCTCGCGGCGCTCCTGGCAGCGCGACGGCCTCCACGACGCCCGGTACCCGCAGCGGCACCGGGTCGGTACGCGGCTCGGCGTGCTGCGGCGACTGCGCCGCGTGGCCAGCGTCCAGCGGCATCCGGTCGAAACTCGACGGCAGCGGGTCCTGCGTTCCGCAGCTCAGGCTGGTTCCGGTGTCTCCCGGATGGTGAACGTGCAGGTCAGCAGGGTCTGGGTTGGTGGAAAGGGCGATATAGCCTAGTGACACGACTAGAGCGCTTTGGCCTTGC
>JAJYTW010000341.1 GCA_021792855.1 Actinomycetes bacterium
GGCCGCGGCGCGGTTGCGGCACGCCTACGCGGCTATCCCGCCGGGAACGCCGGTGCGGCTGGCCAAGTCGACATCGAATCTGTTCCGGTTCCGGGAAGACCAGGTCCCGGGCCTGGTCACGCTGGACGTGTCGGCCTTCAGCACGGTCATGCAGATCGACCCCGAGGCGCGGACCGCTGTGGTCGGCGGGATGACCACCTACGAGGACCTGGTCGCCGCGACGCTGCCGCACGGCCTGATTCCGCTCGTCGTCCCGCAACTGAAGACCATCACCCTGGGCGGCGCGGTGTCCGGGCTCGGGATCGAGTCGACCTCGCTGCGCAACGGCCTCCCGCACGAGTCCGTGCGGGAGATGGAGATCCTCACCGCGGACGGCCGCCTCGTCACGGCCTCACCCGACTCCGAGCACAGCGACCTGTACTGGGGCTTCCCGAACTCCTACGGCACGCTCGGCTACGCGCTCTGGCTGACCATCGACCTAGAGCCAGTCGATCCCTACGTGCACCTGAAGCACTTCAGGTTCACCAGCGCGGACGAGGCGATGCGGGCGATCGAGCAGATCGCCGCCGACGGGAGCTACCGCGGTCATCGCGCGGACTTCGTCGACGGGACCGCGTTCAGCCCGGACGAGATCTACCTGACCGTCGGCGCCAAGAGCGAGGTGGCGCCGTGGCTGAGCGACTACACCGGCCAGCGGATCTACTACCAGTCCATCCGCGGGCCGCAGGAGGACTTCCTGACGATCCGCGACTACCTGTGGCGCTGGGACACCGACTGGTTCTGGTGCTCTCGGCCGTTCGGGGTGCAGCAGCCACTGGTCCGGGCGCTGTGGCCGCGCCGGTACCGTCGTTCGGACGTCTACCGCAAGCTGGTCGCGTTCGACCGCAGGCACGGACTGACCCGGAGCCTGGACGCCCGCCGCGGCGTCAGCCCGTATGAGTCGGTCGTGCAGGATGTCGAGATCCCGGTCGGCCGCGGCGCGGAGTTCTACGACTTCTTCGCCAAGACGGTCGGCATGAGCCCGGTCTGGCTGTGCCCGCTGCGGCTGCGCGGCGACCGGGCCTGGCCGCTGTACCCGTTGGCGCCCGGCCAGGTCTACGTGAACTTCGGATTCTGGGGGAACGTCCGGCTGCCGGCCGGCGCGTCCGATGGCCACTTCAACCGGCCGATCGAGCGCACGGTCACCGAACTCGGCGGGCACAAGGGCCTGTACTCCACGTCCTACTACAGCCGGGATGAATTCTGGCGGCTGTACAACGGGCCGGCCTACGCGCGGCTGAAGGGCGAGTACGACCCGGAGGGTCGCCTGGCCGACCTGTATGACAAGTGCGTGGGTGGACAGTGAGGCGGACGTGAGGAAGGAGACCGCGGATGCCGCTTGCTGAGGTATTTGAACGAGTCGCTGGTCCAGATGCCCCGGTGGAGTTCGTGGCCTACGACGGCAGCCGGGCAGGGAAGTCCGGGGCGGACATTACCGTCTCCGTCCGGACCCCGGTCGCCGTGTCGTACCTGGCTCAGGCTCCCGGCGCGCTCGGCCTGGCCCGGGCCTACGTGTCGGGCAACATCGACGTCGCCGGCGACATGTACACGGCCCTGGCCCGGCTCGCGCAGGTTCAGCGGACCGACATGCCGCTATCCGAGCGGCTGAACCTGCTGAACCAGCTTGGCGGGCCCAAGCTGCTGCTCAAGCGGGTCCCGCCGCCGCCGCAGGAAGTGCGGGTCAACCGCCGGTGGCTATCCGGCCGGCGGCACTCCCGGGCCAGGGACGCGAGCGCGATCTCGCACCACTACGACGTCTCCAACACCTTCTACGAGTGGGTGCTCGGGCCGTCGATGGCCTACACCTGCGCGTGCTTCCCGGCCGTCGACGCGACGCTGGAGCAGGCCCAGTTCCACAAGTTCGACCTGGTCGCCAGGAAGCTCGCGCTGAAACCCGGGATGCGCCTGCTCGACGTGGGGTGCGGCTGGGGCGGCATGGTGATGCACGCCGCCCGGCATTATGGCGTGCGCGCGCTCGGCGTGACACTGTCCGAGCAGCAGGCCCTCTGGGCGCAGAAGGCGATCAAGGAAGCGGGTCTGGAGGATCTCGCCGAGGTGCGGCACCTGGACTACCGCGAGGTAGCCGAGACCGGGTTCGACGCGGTGAGCTCGATCGGCCTGACCGAGCACATCGGCAAGGCTCAGCTGCCCGGGTACTTCAAGTTCCTGTACGACAAGCTGGTCCCCGGCGGCAGGTTGCTGAACCACTGCATCACCCGGCCGGACAACACCGGCCCGGCAGCCGTCACGGAGGGCTTTATCTTCCGTTACGTGTTCCCGGACGGCGAGCTTGAGGGCCCCGGTTACCTGATGTCCCAGATGAACGGCGCGGGCTTCGAGATCCGGCATGAGGAGAACCTCCGCGAGCACTACGCCCTGACCCTGGCCCAGTGGTGCGCCAACCTGGACGCGCACTGGGACGAGGCAGTCGCCGAGGTCGGCGAGGGCACGGCCCGGGTGTGGCGGCTGTACATGGCCGGATCCCGGCTCGGATTCGAGCAGAACGTGGTGCAACTGCACCAGATTCTCGGTGTCAAGCTGATCGACGGGACCGACGCCGCGATGCCGCTGCGCCCGGACTGGGAGCCGCCACTGGCGTGACCGCCGCTCGACTGAGCGGGACCGGCCCGGGCCGGTCCCGCTCAGCGGCGGCGGTAGCTCTCGGCCACCATGAAGGCGAGATCGAGCGACTGCCCGCGGTTCAGCCTCGGATCGCAGGCCGTCTCGTACCGCTGGTGCAGGTCGTCGTCGGCGATCTGGTGGCTGCCGCCCACGCATTCGGTGACGTTGTCGCCGGTGAACTCGATGTGGATCCCGCCCGGATGGGTGCCGAGCGCGGCATGCACCTCGAAGAACCCGTTCAGCTCGTCCAGAACGGCGTCGAAGTTCCTGGTCTTGTAGCCGCTCGCGGCCTCGAACGTGTTCCCGTGCATCGGGTCGCAGATCCAGGCCACCGGCGCACCGGCCGCCTCGACGGCCTTGACCAGCGGCGGCAGGACCTCCCGGATCCGGCCCGCGCCCATCCGGGTGATTAGCGTGAGGCGGCCGGGGATGCCGTCGGGGTTGAGCGCCTCGATCAGGCTGAGCAACTGGTCCGGCGTGGTGCCCGGGCCGACCTTGACGCCGACCGGGTTGGTGATCAACCGCGCGAACGCGACGTGCGCTCCGTCAAGCTGCCGGGTGCGCTCGCCGATCCACAGGAAGTGACCCGAGGTGTCGTAGGGCCGCCCGGTCCGGGAGTCGATCCTGGTCAGGGCCTCTTCGTAGT
>JAJYTW010000071.1 GCA_021792855.1 Actinomycetes bacterium
GCATCGGCCCGGCCGGGTTCGGGGCCGGCGCCCGCCGCACCGGCGGTGCGGCGCTGCCCGCGGCGTTCGGCGGCTCCGCGCCACCCGCCCCGACGCCGGCGGCCGGCCACGACGCTGCCGCCAGGCCCGGCCAGGGACCGGCTGATCAACGGAATGCCGCTGGTGATGGTGCTGGTGCTGCCGGGCCGGGCACTGGCGACGACGCCGGACGGGGCACGCAGGCAGGCGCGGTTGACAGCACCGGGCCGGCGGCCGGACCGACTAGCCAGGATGGTGACGGCGACTCGCAGCCTGGCGGGCTGCGTGGCCTCGCGGCGCGCCGCCGGGCCGGCCGGGCCGACCGGGGCGGCAAGAAGAACCGCTAGCGATCGCGGCGCGAAAACGCGCCGGCAGCCAGCGACGGTTGGGGGCGTCGGGCCGTTACGGACTCCTAAGGTGGGCCGGTGGTCTGCCGCAGCCCTGCGCATCTGGCAGAATGTGAACGCAACTATCGGCTCTGCGAGGCCCTCTCATTCTCGCCGTCGCCGAACCGAGCCGGGTGGCACGTCCGGTATCCCTACACCGAGCGCTCGCTGTCCGCACACAATCCGCTGGGAGAAGACCGCAGCCGTGGCTGTCAAGATCAAGCTGAAGCGCATGGGCAAGATCCGCGAGCCCTACTACCGGATCGTCGTCGCCGATGCCCGCACCAAGCGGGATGGTCGTGCGATCGAGGAGATCGGCAAGTACCACCCGAAGGCGGAACCGTCGCTCATCGAGGTCAACTCGGAGCGAGCGCAGCACTGGCTGTCCGTCGGCGCCCAGCCGACCGACCCGGTGCGCAAGATCCTGGAGATCACCGGCGACTGGCAGCGGTTCAAGGGGCTGCCGGGCGCCGAGGGGACCCTGAGGACCGCGGCGCCGCGCAGCGACAAGAAGGAAGCGTTCGCTGCCGCGCTGGCCGAGACGCTCGCCGACAGCGGCGTCACGCCGAAGGGCAAGGCCAAGGCCGGGGCGAAGTCCGGCGAGGGCAAGGCCGAGAAGCCCGAGAAGCCCGAGAAGAGCGGCAAGGCCGCCAAGGCTGAGAAGGCCGAGAAGGCGGACGACGGCGCGGCCGAGGCCGTCGCCGAGTCGGCGGAAGCTCCGGCCGCGGAGGCTCCGGCGGCGGAAGCCGCCCCGGCTGAGGCGACGGCTGAGGAGCCTGCCGTGGCCGCCGAGTCGGGCGATTCGGGCGAGTCGGGCAGCGAGGGCTGACGTGCTCGAGGAGGCGCTGGAGCACCTGGTGCGCGGCATCGTCGACTATCCCGACGATGTCCGCGTGGCCAGTCGCGGCCTGCGCAGGGGCCGCGTGCTCCAGGTGCGCGTCCACCCCGATGACCTCGGCAAGGTCATCGGCCGTGGCGGCCGCACCGCCCGGGCACTGCGCACGGTGATCGGCTCGCTGGCTGGCGACTCATACGTCCGCGTCGACCTGCTCGACGCAAGCGAGGCTCGCTAAATCCGGCGATGCGGCTCGTAGTCGGCCGGGTCGGGCGCCCGCACGGACTCCGCGGCGAAGTCACGGTAGAGGTGCGGACCGATGATCCGGCGCAGCGCTTCGCGGGCGGATCGGTGTTGCTGACCGATCCGCCCGGACGCGGCCCGCTGACGGTCGCCGGGTCCCGTTGGCATGCGGATCGGCTGATCGTGCGGTTCGCCGGGGTCGGCGATCGCGAGTCGGCCGAGAACCTCCGCGACACGGTGCTGGAAATCGAGTCCGACGAACTGGCGCCGCTCACCGATCCGGAGGAGTTCTACGACCACGAACTCATCGGACTGACGGTGCTGACCGTGACCGGCGAGCAGGTCGGCACGGTCAGCGACGTGCTGCACCACGGGCAGGATCTGCTGGTAGTCAGCGGCACCGGCACGCGCGGCGGCCGCGAGATACTCGTGCCGTTCGTGGCGGCCCTGGTGCCTGAGGTGAACATCAAGGCCGGCCGACTGGTAGTCGATCCGCCCGCCGGCCTGCTCGACCCCGCGGACGCGCTCTGACCGGCCGCGGACGCCGGCCGGCGCAAGCCGAAGAGAAAGCGGCCAGATCTGCCGCCAAGTCTTCGGGATCATGGTGGCTGGAGGTGACGGGGTCGTGCGGATAGACATCATCACCATCTTTCCTGACTATTTCGCCCCGCTGTCGCTTTCGCTGATCGGCCGGGCCGCCCAGCGCGGCGAGATCGAGTTCGGGGTGCACGACCTGCGCTCTTGGGCCCGCGACCCGCATCGCACGGTCGATGACACCCCGTTCGGCGGCGGCCCCGGCATGGTGATGAAGCCCGGGCCGTGGGGCGAGGCACTGGACGACGTCGCGGCGGACGCGGCCGGCGACAGCCCGATCCTCATCGTCCCGACCCCGGCCGGCCGGCCGTTCACCCAGGAGATGGCCGCGGAACTGGCGGGCGCCAGGCATCTGGTCTTCGCCTGCGGACGGTACGAGGGCATCGACGCCCGGGTCGCGCAGGATGCCGGCCGGCGGATGCCGGTCCGCGAGGTGTCGATCGGCGACTACGTGCTGGCCGGCGGCGAGCCGGCCGTGCTAGTGATGATCGAGGCGATCTGCCGCCTGCTGCCTGGCGTGCTCGGTAATGCCGAGTCGGCCGCCGACGACTCCTTCGGGGCCGGCGCGGGCCCGATGTCCGGCCTGGTCGAGGGGCCGGTCTACACCAGGCCCAGAGCGTGGCGCGGCCTGGAGGTGCCCGAGGTTCTGCTGTCCGGCGACCACGGGCTGGTTGCGCGCTGGCGCCGCGACGAGGCGCTGCGGCGGACCGCGAGGAACCGGCCTGACCTGGTCGCCCGCCTGCCCGGGAACGCCCTGGATCCGCGGGACCGGCGGGTGCTTTCCGAGGCCGGTTTCGCGGAGAGCGGCGAAGATGTGGCACACTGAAAGCCGCAGCCCCGATTCGACCTTCGTCGCGCGGGGCGCAGCCGCATGTCTCAGCGGCAGCCCAGACCACTCAGCGCGTTCGCAGGCGTGCGCGTGAGGACAACGAGGACGACGAGCGATGCACACCGCGATTGCCGAGCTTGAGCAGGCGCAGACCCGGTCGGACATCCCGGCCTTCCGGCCCGGGGACACCCTGAAGGTGCACGTCAGGGTTACCGAGGGAAACCGGTCCAGGATCCAGGTGTTCCAGGGCATCGTGATCCGGCGCCAGGGCGGCGGCGCCCGGGAGACGTTCACCGTGCGCAAGATCAGCTACGGCGTCGGGGTCGAGCGGACCTTCCCGGTGCACACCCCGGCGATCGAACTGATCGAGGTCGTGACTCGCGGCCAGGTGCGCCGCGCCAAGCTCTACTACCTGCGTTCGCTGCGCGGCAAGGCCGCGCGGATCAAGGAGCGCAGGGAGCCGGCTCGCTGACGCTTTCGTGGGCGGTGGCGTGTTCCGCGCGCTGGAGCGATCCGCTGGTCCCCCGCTCGGTGTCCGGTCTCGCCGCCATCGTCCCCAGGACCGGTTCGGCTGGTGCTGACCTGCGTCGGCTCGCTGGTGCCTTTCCGCCGGTTACTGCTGTCCGGGTTTCGTGGCGTGCCCAGGCGGGGGCCGGTCACGTCGCCTGGCATCGGGTCCGTGGTCACTGTTCGCGGCGGTAGCCGCAGCGCTGCCGCGATAGGCTGCTTGGCGGGCAGCCCACCTCACCGGCGCTCTGGCTGCCCGGTTCTGCTGGAGTCCGGAGCTGATGCTGATCGCGCCCGGCCGCTGCTGCACGACTTGACTGGTCGGCTGATCGATAGGCTGGATGGTGATGATGGACGACGAGCGCCAGGTACATGACGACGTGCGATCCGACCATCGCGGTTCGCCTGACTCTATTTCGGGCGAGAGCCGCGAGAAGTCCGCCGAGGTGACAGGCACGAAGTCAACTGGCGCTCACCGGAGCGCGCCCGCCAGGAAGAGACGCCGGATGTCCGCGCTGGCCGAGATGGCGGTGCTGTTCGTCGTGGCGCTGGCCATCGCGCTGCTCATCAAAACTTTCGTCGTGCAGCCATTCTTCATCCCGTCGCGGTCGATGGAGGACACGCTGCTCGTCGGCGACAAGGTGCTGGTAAACAAGCTGGTGTACGACTTCCGGCCGATCGCCCGCGGCGACATCATCGTGTTCAACGGCGACGGCTCCTGGAACCCGCCGGCCTCCCAGTCGTCGGCGAGCCACAATCCCATCGTCCGCGCCTACGACGCCACCCTGCTGCCGCTGTTCCGCGATATCGAGGGGCTGTTCGGCGCCGAGCCAGGGCAGACCGACTACATCAAGCGCGTGATCGGCCTGCCCGGAGATCATGTGGTGTGCTGCAACGCCCAGGGCCAGATCACGGTGAACGGCGTAGCACTGCACGAGCAGTCGTTCCTATACCCGGGCGCGCGCCCGTCGCTTGGCCGATTCAACATCGTGGTGCCGCCCGGTAGGCTCTGGGTAATGGGCGACAACCGCCTGGTGTCCGCGGACTCCCGGTACCACGACTGCGCCTACCACCAGCTAGGCGCCAGCATCACCTGCGTCCCTTACGACCGCAATGGCACGATCCCAGAGAGCGCGGTCATCGGCCGGGCGTTCATGATTATCTGGCCGCCAAGCCGGATCCGGATCCTGCCGATTCCGGCTACCTTCAATCAGCCGGGACTCCACCGCGTGGCGGCCATGGCCGCCGCCGCGCCCGGTCCGGCGGCCGCAGCGGTGGGTCTGCAGGTCGTTCCGTCCCGCCCATATCTGCCGCTGACCGCGGGTTTCGCCGTCGCGATCCCGATGACGCTGCTGGAACGGCGGCTGCGGCTGCGCCTGAACCGGCGCCGGAACCGGCCGGGTCGCCGGCGCCGCGGGCCACGGCGGTAGCAATGCCCGGCGCGTCAGCGCGATCCGGCACAGCGCGATCCGCGCGGAAGGGTCCGGGCGAGCGGGTCGCTGCGCTGCGAGTCTCCTACCTGGCCGGGACCGAGCTTGCCCGGCGCCCGGTCGGGTATACGCCGCGCCGGGACGCGGGGCTGTCGGGCTACGAGCGGGTGCTGGCCCGGGCGGGTCTCGGGCCGGTCGCCGGTGTCGATGAGGCCGGCCGGGGCGCGTGCGCCGGGCCGCTGGTGGTGGCCGCGGTTGTCCTCGCCGGAGTCGATGGCCGCGGCGACTTCCCCGGCCTGGCCGACTCGAAGGTGCTGACCGCGCGGGCCAGGCGGAGCGCCTACGAGCGGATCGTGCGCACCGCGCTTGCCTGGCATGTGGTGGTCATCTCCCCGGCCGAGATAGACCGGCTTGGCCTGCACGTCTGCAACGTCGCCGGCATGCGGCGGGCGCTGGCCGGGCTTGGCGTCACCGCCGGATACGTGCTGACCGACGGGTTCGAGGTGCCGGGTCTACCGGCGCCGGCGCTCGCGATGTGGAAGGCGGATCAGGTGGCCGGCTGCGTTGCCGCCGCCTCGATCATCGCCAAGGTGACCAGGGACACGATCATGGAGGCCGAGCACGAGCGGCATCCGGAATACGGGTTCGCGCAGCATAAGGGCTACTCGACGGCGAGCCACCTGGTCGCGCTGGACACCCACGGCCTCAGCCCGCTGCACCGCAGATCGTTCGTGAACGTGGCATCGCGAATGACCCGGCCGGAGCAGGATACCGACGTCGTGCCGGACGGCCGCGGGCACGACGCGAACGCTGGCTCGCCAGCGGATCTGGACGCCGCGCCGGATAGCCCTATGGTTGAGTTGACTGCGGATTCGCTGGCTCGCGCACCTGGACGGGGGGCTCGTCCGGAGGCCCGGGTGCCCGCCTCATCGGAGGGGAGAACATGAGCGCGGAGGATCTTGAGAAGTACGAGACCGAGATGGAGCTTCAGCTCTACCGGGAGTACCGCGACGTCGTCGGCCTGTTCACGCACGTGGTCGAGACGGAGCGCCGGTTCTATCTCACCAACGAGGTCGATCTCAAGGTCCGGACGGCCGACAACGGCGAGGTTTTCTTTGAGGTCACGATGCATGACGCGTGGGTGTGGGACATGTACCGGCCTGCCCGCTTCGTCAAGAACGTCACCGTGGTGACCTTCAAGGACGTCAATATTGAGGAACTCGCCAAGAGCGATCTGCAGATGCCCGACGACTCCTGACCGGCCGGGGCCAGATCAGCGCCAGGCCCCGCCAGCCGCCAGGCCGACGACCTCTGCCGGGTTCGCCAAATGGACCGGCCCCTGCCCGATCTAACCACCGCCCACCGACATTCGGCACCGTTTGTCCACAGCCGGTCTCCGGCTGGGTCCAGTTGTCCACAGCTTAGGAATCCGGGGCTGCGCCGTTGGCTCCGGCCAGGCAGTGTCGGTGCCGGAGGTGGTGGACGTGCATCCCAAGGACGTGCTTGGCCGTCGCGGCGAGCAGGCCGCTGCGGAATACCTGGCCCGGGCCGGGTTCCAGATACTTGACCGGAACTACCGGTGCGCGCAGGGCGAGCTTGACATCGTCGCCGCGGAGCGGCGGATTCTCGTCGCGTGCGAGGTAAAGACGCGCTCCGGCCTAGGGTACGGGACTCCTGCCGAGGCGGTCACCCGGCGGAAACTGATCAGGCTCCGGCACCTTGCCGTGCACTGGGTGCAGGCGCATGGCCTCGCCTTCGACGCTCTCCGGGTGGATGTCCTTGGCGTGCTCAGCACCGCTGGGGGCGAATTCGAGATCGACCACCTGCGGGGGGTGGGCTAGGTGCCGCTCGCGCGCACGCACTCGATCGCCCTGGTAGGCGTGCAGGGCCACCTCGTGGAGGTCGAGGCCGACATCGAGAACGGCATGGTTGCGCTGCTGCTCGTTGGCCTGCCGGACACCGCCCTGCGGGAGGCCAGAGACCGGATCCGATCGGCGATCGTGAACAGCCAGGAGACCTGGCCGAGCCGACGGATCACGGTCGGTTTGTCGCCCGCCAGCCTGCCGAAGCGAGGCAGTGGATTCGACCTGGCGATCGCGATCGCGATACTGGCCGCCGCCGGGGCGGTCCCGTCGGCCGACCTGCCCGGCATGGCGATGATCGGCGAACTTGGGCTGGACGGCCGCGTCCATCCGGTACCCGGCGTGCTCCCGGCCGCGGCCGCGGCGGCCGCTGCCGGGGTCTCCGTGCTCGCCGTAGCGGCCGACAACGCCGCAGAAGCCGCGCTCGTTCCCGACCTGCGGGTGCTCGCCACCCCCAGCCTGTCCGCGATGACGGCGTGGCTGCGCGGGGCGGACTCACCCGGCCCGGCGATGACGGTGCTCGAGCCGGGCCGTGACCTTGAGTCGCTGTTCGCTGTAACCACGACCCGGGCCAGGCCGGGGTCGCGGCACCAGTCGGGCCGGGACCTCGCCGATCTGGTCGGCCAGCCAGTGGCAAGGAAGGCGGCCGAGATCTGCGCCGCCGGAGGTCATCATCTGATGCTGCTAGGCCCACCGGGCGTCGGGAAGACCATGCTCGCCGAGCGCATTCCGACCGTCCTGCCACCGCTGGAGCCCGCCGCCGCGCTGGAGGTAAGCGCGATCCACTCGGTCGCCGGAACGCTGCCGCCAGGCTGCCCGCTGATCGCCGAGGCCCCGTTCTGCGCCCCACACCATACCGCGACCCGGGCGGCCATCGTGGGCGGCGGAAGCGGCGTTGTGCGGCCGGGCGCGGCATCCCTGGCACATCACGGCTGCCTGTTCCTTGATGACACCAGCGATGAGTGTAAGCACCCCCGAGCGACGAGCGCTCCATGGCGGAGGCTGACCTAAACTACACGGGTGTAGTTCTTCTACAAGTTAGGCCACGAGCGGTGCCAGGGGGTGCCGCACATCACATGAAGGGGGAGCCCTATGGCTACCGACTGGAAGGTTCGCTACACGGACGGGCGTGTGCACGCCATCACAGCCGAGAAGTACATGGTGGTAGGTGACAACCACGTCTTCGACTCCGAGGGCGTTGACATCGCTGTCATCGCCCGCCAGGGCGTAGAGAGCGTGACGCGGGGGGATGTAGCTGACCCGTTCTGGCCCGACGCAGACTGACGCGCTGCTGGAACACCGCCCGTCGCCCCCGCTTCGGGCGGTTTTTCATGCCTCAAGAGGGATCATGGAGCTATGGCAGCATCCGACGCGGTTGGCATCATCATCGGCTCTGGCATCGCGGTGGCCGGAGGGTTCGTCACTCAGTGGTTCATCACACGGCATGACACCAAACGCTTCGAGTCGGAACGCGAGAACCAGAGGCAAGCGCGGTTCCTAGATATTAAGCGTGAGCTGTATGCACGTCTCAATCGAGTCATTCGCGACATTATAGGCCAGATATACCTTCCAATTCATGACCCCGATGTTCTTCGCAAGATGCCAAAAGTGCGTCCTGACTATGATGAACTGGATACAGTCCAAAATACTCTCGACGTAATATGTGAAGATGAGCTAGCTACCAAGATTGAAATGGCCATCAACAGGCTTATGGCTGTACTGTCAATTACTAAGAACGAGGAACTGTCTAACGCACAGCTTCAACAAGAGGCCGATACTGCCCGCGACCTTTGGACGGATGTTTATAAACTCATGAAGCAAGACCTTGCGGGGACATATATACCACCGAAGGTCGCCCGGAAGACTGGACAGACTTGGCGCGGCACCATGGGCACTTTTCCACAGGAATAAGTGACGCTGCTATTGACTAATGCGTAATACTAATTCATACTGAGTGGTAGCAATTAAGCAGGAGAGATAAATATGAACAGAGAGATTAAGTATCGTGCAAAGCGAACCGACGGTCACCCGGCATTCTGGGCGATCGGATACTACGTTAAGACTCCGATCACAAGTGAGTTCAACGCTGACGGACAGTCCTTCGATTGCGGAGTTGGTCGAGACTGCATCGTTCAAGATGGGTGCGCCCACGAGGTTGACCCACAGACTCTAGGTGAATATACCGGCTTCAAGGATGTATTGGGGACTGAAGTTTATGAGGGCGACATACTTGAGTGGCATGAGCTATTCCATGGGAACATGCGTATGGTTGTCTATTGGAGCGAGCGTGAAAAATGCTTCATACCGCCAAACGGGTGCCGTATGTCTGAACCCAGGATAATCGGCAACATCTACGAGAACCCCGATCTGATTGAGCCGCAGTATGAAAGTTGAGGTTCTACTTATCGTATGAGCTATAGCAGATGGAGTGATGGCGAGTGGTATACCTTCTGGCATACTAACGAAGGTGTAATTGAGAACGGAAAGTTAATTGACAAGCCAAACAACGATGCTGGCGACCAGTTACTTGCATTATGGCATCTAAGAGATCCAACGGGTCCTGTATACAGCTTCAAGCAGCTGACGCAAGACCCCGAGAGTGTCTTTGTGGATATATGCAGCCGCATACAAGGGTCAATCCCTAATCGCCATGAGTTTAATGACATCGTGAGCCAGTTCATTACGGACGTCCAGAGTGTATACGCATTATAAGCCTGGCAACCTAGCACGCCGTGCATCCGATTCATTCCTCTCCATCCTCCCTGAGTGCTATTGTCATAGGGTCCAGTAACAGGCACCCTCAAAATGGACTTCAGTAACAGGGGCCACATGGAGGGTGCCCGATCACGTGCAGAGGCGCCTGAGTTCAGCCGTGATGTGCTCGACGGGCTGCGGCAGCCGCTGGAGTCCGGTGAGGTGGTGATCGCCCGGGCCGGAGTGACCGCCCGGTTCCCGGCGCGGTTCACCCTGATCATGGCTGCCAATCCGTGTCCGTGCGCGAGCGCCAGAACGGCCGGTGCCGGATGTGACTGCACGCCGCTGGCCCGCCGGCGTTACCTGGCGCGGCTGTCCGGGCCGCTGCTTGACCGCGTCGACGCCAAGATCGAGTTCCTGCCGGTGCGGCGTGCCGAACTGCTGAGCGATCGGACCCTGACCGAGCCGAGCGCGGTCGTCGCCGACCGCGTGGCGAGCGCGCGCCGCCGGGCCGCCGCCCGTCTGGCCGGTACTCCCTGGCGGCTTAACGCCGAGATTCCGGGCAGTGAGCTGAGACGCCGGTTCGCTCCGGCGAAGGGGGCATTGCGACCCATCGAGCGCGCCATGGACCTGGGCCAGATCAGCGCCCGGGGTGCCGACCGCGTGATCCGGCTCTCCTGGACGCTCGCGGATCTGGCGGGCTCCGCCGTGCCGGGCATCGCCGAGGTTGGCTACGCCCTCGGTCTGTGGATGGGAACGCCCCAGTGACGCGCGAGGCGAGTCGAGGGTGGGCTGAGCCGCCCGGCGAGCCCCGGCCCGGCGGTCAGCGCGGGCAGGACGGCGGGGATCAGGCAGGTGACCGGTACGCCCGGGCGGTGCTGAGTTACCTGGCGGAGCCCGGGGACGTCATGCTCGGCGCGTTGCTGCGGCTGGCCGGGCCGGCCCAGGTCCTCGGCGCGATCCTGGCCGATGATCAGGCGGCGGCGGCGCTGCCCTGGCCTGCCTGTGCTGATGGCCGTCCGTACGGCCTCGGCCCTGGCAACCGGCCGCCTGGCACCGACCGCCGATCGTCCCGCGCCGCCATCCCGCCCGCTGGCCGCCGGGCAATCGACCGGTGGCGGCTTAGGGCCGACCGGGTGCCCACCCCGGCGCGCCTGGCGACCTGGAGTGATTCGGGCTACCGGCTCATCTGCCCGGCCGACCCCGAGTGGCCTACTCAGCTTGATGACCTCGGCGATGCCCGGCCGGTCGTGCTGTGGGCGCGCGGCTGCGAGGATCTCAGGTTCGCGGCGATTCGGTCGGTGGCGATTGTCGGGGCACGCGCCGCGACCGCCTACGGCTCGCATGTGGCTGCCGAGATCGCGGCCGGGCTGGCCGGCCGGGGCTGGACGGTCATCTCCGGAGGCGCCTATGGCATCGATGCGGCCGCGCACCGCGGCGCACTCGCCGAGGGCACCCCGACGGTGGCGGTGCTCGCGAGCGGCCTTAGGTTCGGGTATCCGAAGGGGCACGCCGATCTGTTCGCCAAGATCCGCGACTGCGGGGTGATGGTCAGCGAGAACCCGCCTGACCAGGCGCCGAGCAGGCCGGGCTTCCTGGTGCGGAACCGGGTCATAGCGGCGCTGAGCCGAGGCACGGTTGTCGTCGAGGCGGCGATCCGGAGCGGTGCGCTGAACACGGCGCGGCATGCGCGCGAGTTGAACCGGCCGGTGATGGCCGTCCCTGGCCCGGTGACCTCCACGCAGTCGGCGGGCTGTCACGAGCTGATCAGGGACTGGGCGGCGACCTGTGTGACCGGCGCGGACGACGTGATCGAACTGGTGGCGCCACTGGACGCGGGCCTGTCGTCCGGTGCGTGCGGCATGGCCGGGAGAGGTGATACGGCCGACGGGGCCGGTGGGGCGGGCGCGGCCGGTGGCGCGGGCGCGGCCGGCGAGTCCGGCCAGGCCGCAGTCGGCGCTGGGCCGGTCGGCGGGGTCCGGCGGCAGGCAGGAGGTACTGCCGGGCCCAATGACGGGCGCACACCGGTCGTACCGGCCGAGGATCTGGATCCGGTGACCGCCAGTGTCCTGCGAGTCGTGCCGGCCAGACAGGGCCGCGGGCCAGCCTCCATTGCCACGCTGGCCGGCGTGGATCTCGACACCGTCCTGCGCTGCCTGGGACTGCTCGCGGCCTGCGGCCACGTCGAGCGCTGCGACCTGGGCTGGCGGATCCGGCGTCGTGGCTCCTGACCGTGCCGGATACCGGCGGGACAGCGCCTGGCGATTGCCCTACACCGCAATTGCGCGGGCGAGCGTCAGAGATCCAGCGCACACTACGGTGTGAAGCTAATCCGGAGGTCGTCGGGCGGATGAATCCCGGCTGGCGCATCGTGGCCACACGGGCCACTGGAGAACGGACGGGTACTGGGCGCGTGAGTGCTGAGCAGATGAGCTACGACGGCATGGCGCGTTCTGGTCGGGCGGCCGACCCCGACGGGATGGCCGGCTCTGGTCGCCCGGCCGGCTCGGCAGCGCAGGCCGATCCGCTGCCACCGTCGTTGCAAGCCCCGCTGACGGACTTCGAGCGGTACCTGGTAGCGGGCCGGGGACTGTCCCGCCACACGGTCCGGGCCTATGCCGGCGACATCCGCTCGCTGTTCGGGCACCTGGACGCCTGCGGCATCGCGGATGTCGCCGAGATCGATATCGCCGTGCTGCGCTCGTGGCTGGCCCGGCAGCACTCCTCAGGCCACTCCCGGGCGACTATCGCCCGGCGGGCGGCCGCGGCGCGCGCATTTACCGGGTTCTGCGTCGAGCGCGGATTGCTGGCCAGCGATCCCGGGCCCTTTCTTGGGACACCCAAGGCACGGCGCATGCTTCCTCAGGTGCTGACCGCGGAACAGATGCACCACGTTCTAGACCGGCCGAGGGCCGGCGTCCCCGCCGAGAGCCGGGACGCCGGGCTTGCCGAGGCCGGGTCCGGGGAATCCGGCCTTGGCGGGCAGGCCACGCCGGCCGCAGGCACGGGCTCGGTGGCAGGCATGGTTCCGGCAGCACCGACGGAGATCGCGATAGGCCTGAGGAACACCGCGGTCATCGAATTGCTGTATGCCACTGGTATCCGGGTCGGCGAACTCACCGGGCTCGACGTCGACGACATTGACGCCGAGCGCGGCACGATCCGGGTCTTCGGCAAGGGCAGCAAGGAACGCGTTGTCCCGGTCGGCATCCCGGCCCGCAGCGCGGTAAGCCGGTGGCTTGGCACGGGACGGCCCGTACTCACGACGCCCGCATCGGGACCGGCGCTCTTCCTCGGCATGCGCGGACGGCGGATCGACCCGCGCACGGTCCGCCGGGTGGTGCATGAGCGGCTCGCGGAGGCCGGATCGGTGCCGGATCTCGGACCGCACGGGCTCCGCCACACAGCGGCCACCCATCTCCTGGAAGGCGGGGCCGATCTGCGCAGCGTGCAGGAGATCCTTGGCCACGCGTCCCTGGCCACGACCCAGATCTACACGCACGTCTCGATCGAGCGACTGATGGCTGCTTACCGGCAGGCGCACCCGAGGGCGTGAGGAACCCGCCGCCGGTTCGGCTTGCCGCTCGTGCGGCAGTTGTCACGCCTGCCGTCCGCGCTGGCACGCCGCACCCCGTGCCGCAGGATGTAGAATTGACTAGCGGTCCCGGGCATATCGCGCGCCAGCGCGGATCCGGTGACCAAATTCGCGCGTCCGCATGCCGCCAGATGCCTCTCGGGGCTTCCGGCGGAACGCACCTCACCGGTCCGCGGGGTAGCCCGCGGCGAGGACGTACGGGCGCCAGGAGCAACCGACCGCGCCCTTGCCTGCGGGCAGGCGCACGACACGAAAGGGGACACCGGCATGGCTCCGGTCGTCACCATGCGGCAGCTGCTGGAAAGCGGCGTCCACTTCGGGCACCAGACCAGGCGCTGGAACCCGAAGATGAAGCGCTTCATCTTCACCGAGCGCAACGGGATCTACATCATCGACCTGCAGCAGTCGCTGCAGTTCATCGACCGTGCTTACGAGTTCATCAGGGAGACCGTCGCGCACGGCGGCACGGTGCTGTACGTGGGTACCAAGAAGCAGGCCCAGGAGGCGATCGCCGAGCAGGCGCGCCGGGTCGGGATGCCCTACGTCAACCAGCGCTGGCTGGGCGGGATGCTGACCAACTTCTCCACCGTCTACAAGCGGCTGCAGCGGTTGAAGGAGCTCGAGGAGATCGACTTCGACGACGTCTCCGGCTCGAACCTGACCAAGAAGGAACTGCTCCAGCTGCGACGCGAGCGGGACAAGCTTGAGCGCTCCCTGGGCGGGATCAGGGACATGGCCAAGGTCCCGAGCGCGATCTGGGTGGTGGACACCAAGAAGGAGCACATCGCGATCAGCGAGGCCCGCAAGCTGGGTATCCCGGTGATCGCCATCCTCGACACCAACTGCGATCCGGATGAGGTCAGCTACCCGATTCCCGGCAACGACGACGCGATCCGCAGCGTGTCGCTGCTGACCCGGGTGGTGGCCGACGCGGTTGCCGATGGTCTGATCGCCCGCGCGGGCCGGGCCGCGGGCGAGGAGAAGCCGGAGGCCGATGGCGAGCTCGGCGCGGCCGAGCCGCTGGCGGAGTGGGAGCGCGAACTGCTCGAGGGCAAGGCCGCCGAGGCCGAGCCGGAGAGTGCCGCGGCCACCGCGGAGCCGGAGGGCGCCGCTGCGGCCGAGCCGGAGAGTGCCGCGGCCACCGCGGAGCCGGAGAGCGCCGGCGCGGTCGAGCCGGAGGGCGCCGCTGCCGAGGCCGGGACCGCCGAGGCCGCCGAGACCACCGAGGCGGCCGCCGAGACCGACGGGGCGCCGGCCTAACCGAGCACGATTCGCGGCCGGGCGGACCTGAGCCCCCGGCCGCGGCGGGCCCTGCCCGATGCGGCCGGCACGACGAGCGGCCGGGACATCGGCCGGCTGATGACGAGACGCGAGAGATGAGGACATGGCGAACTACAGTGCCGCGGATGTGAAGCGGCTGCGTGAGCTGACCGGCGCCGGGATGCTCGACTGCAAGAACGCCCTGGTCGATGCTGACGGGGACTTCGATGCTGCGGTCGAGGCTCTGCGGGTCAAGGGGGCCAAGGACGTAGGCAAGCGGGCCGGGCGCACGGCGGGCAACGGGCTGGTGGCTGCCGCGCTGGACGGCACGGCCGCGGGCGTGCTGGTCGAACTGAACTGTGAGACCGACTTCGTCGCGAAGACTGACCTGTTCCAGGGCGTCGCCGCCGACATCGCGAAGGCCGCGCAGGCGGCCGGGGCGAGCGACCGACTGGCCGTTCTCGGTCTTGTCGTCCGGGACGGCAAGACCGCCGCCGACCTGATCGAGGAGGCCAGCGCCAGCCTGAAGGAGAAGCTGGAGCTTGGCCGGTACGCGAACTTCAGCGGCGGCCACGTTGCCAGCTACCTGCACAAGTCCGACCCCGCGCTGCCGCCGACTCTCGGTGTGCTGGTCGAACTGGACGAGGCCGGCGCCGGTGCCGCCATGGACGTGGCGCATCAGGTCGCGGCGATGCGGCCGCAGTACGTGACCAGGGACGAGGTTCCCGAGGACGTGGTCGCGAACGAGCGCCGGATCGCCGAGCAGGTCACCCGTGAGGAGGGGAAGCCGGAGCAGGCGATCCCCAAGATCGTGGAGGGCCGCCTGAACGCCTTCTTCAAGGACGTCGTGCTGGTGGAGCAGCCGTCGGTCCGCGACCCGAAGAAGTCCGTTAGCCAACTGCTCGCCGAGTCGGGCGGCACCGTCCGGCGCTTCGCGCGGTTCCAGATCGGGCAGGCCAGTTGAGTGCAGGCCCGGTGGCGGAGGCGAAGGGGAGCATACGGTGTCAACGGCTGACCCGGCATCCGATCGGGGTGCCGCGATGAGTACCCAGAGCCCAGCCTCCGGGCCGGACGCCGTTTCCGGGTCTGATCCGGACCGGCGGTTCTGCTGGAACCGGGTGGTGGTCAAGCTCTCCGGCGAGGCGTTCGCCGGGGGAGCGGGTATCGGCATCGATCCCGACGTGGTGTCGCACATCGCGCGGGAGATCCGGAACGCGACCCGGCTGGGGATCCAGGTCGCTGTCGTGGTCGGCGGCGGGAACATGTTCCGCGGCGCGGCTTTGTCGGAGCGCGGGATCGACCGTTCCCGGGCGGACTACATGGGCATGCTCGGGACCGTGATCAACTGCCTGGCGCTCCAGGACGTGCTGGAGAAACTCGGCGTCGAGACCAGGGTCCAGACGGCGATCACGATGGGGCAGGTGGCCGAGCCCTACATCCCGCGGCGGGCGATCCGGCACTTGGAGAAGGGCCGGGTCGTGATCTTCGGCGCTGGTCTCGGGGCGCCGTTCTTCTCCACCGACACCTGCGCCGCGCAGCGCGCGCTGGAGATCGGCGCCGAGGCGGTCCTGAAGGGCACTCAGGTGGAGGGCGTCTACGACGCCGATCCGCGGAAGTCGCCGGACGCGAGCCTGTTCAAGCGGCTTGATTACAGTGAGGTTCTCCGGCGCCAGCTGAAGTTCATGGACGCGACCGCGGTTAGCCTGTGCATGGACAACGATCTGCCGATCGTGGTGTTCGACCTGATGGGCGAGGACAACGTGGTCCGGGCCGTTCGCGGCGAGCCGATCGGCACGCTCATCGGCCGGGCCGGAAGCAAGAGCGAGCACGGCAGGACCGGATGATGAAGCGCCGGGCCGGGGAATTCTGAGGAGCCGCAATGATTGACGAGACTCTTCTCGAAGCCGAGGAGAAGATGGACAAGGCCGTCGCGGTCGCCAAGGAAGACTTCGCGAACATCAGGACGGGCCGGGTCAACCCGTCCATGTTCAGCAAGATCACCGCCGAGTACTACGGCACGCAGACCCCGGTGAACCAACTGGCCTCGTTCCACATGCCGGAACCGAGAATGGTCGTCATCCAGCCGTTTGACAAGGGCTCGCTGAACGCGATCGACAAGGCGATCCGGGACAGCGACCTCGGCGTCAACCCGACCAACGACGGCTCGCTCATCCGGGTAGTCTTCCCCGAGCTTTCCGAGGAACGGCGCAAGGAGTACATCAAGGTCGCCCGGCACAAGGCCGAGGACAGCCGGGTGTCGATCAGGAACATCCGCAGGCACGCCAAGGATGCGATCGACAAGCTCGTCAAGAACGGCGACGCCGGCGAGGACGACGGGCGGCGGGCCGAGGGTGAACTGGACAAGCTCACCCACACCTACGTAACGGCGATCGACGAGTTGCTCAAGCACAAGGAGGCCGAGCTTCTCGAGGTCTAGCTGCCCCGCATTCCCGGCGAACAGGCCCGGGGGCCGCTGACCCAGATGCGGTTCGGGGTACTCCTGAAGGTATAGGTTTGCTTTCCAAGCAGAGCGCTCTCGCCTCATGCCGTTGAGGTCGGCCGGGCCGGAGCGGGGCCGGCGGGCGAGCGGGCACACGTCAGGGCCTCCGGCCGGTGGCCGGCCAGACTGGTGCCTGCCGGGAGCATGGGTGCGGTCACCCCGGGCCGCGGAGGACAGGCCGCGTGAGCGAGCACAAGACGATCCGGACTGGTCGTAACCTGCCCGTTGCGATCGCCGTCGGGCTTGGCCTTGGCGCGCTCGTCCTGATCACGCTGCTCACCGTGAAGGCCACCTTCCTGCTGGTCATCGGTGCGCTCGTGGGCACTGCCCTGTGGGAGCTGAGGGGGGCGCTGCGAACCAGGAACATCACCGTCCCGGTGATTCCGATCGCCGTCGGCGGCATCGCGATGGTGGCCCTCGCCTACTGGGAGGGCGCGCAGCCCGGCCTGGCGGCGCTGGCCGTGACGTTCATCGCGATCCTGGCCTGGCGGCTGCCCGGCGGCAGCGACGGTTACGTCGCCGACGTGACGGCCGGCGTGCTCACGCTGATCTACCTGCCCGGGATGGCGGTGTTCGTCGGGCTGATGCTGGCCGAGTCGGACGGCGCCCACCGGGCGCTGCTCTTCGTGATCCTCGCGGTCTGCAGCGATACCGGCGGGTACTTCGCCGGCATCCTGGCCGGACGCCACTACATGGCGCCGTCGATTAGTCCCAAGAAGACCTGGGAGGGGTTCGCCGGATCGGCGGCCGCCTGCCTGATCGCCGGCTGGCTCGGGATGACGCTGCTGCTGCCCGGCAGCGTCTGGGGCGGCCTGGCGCTGGGTGCCGCCGCCGTGGTCGCCGCCACGCTCGGTGACCTGGCCGAGTCGATGATCAAGCGCGATCTGCAGACCAAGGACATGTCCTCGCTGCTGCCCGGCCACGGAGGCGTGCTTGACCGGCTCGACTCGCTGCTGATCGTCGCCCCGGTGGCCTGGCTGCTGATGACGGTGTTCCTGTCCTCCGGCCGGTAAGCCCGCCATCTCGTAGGCCCGCCATCTCGTAAGCCCGCTAGCCGACCACCCAGCTTCGGCTGTGCGCGGCCATCTGGTTCACCAGGCTGGGCACGCCGCGGCTCTCGGCGATTAGCCGCTCGCGGTTCGTGATCGGGATGAGCCAGAGCCAGCGAACCGGCTCCCGGGCCGCCGTGAATCCGGACAGGTCGGGCAACTCAGGCCCGAGCAACTGAGCCGGGTTCTCCAGGAACAGCACCGCCTCGTTGCCGTTTCCGAGCGGGAACGAGGCTGGCTCGTGATACCAGTGCACCGTCCGCCCGTCGCCGAGCCACGAGATCTCCCGCCACGGGTACTGGGCCAGCCAGAGGAAGATCCTGGCAGCCTGGTTGCTCGGCAGGGTCGTCGCGACCGCAAGCTCGATCCGCGCCCGGCCGTCCGCGCCCGGCCCGGTCTGCTCGATCACCGGCATCCGCTGGCAGCTCATCCCGACCGTGGTCAGCACCGTGTACGAGCGGGCCCCGGAGGGGGGTCGCTCCGACACCCCGACCATGGGCTGCCGGGAGCCTGACACGTCCCAGTACCGGGCGCCGGGCCCGAGTCGCGCCAGCAGATGGCCGAGCAGGCCCTGCTGGAACTGGCCCCACGCGTCCGGGTCAAGCCGCCACCGCCAGTAATCCTCGGCCTCGGAAACCCGGGTGCCGAGTCCCTGCATGGCCTCATCAAGCGACCAGCCAAACGGGGTCTGCCCGATCACGTCCCTGCTATAGCCGGGCATCCCCTTGGACATGTCGGACCAGCCGGGGATGACGGCGAGCAGTTCGCTGCCCTCGAAGACCGCGACCCCGTCGCCCTCCTCGAACCACAGCGCGCGCAGTGCCTCGGCGTCGATCGGCGGCCTGCCGTCCGGGTGCTTGGTGCACGCGGCGGGCATCTCGGGTGCGTGGCCGGCGTCCAGCAGGGCCAGATCCACGTCCACCGGGGCCCGGCGGTGGTTCGCCAGCCAGGTCGCCGCGAGCGGGCCCGAGTGGTCGTGCATGTAGGCCGCCGTCGTCCGGCCGTCGTACTCCACCACCACGCGCCTGCTGCCGTAGGGGCTCTCGCTCTCCAGCAGCGTCACCGGCCGCCTGGCCTGGCCGGATATCCTGGAGTTGCTGTTCTTGCCGCGCATGGTCTGCATAGCAAGAAAATCTACCTAGATCATGAGGATCTCGTGGCTACTGCGCGGATCCGGCGAGAGGTGCCTTGATGGAGGTTCTGGACGTGCAGCCGGCTCGCCCGGCCCGGGTCCGGCCCGCGGCGCACCTGGCGGACCTCGACGCGCCGGGCCGCCGGGACGCCGTCCGGGCGCTCGGCCAGCCTGCGTTCCGCGCGGACCAGTTGTCCCGGCATTACTTCGGCAGGCTCACCGACTCGCCGGAGGACATGACGGATCTGCCGGTCGCGGCCAGGCGGGAACTCACCGACGCGCTGCTGCCTACCCTGCTGACCGGGGTCACCGAGCAGGCCTGCGACCGGGGCCTGACCCGCAAGACGCTCTGGCAGGCGCCGGACGGATCGCGGGTCGAGTCCGTGCTGATGCGCTACCCGGACCGGGTGACGATCTGCGTGTCGTCCCAGGCCGGCTGCGGGATGGGCTGCCCGTTCTGCGCGACCGGCCAGTCCGGCCTGACCAGGAACCTGTCCACCGGCGAGATCGTCACCCAGATATTTAACGGGGCCAGGACGCTAGCCAGGGGCGAGATGGCAGGCGGCCCGGGCCGGATCTCCAACGTCGTGTTCATGGGGATGGGCGAGCCGCTGGCGAACTACAACAACGTGCTGGCCGCGATCCGGCGGATGACCGACCCGGTGCCCGATGGCCTGGGCATCTCGCAGCGCTCGGTCACGGTCTCCACGGTCGGCCTGGTGCCGGCCATCGGGAAACTCGCCAGGGAGGGCCTGTCGGTCCGGCTCGCCGTGTCGCTGCACGCGCCCGATGACGAACTGCGTGATGAGCTTGTCCCGGTGAACCGGCGCTGGCAGGTGGCCGAGGTGCTGGACGCGGCCTGGGGCTACGCGGACGCGACCGGCCGGCGGGTCTCGATCGAGTACGCGCTGATCCGCGACGTGAACGACCAGCCCTGGCGGGCCGACCTGCTCGCCAGGCTGCTCCGCGGCCGGCTGGCCCATGTGAACCTGATCCCGCTGAATCCGACGCCCGGATCGCGGTGGACGGCGTCCGACCCCGCGGTCGCGGCCGAGTTCGAGGCCAGGCTGGCGGACCGCGGCATCCCGGTGACGGTCCGGGACACCCGCGGCCGGGAGATCGACGGCGCCTGCGGCCAGCTTGCGGCCGCCGCGGATCGGATCGCGGCCGGTCGGCCGGCCCGCGGCGGCCGGCCCAACGACTAGCGCCCCGAACCGAGCGGCGGCCCGGCGGGCCGCCGTCAGCGCGTCAGCGTGAGCGCGTCGGCCGCCTGCGCCAGTGCCGCGAGGTGGCCG
>JAJYTW010000342.1 GCA_021792855.1 Actinomycetes bacterium
TCCGCACGGATCCCGCCGCGCTCGCCCGCCGCGCGCGGCAGTCACCCGCGCACCGGCTCAAGCAGTTCCAGCCGGTTGCCGTGCCAATCGTGGGTGTAGAACCGGCGATGCCCGGGAAACCCGTCGTCCCACTGCACGTCGGCCCCGCCGGCCGCGAGCCGTCCGGCCAGCGCGTCGAGGTTGGCGACCACGATGCCCGGGTGTGCCTTGGCGGCCGACCGGAATCCCGGCTCGACACCCAGGTGAATCTCGACCGCGCCAGCGCCGAACCAGCATCCGCCCCGGGCGGCGAGTTCGGCTGGCTTGGGCAGTTCGGCCAGGCCGAGCAGGTCCGCGTAGAACCGCCGGGCCACGTCCTCGCCACCCGGCGGGATCGCCAGCTGGACGTGATGCAGCCGCTCGATCCGAAACTCGGGGCCGGCGGTCGGGTCGTCCGCCGCGGGGCCTTCGCCCAGCGGCCCGCTGATTGTCACGATGCTCCCTCGCAGCCTTCGGTACGGGCGGTCCGGGCCCAGCGCCGGCCGACGGACCCAGCCGACGGACCCGCCCGAATCACCCTAGCCGGGTCCGCCAGCCAGGACGGGCGGCGCCGGGCCAGCAGCCGGGCGGTTCCGGCTGCGGGTAGCGTGCGGTACGGCGCGGCCGGGCCGATGCCGCCGCGCGCGGGCGGGCGGAGCACGGCGGGAGGTCATCGGTCAATGGTGGACACCGGTGCGGGAAACGACTGGGTGCGCGCGCTGCCCGCCGAGCTTGACGGCCAGCGGCGGCTGCTGACCGGACTGGTGGCGATCTGCGAGCGGGACGATGCGATCCGCTGGCTGGTGATCGGCTGCTCACTATCTCGCGGGGCCGGTGACCGGCTGTCGGACCTCGACGTCGGGATGGGCGTGACGGACGACCGGATCGACGCGACAATCCCGCGGATCAGGCACGCCGTCGATGGTCTGGGTGACCTGGTCGACAGTTACCACCACCTGCTCGGCTCGGTCTCCGGCAGCCACGAGCGGATCTTCGCCCAGTACGCCGACAGATGCCAGATCGATCTGGTCGTGCTGCCGGCCTCGGCGGACGCGGGCGCCATCCGCGACGTGGTGGTGCTCTACGACCCCGATGGCCTAGTCAACGTCCGCGAGGAACGCCAGGCGGTCGCCCCGGGCCAGGCCCGCGAGTGGGCGTTCACGGCCTGGTGCGCACTGGCCGACCTGGGCAAGTACCTGCGCCGGGGATCGGTGTGGGAGGCGCACGACCGGCTTGGCCAGGCCCGCGCCGAGTACTGGAAGCTGCGTGCGCTGGCCGCCCGGGTGCCCGATCCGCAGTACGGGATCACCAGCATCCTGGACTTCGCAGCGGGAACCGTCGCCGCGTCGGCCACCTCGACCGTCTCGGACCTGGACCCGGGCCGGCTGCTGGCAGCGGCCCGGCGACTGGCCGACCTGCTCGCCGCCGTCGGCGATGATATGCCGGAGCAGCACCGGGCCGCCTTGCCCGCGGCGATGGCCGCGTTCGTCACCGCCGACCTGGCCGCCGCCGACCTGGCCGCCGGCCGCGGCGGCTGACGCTGGGCGGGTGGAGGCGGATCAACCCTGGCTCCACCGCAGGGCCGGCGACTGGAGCACCGATCCGGCGAAGACTGCGGTCATGACCTTCACCGATTACGTGCTCAACGCAGCGATCATCGCGCTGGTGCTGTTCCAGATCCGGGGCCGCAGGCTCGGCCCGCGGACCCTGATCCTCCCGATCACCGTGGTCGTCGTCGTCGCGGCCAGCTACCTTCGAGCCATCCCGACCGCGGGCGGTGACCTTCCGCTGATCCTCGCCGGAGCGGGGGCCGGCCTGGTGCTCGGCGCCGCCTGCGGCCTGGCCACTGCGGTGTATCGCCGCCCCGACGGCGTGGTGATGGCCAAGGCCGGACCGGTCGCCGCGGCGCTGTGGGTGGCGGGCGTTGGCGCCCGGCTGGCCTTCGCCCTGTACGCGACGCACGGCGGCGCCCGTGCGATCGGCGACTTCAGCGTCGCGCACCACATCACCAGCGGGCAGGCCTGGGTCGATTGCCTGGTGCTGATGGCCCTGGTTGAGGTGCTCAGCCGGAGCGCGGTGCTCGCCGCCAAGTTCATGTCGACCGGGGCGCGGTGGTTTGGCTCCAGTCAGGCCACCGTTGCCGCAACTATCATGACGAATCGTGGCAACTAGCCCGGCACGCGACCGCCGGCAGGCCAGGCCGTGGGTCAGCCCCGCCGTGCGACTGGCCGGACTCGGCGTGCTGCTGTGGGGCATCGCCGCCGAGGTCAGCCCGGGACTGTGGGGCAGGCACCTGATCGTCTGGCTGCTGGTAGCAAGCGTGGTGCCCGCCTGGGTGGTGTGGAGCACGGCCGCGCGGGACAGCCTGACCCGCAGGCTGGTCGCGTTCTGCTGGCTGGGCGCGGCCGGCGGGGTGCTGGCGATGCTCGCGCCGGTCGCCCTGGCCATCGTGGGCACCGCGGCCCTCGGCGCGGCAGCCAGTCTGGAACTGCCCGCCGCGCTCGGCATCGCCGCGATCGCCCCGGTCACCTCGGCCGTGGTCGGCCTCGGCACCGGGCGCCCCGCTTCGCTGATCATCGGCAGCGCGTCGGCGAGCCTGGCCGGCCTGGTGATTGGCGTCGGGCGCCGAGAGCGCACCAGACAGGCCGGGCAGGCGATGCGGATAGCGGTCGAACGCGAGCGCGCCGAACTTGAGCACGCCAGGGCGGAGGTCCTCGCGGAGCGGAACCGACTGGCCCGCGAGGTCCATGACGTGCTCGCGCACACCCTCGGCGCGCTCGTGATCCAGCTAGAGGCCCTGTCGGCCACGGTCGAGGCGAGCACAGCCGGGACGAGCACAGCCGGGACGAGCACAGCCGGCCCCGGGCCCTGGCCAGAGGTTAGCGACGGGTTGCGCCGGATCAGGTCGCTGGCCGCCGACGGCCTGGCCGAGGCCCGCAGCGCGGTCCGGGCTCTCCGGGACGACGCTCCGCCGCTGCCTGATCAGCTTCGGCGGCTGTGCGACACGCGCGGCGCGGCACTCGAGGTCACCGGCACGGTCCGCGGCCTGGGACCGGAGGTGGCGCACGCGCTCTACCGTGCCGCCCAGGAGTCCCTCACCAATGCCGCCAAGCACGCGCCCGGGGTGCCGCCGGGCGTCCGGCTGAGCTTCGAGGACGGGCAGGTCGCCCTGATGGTCGCGAACGGAGCGCCGGATGCGCCTCCCGGCCCGCTGGCCCGCAGCGGGGCGGGTTACGGCCTGGAC
>JAJYTW010000343.1 GCA_021792855.1 Actinomycetes bacterium
GCATGTCGCGATGCTGGCGGAGGGCTGCGTCCGGGCCGGCCTGGACGTCGCCGCGCTCGGGCCGGAGTCGACCAGGTCGTTGTTCGGCGCGACAGCCGAGCTGGCCCGTCGGCCGGGTGCGCCGGAGCAGGGTGCGTCGGATCCAGTTGAGTCGGGGCAGGATGCGCCGAAGCAGGGTGCGTTCCGGTTCGGGGCCGTGCTGATTGGCGACCGGCCGCGCCCCGGGCGGGACCTGGCTGCCGTCCGGCGCCTGCGCCGCCTGCTCACTGACTTCGGGCCGGCCGTCGTGCACGCGCATGGCCTGCGGGCCGGCGCGCTGACCGCGCTCGCACTGCCCGGGATCCGAGTGCCGGGCCTGCGAGTGCCGGGCCTGCGAGTGCCGGGCCTGCGAGTGCCGGGCCTGCGAGCGCACGGCCCCCTGCCGCGATGGCCGCGCCGGGCGCCCGGACTTCAGACGCGCGGGCGCCGGGCGTCGGGCAGACCGGCCCGCCACCGGCCCGCGCTGGTCGTGACCGTGCACAACGCTCCGCCGGCCGCGGGACCGGCCGGCGTCATCTACCGCGGGCTTGAGTGGCTGGTGGCCCGCCGGGCCGACGTGCTGCTCTGCGTTGCACCCGATCTTGCGGCGCGGATGCGCCGGCTGTCGGCCCGCACCGTGGCGCAGGCCGTCGTCGCCGCCCCGGCAGGACCCGCGCCCGGGTCCGCGGCCAGCGACACCGGCACGCCCGCGCCCGCCCCCGAAGCCGGGCAGGCGGCCCCGGTGGTGCTCGCCGTCGGGCGACTCGCCCCGCAGAAGGGGTTCGACTCGCTGCTCGCCGCCGCGGTCCGGTGGCAGGATCGACGCCCCCGGCCGGTGCTCATGATCGCGGGTGCCGGCCCGCTGGCGGGCGAACTGGCCGGGCAGGCGGCGCGGCTTGGGGTCACCGCCCGGTTCCTCGGCCAGCGCGACGACGTGCCCGCGCTGCTGGCCGCCGCCGACGTGTTCGTGCTCCCGAGCCGGTGGGAGGGGCAGCCGATGATCCTGCACGAGGCGCTGCGAGCCGGGCGGCCGATCGTCGCGACCGCGGTGGGCGGCGTGCCCGGCATGACCGGCGCGGATGCCGCGTTGCTCGTGCCGCCGGATCACCCGGCTTCGCTGGCCGACGCGGTCACCCGGATCCTGGACGACCCGGCGCTGGCCGACCGGCTCAGCCGCGCCGCGACCGCCCGCGCGGCGGAACTCCCGGACGCGGCCGACGCGGTCCGCTCCGCGCTCGACCTGTACGCCAGACTCGGGGTCCTGCCGGTCCGCTAAGGCCGGCCGCTGCCGCCGGGCCGTTAGGCCGTCGGGTAGCAGGGCAACCGGCGCCGCCGGGAAGCCCTACGGCTCCAGGTACACGGTGAACCGGTAGCCGTGGTCCGACAGCTTGCCCGGCCGGGCCGCCAGTTTGCCGCCCGGCCGCCCGCTCCTGGTCATCGTGACGGGGTGGTGCGCCCACCAGCCCGCGATCCCGCCGCTGGAGCCATTCGCGGTGATCACCTCGGCCCAGAACGGCGGGGGCTTCGGTCGGCTGAAGGTCGTGATCGCGATCGGCGTCCTCGGCGCGCGGACGGGCACGCTGCTCCACGGGTTCGCGCCGAACTCGACTCCGAGGCGTGCCTGGACGAAGGCGGAGTTCTTGCGCACCGGGAGGTTGTACTGCGCGGCACCGACCGACAGGAACAGGAAGTTCCACGGCGGGGCGTAGATGATGTATAGCTGCACCTTCTTGCCCGGGCGGACGCGGTAGTTCCGGAAAGACGACGGCACGTTCGGGCATGCGCGGCTGCCGGATGCCGCCGTCGAGCAGATCAGGGCGTGGCTTGACCGGTTGTAGACCGCGGCCTGGACGCGGTAGCTCCGCAGCACCGGCCGCCCGCCGGGACGGCAGGTGCTGGTGCTGCACGTGGTTGCCTTGAGGTCGATGATCAGGCGCGGGGTCAGCACCTGAGCCGACACGCCAACCTGACCGACCTCGCGGGCGAACCGGGCGGCGGGTGGCAGCCTGACCCAGGCCTCCACACCGGTGAAGTGGGCTCCGGCTACGGCGTAACCCGCCTGCTCCGGTGACTGAAAGGCCGGGCCCGTCCGGGCCAGTGCGGTGCCTGCGGCACCGCCGATCGCCAGGCCGATGCCCGCGATCACGGCGATCACGGACGCGGCAAGGGTGCGCCTCATGTGGTTCCTCTGCCTCGGATATCCATGCCTATAGCACCATCCCACACTTCCCTGGAGTCCGTCGCCGGATGGTCGCAGACCCGGCTCCAAGGGCCGCGACGACGCATTTCCGGTGGCCGCGCCCACGGTGCCGGGGTTAGCCTCATCAGATGCTGACGGTCCGGACGGCCACGCCGGAGGACGCGGCGGCCATCGCCGCGATCCGCGCCGAAAGCTGGCAGTCCGCCTATGCGGGCATCATCGCGGCGGACGTGCTGGCCAGGTTCACCAGCCGGGAGGCGGTCGACCAGCGCATCGACGCGATGCGGCGGAACTGGCCGGCGGGCATGCTGATCGCCGAGACGCCGACGGCCCCCTCGGCCGAACCCGGGGCCGGAGCAGTTGGCGCGGCTGAAGGCGGGTCCGAGTCCGCGTGGCTGGGTGGCGCTGTGGGCCCGGGTGGTGCTGTGGGTCCGGGTGGTGCTGTGGGTCCGTGGCCAGTCGGGTTCGCGCACTTCGGCGCCGAGCGTGACCCGGAGAGCCGGGTGCCGCCGCCGGCCGATCAGGGTGCCGCCCGTCCCCGCGCCGAGTTGTACGCGATCTACGTGCTGCCCGGCTACTGGTCAGCAGGCGCGGGGCGCGCGCTGATGGCCGAGGTGATCGGCCGGACCACGGCGGCCGGGTATCCGTCGATCACGCTCTGGGTGCTCCAGGAGAATTACCGTGCCCGGCGGTTCTACGAGCGGGCCGGATTCACGGTGACCGGGCAGAGCCTGGTCCCGGACTGGCTGGGCGGGATCGCCGAGGTCGAATACGCCCGCGAACTGGGCTGAACTAGCCGGGGGTTAGCGCACGACGAAGAGTTGGCGGCAGATGCGGCGACTTTCTCTTCGGCTTAGGCGGGCTAGCCGAAACCGGTCACCGGGATCAGCCGTTCCGGGCGGTATCGGCCGCGAGTCGATCGAAATAGGACCGGTACACCCGGTCGAACGGCTCGGCGTTGGCGCCGAGCGCGGACTGGAGAAACCCGGCGGCGCTCTCCGCCGCGGCGATCACGT
>JAJYTW010000344.1 GCA_021792855.1 Actinomycetes bacterium
TCCGTGGGAGCAGCGGGCGCTGTTCGAGCGGTTCGACGATGACGCGACGCTCGGCGCGCTGAAGCGGTACGCGGAGGAACAGGCGGAATTGACGGCCCGGTTCTCCCGGCGCTGCGATGACCGGCTGTCCTATCTCGCCGAGCTGATCAAGGCAGTCGATGGTGACCTGACGGCCACCTACGGGCAGGCTCGCGCCGTGCTGGAGGGCCGCTGACGTGGCCGGGACAGACAACGGGGCGGCCCGTCATGGACCGCCCCGGGAGACCCGCCCGGCCGGCCAGCCAGAACGAGGCACCGTCATGAGCATCGTAGCTGCTTGTGATGACGCTGCGGAGATTCAGCGTGCGCTGGCCCGTGCGGTGGCCGAGGTGATGGCTTGCTCTGACCGGCTTGATGATGCGCTGGCGCGGAAACTCGCGGCGGAGCTGGCCGGCTATCGGCGGGGCTTCGCCGACGGCCAGGCAGACGGCTACAGGCGGGGACGGCAGGACGAGGCGGACCAGTGGTTCATGAGCCTGGCACCGGCACGGCTGGCGGCCCGGCACGCTGCCCGGAGCCCCGGCTACGCCGAGCTGGAGGCACTGCGGTGGGGACCTGGAGGCCGGGAGCATTTCGGTGATCCGCGGCCTGGTGACTTTCCCGGGACGGGGGCGGCGTGAGCGAGATGAGGGCAGACCAGCCGCGGCGGCTGCGCAGCGTCGGGGCGGATGACGACGCCGGGCGCCGGGCGGACCCGCCGCAGATCAAGGTCGCGGATAACCCGGCGACGATCCGCGAGCTGCGCCGGGCGATTAATGAGGGCGTGCTGCCGGATACCTATGTCAGCAACGGGCAGCTCGTGCACGTGGAGCGCGTGGCCGGGACGGCCGGGGCGATCTCCGGGGATGATGACGCGCCGCTGCCGGTGGCCGCGAGCGTGGTCACGTCCCCGAAGCTCGCGGCGCTCCTCGCCGAGCACACATTCACCTTCCGCCAGCGCGACAACGACAAGCGCGAGGTGACTCCGACGACGACCGCGCTGGCGGCCACGCTGGCCACGAAGGACTGGAAGCTGCGGCCGTTCTTCGGCATCGTCGGCGCCCCGGTGCTGCGGCCGGACGGAACGCTGCTCCAGGAAGACGGCTACGACGAGGCGACCGGCCTGGTGCTGGCCAGCAAGGTGCACCTGGACCCGGTGCCCGCCGAGCCGACCCGCGAGCAGGTGCAGGCGGCCCTGGACTTCCTGCTGCACCGGTTCCTGCATGACTTCCCGTGGGTGAGCCCGGCGGACCGCGCCAACTACCTGGCGTTCATGGCGACCCCGATCCTGCGCCGCTACCTGCGCAGCCTGATCCCGTTCAGCCTGGTCACCGCCTCCATGCCCGGATCGGGCAAGACGATCCTGACCTGCGGGCTCGGGATGCTCTACGGCCAGCGGGTGCTGACCTGGACGCACAGCGATGAGGAGCTGCGCAAGGCGATCACCTCGGTGCTGTATGACCCGGTGGGGACGATCATCTTCGACAACATCGCTGAGGGCAGCGTGATCGACTCCGCGGTCCTGGCCCAGCTCATCACCGACCGCACGTGGTCGGACCGGCTGCTCGGCAAGAACCAGACGGCGGCCTTCGCCAACGACCGGGTGTGGACCGCCACCGGCAACAACCTCCAGCTCGGCGGCGACATGGCCACCCGGACCGTGATGATCCGGCTCGACCCCGACATGCCGCACCCGGAAGAGCGGACCGGGTTCGCGATCCCCGGCCTCGATCAGTGGATCCTCGATCCGGCGAACCAGCGGACCGTGCTGTGGCACCTGCTCGTGCTCGTCATCGACTGGACCCGGGCCGGGGCGCCCCGGCAGCGCGGAATAACGATGCGGCAATTCACTCCATGGGCCGAAGCACTCGGCGGATTCCTTTCCCATCACGGCGTCCCCGGCTTCCTCGCCAATATCGACAGTGCTCAGGGAATTGACGAGGATAACGCGATCTGGACCGCGTTCCTGCATAAGTGGCATGAGCTTTACCCCGACAAATGGATGACGGCGCACGAACTCAGGAAGTCTGCTGAGCCCGGCATCGGCGACTCCGACCTGTGGGACGGCGTGTTCATCCTCGACGGCCGCGGGAAGATCCCGACTCCCGTCGGGCTCGGGCACCGCCTCCTCGGCCAGCTCGACCGATGGCGAGGCTCCTACGTGCTGCGATCGCAGCAAGACCGGCATCGCAACGTCCGGACCTGGCGCGTGGAGCGGCGCTCGGAATCAGCGCGAAATATCTCCGGGGCCGAAACAACCCTCGCATCCCTCGCATCCCTCGCACCGTAGCCTCTGGCCTGCGACGACAGACCGGGCGACCTCACGTGAATCCCTCGCATCGATCCCTCGCAATCCCCGCAATCCCTCGCAGCCACCAGCGGAACCGGCTGCGAGGGATGCGAGGGATTGCCGAACCGTCCTGAAGTCAATCCCTCGCAACCCCCGCCGGGGCATAGCCGCAGGTCAGGCGAGATTCTGCGAGGGATGCGAGGGATGCGAGGGATGCTCCGGCAGTTTTCTGGACCGACCAGCCACGGGAGAGCCGAAATGAACCTTTGGAAAAGGCAGCCGCCATATGCCGGGGGAGATATGACCCCCTGCCCGGGGGGAACAATTGTTCTTTCTGCTCCGGGGATTCCCGGGCGCGTTATGCGGGAGGTTTCCGGTGAGCGGTGACATTCACGGTGATGCCCGTCGCCCTGGCGATGTGCGTGCTTTCCTGGCGGCTGCGGAGCGGGTGCTCGCGGCCGGTTCGCCGGGGCCTGCGGAGCAGGCGCTGCTGGCGCGGCTGCGGCTGCTGGCCGGCCTGTCGGACGCGGACCTGGCGGAGCTGGGCGCCGAGCTGGACGGCGCCGGTCCGGGCGATGTGGAGGCGGCGCTGGGCGTGTTCGCTCAGATGTTCGCCGATCCGCGGCTGCGGCCCGTCGCGGATCTCCCGGCCGGTGCGGATGCCGCGGTCACCGCGGCGGTGGCCGCTGACCCGGTGGGATGCCGGCATGTGCTGGCGGCCCGCGGCCCGGCGCCGGGCTATCTGTGCGCGGCCCATCCCGGCGATGTCCGGTGCCCGGCCTGCCACGACGAGCACGTCTCGGCCTGCCACGACCAGCGGCACGAGCTGACCTGCGACTGGTGCGGAGCGGTGTGCCTGCACTCGATCTACCCGGTCCCGGTCGCGCTCGGCTCGCTGATCGCGGTGCGGAACCT
>JAJYTW010000345.1 GCA_021792855.1 Actinomycetes bacterium
CCTCCGCCGAGGACGAGGACACCGCGGCCATCAGCGACTCAAGCAGGTAGCCCTCGTGCGGACCGACCTCGGCGATCCTCGGCAGCGCCTGCAGCACCGCGTAGGCGGTCAGCGGTGCGACCGAGGCGGCCTTGGCGGCCAGGTCCAGCGCCAGGGCCATGCCCTCGCCGGGATCGACCAGGTACTGCGACAGTCCCGCGGCGTGCCCCTGCCGCGCGTCGTAGACCCGGCCGGTCAGCATCAGGTCGGTCATCGCCGCGACCCCGATCAGCCTGGGCAGCCGTACCGACCCGCCGCCGCCGAGGAACAGCCCGCGCTGGCCCTCGGGCAGCGCGTAGAACGCGGTCTGGTCGGCGACCCGCAGGTGCGTCGCGCTGGCCAGTTCGAGCCCGCCGCCGATCACCGCCCCGGTGAGCACGCTGACGACCGGGACCCGGCCGAACTGGATCGTGCCCATCACCTGGTGCCACATCCGGGAGTGGTGCAGTCCCTGCTCGGCGTCCGCGGCGCTGAGGTCGGACAGGTCGAGTCCGGCGCTGAAGTGCTCGCCGGCGCCGGCCAGCACGACCGCGCGCACCCCGTCCGGCGGGTTGGCGAAGAAGGCTTCCAGGCCGAGCACCGTGCTGGTGTCCAGGGCGTTGCGCTTATGCGGCCGGCTCAGCGTCAGCACGGCGATCTCGCCGCGGACGTCGACCGTCAGCGAGTCAGGCAGAGGCACGGTCACATCGAGCAACGTTAGACAATTCGGCAACTGCCGTCAATAGAGTGTCGTATATGACCGGGGCGATCGCGGGCTGACGGGCCGGTTGACGCGCTGGCGGGCCGGTCAGTCAAGGGTGAAGAACCTGATGCAGATTGTCGGGCCGTCCTGGCGGGCCAGGCCGACGACGATGCTCTGGGTCAGCCAGGCCAGGGCCGGGGCGCCCGAGATGAACTGAGCGCTGGTCCGGTAGTAGTACTCGCGCTCGTCGACGTCCGCGCCGGCGTCCAGGCGGGCGGTCACCTCGGGACTGGCCCGCCAGAAGCCGCGGTTGCGGATGTCGGCGACGTCGCCGCCATCGGTGCGGATCAGGTACCTGGCGTCCAGGCTGGCGACGCCGTCCCGGTCGGTGTACCAGTCCCCGCCGCCGGGCAGGATTGTCCCGGTCAGTCTCGGACCGGCCACGGTTCCGCCGGTGATCGGCACGAACACCAGTCGCTCGCGCTCGCTCGGCCCGCCGACGGGCACGTCGGCGCCGATCTCGACCCGCGCCTCGAAGGCGAAGCTGAGCACCGGGTCGGGCAGGTCCGGCATGCCAACCTCCATCGTCCGGGCGGGCCGGGCGGTCCGCCCGGCCCGCCTCCCGGCACTGGCTAGCCGACCGACCCGGACCGGTGCACGATCTGGCCCGCCGCGACGGTCAGGTCGACCGGCAGGTCGGTCACGTCGGCGGTGGCGCAGGTGACCGGGTCGTCGGCCCAGGCGACGAGGTCGGCGCGCAGTCCCGGGCGCAGCATCCCGCCCTCGGTGTCACCGGCGGCGCGGGCCGCGTTCACGGTGTAGCCGGCCAGCACCTCCTCGCCGGTGAGCGGCCGCGAGGCGCCGATCGCGCGCGGGTCGGTGACATCCGGCGCCCGGCGTGCCCGGGCGGCGAAGAAGCCCATCCGCGGGTCGTAGGGCGCCACCGGCCAGTCCGAGCCGAGCACCACGAGAGCGCCGCTGCCGGAGATGTCGCCGCTCCGGAAGGCGCGGTCGCACCGGTGCGCGCCGAGTCGCTCCGACCACGGGTCGGACAGGTCGGGGCGGAGCCAGCGCATGTGGATCGGCTGCATACTGGCGGTGACCCCCTCGGCCCGGAACCGGCCGACCAGCGCGTCGGGGGCGGCCTCGATGTGCTCGATCCGGTGCCGCCCGCCCGATCCGCCCGGCAGCGCCGCGTAGGTGTCCAGCGCCTCGCGGACCGCGCGGTCCCCGATCGCGTGGGTGGCGATCGAGAACCCGGCGTCGTGGAACTGCCGGATCCGGCGCCGGTACCGCGCGATGTCCGGCCAGTACGGGTCCCGGCCGTCGCCGTGCGTGTCGGCCTCCTCCAGCCAGGCCGTGCCGGTGTCGATCACGCCGTCGAGCATGAACTTCGCGCCCCGGTAGGACCACTGCCGCCCGGCCCGGCCCCAGGTGCCGATCATCTCGGCGACCTCGTCGTCCCCGGTGGTGGGGTAGACGAACTGGTGCAGCAGCACGCGCAGGCCGAGGTGTCCGTCCTGCTCCAGGGCGGCTAGCTGGGCCAGGGTCTCGGCGTCGCCGTCCATCTGGTGGATCGCGGTGAGGCCGACCGCGTTCTGATCCGCGATCGCGTCGCGCACCCAGTCGAGTCGCTGGGCCTGCGTCGGCGTCGGGATCTTGTCCATCACCAGGCGCATCGCGGCCATCTCGTTCAGTTCGCCGGTCGGCCCGTTCTCGTCGCAGGCCACGATCGCGCCGACGCCGAAATCCACTGGGCCGGTCACGCCGGCGATCCGCAGCGCCTCGGCATTGACGAAGGCGGTGTGCAGGTCCAGCGCGTACAGGAACATCGGCCCGGGGCCGGCCGCCTCGTCGATCAGGTCGTGGTGGTAGCGGGCGCCCTCGAACGCCGCGTACTCGACCGCGTAGCCGGTCACCCAGGCGCCGGCACCGACCCGGCGGCGCTCGGCCCGGATCCGGTCCCGCAGGTCCGCCAGCGAGGCGACCCGGTCGAAGGTCGCGCCGCGGCCGAGTTCCGCGCCGTGGAAGAGATGCTGGTGGCCGTCGGTAAGCCCGGGCGTCACCGTCCGCCCGGCGCCGTCGATGACCTGCGTCCGGGCGTCGCAGAGTTCCCTGATCTCGGCGTCGCCGCCAACCGCGACGATCTCGCCGCCGGTCCAGGCGACCGCGGTGGCGTGCGGCGCCTCGGCGTCCATGGTCCGGACCCGGGCTCCCAGGATGGCGTACTCAACGGCCACAAGATCCTCCGCTGTGCGATGTGTTGCGCGATGTCCGCTATGTGTCTCCTGACTCGGGACAGTAGCGGGTGACGGCCCGTTACGCCATAGCCTTTGTCAGAACCATTGACTCCGATCGCCGGCGGCTGGCCGGGTACCGCCGCCGGGTTCGGCGCGGTCGCGGTGATGTGCTTTGCTAACCGAAGGAACGTCGGGGCGATGACGCTGACGCCGGAGGTGCCTATGGCCGGTGAGACCGATGCCGGGGTGAGATCGG
>JAJYTW010000072.1 GCA_021792855.1 Actinomycetes bacterium
GACCGCGATTCAGACCCTGGAACAGCGCTATTACACCGGATCGGGCACCTGGAATATGTGCCTGCCGGCGATCTGCAACCAGAGCAACGTGGACTGGGGCGCCGACTCCCTCACCTACACCCTGTACTTCGCCGCCAAACTGGGTGAGACGAGTCAGGCAGACCCGATCATGACTGCCCTGACTAGCACCGCCCGCCGCTATCTCGCGGGCACCAGTGACTGGAGTGACGTTCCGATGTGGGACGCGGTGGCCGACATCCGGGAGTTCCAGGTGACCGGCGACGCTGTCGCCCTGGTCAACGCCAAGGACGCGTTCAAGCTTGTCGACTCCGTGGAAGCGCCCTATTTCGCCGCGGGCGCCTGCCCGGGTATCGATTACCAGCGACGGCACGGTGGACGGAATTATCTGAAAACACTAGAGACCGATTCCAACTATATTAAAGCCGCTCTGCTGCTCTTCGAGGCAACCCGGCAGCCGTACTACCTGACTAGAGCCGAGCAGAAATACGCGGCGGTCCGGCGGTACTTCCTCAGCCCCCGGATTCCGCTCTACACCCTGTATGTCTATGACCAGGGCACGTACTGCGTCCAGCGCCAGCGACTGTACTTCGCCTCGGTCAATGGCAACATGATCTGGGACGGCGCGACGCTCGCCAGGCTGACCAGGAACCGGACCTACCTCGCCCAGGCGATCAGCACCGCCCGGGCGATCAGCGGCCGCCTGGCGGACAGCACCGGCGTCTTCGCCGACCTGCAGGTCGAGAACGACGTCGCCGAGCCACTGGTCGAGGCGATGTACCTGCTGGCCACTACCGACCATCAGGCGTTCGCCCGGTCCTGGCTGCTCCGGTCGGCCTCCGCCGCCGCGGCGTCCCGCACCCCCGTAGGCAGCTACGGCCGCTACTTCGACGGCCCGCCCCCGCTGGCCCCGGTGACCGCATGGCAGGCCAACGGCGGACTCGCGGTGATGATCGCCGCCGCGAAACTCGATCCGCACGGAACCCCGGCGCAGCCCGGGTTCTGGCGGAACGCGCTCTTCGTCAACCGCAGCGCCAGCCTGCCGCCGGACCGGGCCGGGCAGGTGCGAATCAGCTTCACCGGCCGGGCGATCGCGATCATCGGCACGCTGTCCAGGCACTGCTGCTCACCCGGTCACGCGCAGATCGCGATCGACGGACGCCGGCTCCTGAACCGGTCCGGCGTCTGGCAGGGCAAGTTCAGCACCGGCACCACCCTTTTCCAGTCGGTGCTGTTCGCCTGGCGCTGGCGCACCGCCGGGCCTCACACGATCACCATCACCCCGGCCGTTCCCGACCAGAGCAGCGACCGGACGTTCTTCGCCATGACCGGCTACTACGTGGTGCCCTGATCGGGTGACAGACGGTGGCGGTGCGGCCAGGGCCCGGTGGTGTGCATGGCACATATTGAACCCTCCAGTGACCACTATGTGCCATACACACCACAGCAGGCTGGGTCGGGGCTCCGGGTGCGGCCCACCGCCAGGCCCGCGGCCCACCGCCAGGCCAGCCGGCCGGTCACCGGGCGGCTGGTGGTCACCGGGCGGCTGGCGGCTGCCCGGCTCCCGGCTCCTCCCGGCTGATCAGCGCGATCAGCGCGGAGGCCGGCGACACCATCTGGTCGACGCCCCAGCGGTCATCGAACAGCGACTGATTCGCCGGCTCGTTGACGCTGGCGATCACCCGGCGCACCCCGAACCTGCGCTTGGCGAGCAGCGATACGACGAGGTTCTCCTCGTCCGTGGCGGCACAGCAGGCGACCACGTCGGCACGGAGTGCACCCGCGCGCTCCAGGACTGACGGCACCAGCGGATCACCGACCACCACCGGCGGCCCGGCGGCGCCCAGGCCACCTGCCCGGCGCCCGTCGGCGTCGACGACGGTGACCTCCGCGCCGATCCGCCGCAGTCCGAGCGCGACCTGGACGGCGACCTCCGTGTCGCCGACGACGAGCACGCGCATCAGGACCACCTCCCGTCCAGGAAGCTTCTGAGCCGGCCGAGCGATCCGGCCGCGACGATGAACGACAGCTCATCGCCCGCCGCGAGCACCGACGACGCGTCGGGTATCCGGGAATGACCGGACCTGGTCAGCTCCACCACCGCGATCTCGCCGGGCACCGCGAACTCGGCGGCCCGCCGGCCCGCCAGGTAGTCCGGGATGGCCGACCGGACCAGCATCGTGTCCCCGTTCCCGAAGGTCTGGTGCGGTTCCAGCGTGACGTGCCTGAGCACGTGCACCACCCGGTTCACCGTGGTCTGGACCACGCCGATCGCCGCGATGCCGAGTTCGCTGTAGACGGGCGCCCGGACCGGGTCGTAGGTCCGGGCGATCACCCGCGGGACCCGGTACACCTCGCGGGCGCTGCGGGCGGCGACGATGTTCGCGCCATCGCTGGCGGTGAGCGCAACGAACGCCTCCGCCTCGGCGATGCCCGCCGCCTCGAGCACCGCGGGGGTGACGCCGCTGCCGGTGACGAACCGGCCGTGGAAGCCGGCCGGCAGCCGCCGCCGCATCGCCTCGTCCAGGTCGATGATGGCGACCTCGTCACCATCTCCGTCCAGCCTGCTCGCGAGCGTCGAGCCGGTCCGGCCGCATCCCATGATCACGACCCGCATTTACCTCTCACCTCCGGCATGGTCTGTGCTGGCAGCGGCCGCCAGCGGGCGGTCTGCCCGGTCCAGGCGGCGCCGGGCATGACGCCAGCGGACGATGGCCTTCCTGGTTTCCTCGGCGACCAGCAGGATGGCGCCCAGAACCACGAGTAGCAGCCAGTCGCCGGCGCTGAGCGGCGCGGTGTTGAAGACCGTCTGAAGGACCGGGACGTAGCTGATGCACGAGACGAAGCCGATGCCGAACAGGCCGGCCAGCACCAGCGCCCGGTTGGAGAACACCCCGATCCTGAACACGCTCTGCTCGTCGGTGCGCACCGCGAAGCTATTGAAGAACTGGCTCACCACGATCCCGGCCTGGGTCATCGTCAGCGCCTCCCGGTAGACCGGGTTGCTGGCGGTGAACGCGCTGAACGGCAGGCCTGCCTGGTGGATCGTCCAGAAGAACGCGAACACCACCCCGGCCGACTGGATCGACCCCAGGAAGGCGAACCGCCGGACCAATCTCCAGTTGAACAGGTGCTCACCCGCTGGCCTGGGCGGGACGGCCATTGTCCCGGGCTCGGTTCGCTCGGTTCCCAGCGCGAGCGCCGGCATCACGTCGGAGCCGAGGTCGATGGCGAGCACCTGCAGGGCGGTCAGCGGCACCAGCGGGAAGCCGACGAACACCGCGACCAGGATCGGCGCGAGTTCGGCCAGGTTGTGGCTGAACAGGTAGATCAGGAACTTGCGGATGTTGCGGTACACCGTGCGGCCGAGTTCGACGGCCGCGGCGATCGAGGCGAACGAGTCGTCAAGCAGGATCATCACCGCCGCGGCCCGGGCGACGTCGGTACCGCCCTCGCCCATCGCCACCCCGATGCTCGCGCGCTTGAGCGCCGGCGCGTCGTTGACCCCGTCGCCGGTGACGGCCACGACCTCGCCGCGGTCCTGCAGGGCCGCGACGACCCGCATCTTGTGCTCGGGCCGGGCACGCGCGAACAGCACCTGCTCGCCGGTCCCGAGAGCGGCGATCAGTTCCGGTTCGGTCATCGTGTCCAGGTCGGCGCCGTTCAGCACCCTGGCCGGACCCGAGCCGACGATTCCCACCCGGCGGGCGATGGCCTCGGCGGTCAGCCCGTAGTCCCCGGTGATCATGTAGATCCTGATCCCGGCCCGGCGGCACGCGACCACCGCGTCGACCACCTCGGGGCGAGGCGGGTCGGACATGGCCACCAGGCCGAGCAGGGTCAGGTCGCGCTCGGCCTGCTCGCGCGAGGGGTGCGCGGACGGCACGTCGCGCCGGGCCACCGCGAGCACCCGCAGGCCCTGGCCGGCCATCCGGTCGTTGGCCTGCGCCACCTGTCTCCTGAGCGCCTCGTCGAGGCCGACGGTCCGCCCGGCCCAGCGCACGTCCGCGCACCGGTCAAGGACGGCCTGCGGTGACCCCTTGACGTTCGCCTCGTACTCGCCGGGGGCACGCTGATGGATGGTGCTCATCAGCTTCCGGTCGGCGTCGAACGGGAAGGCGGCTACCCGGGGCGTGCGCTGCTCCTCGGCGGCGAGGTCCAGGCCCGCCTTCGGTGCCGCGGCCAGGATCGCGCCCTCCGTGGTGTCGCCGAGCACCCGCCAGCCCAGCCTGCGGTCATCCTCCGGCGCGAGCAGTCGCGCGTCGCAGCACAGGCCGCCGGCCCGCAGCACGGCCGCCGCCGACCCGGCGTCGGAAACCTCGCCGTCCGGCGCGTAGCCCACGCCGGTCACGGCGTGGCTGACCCCGGACTCCCAGACCTCCTGGACGGTCATCTCGGCCTTGGTCAGCGTGCCGGTCTTGTCGGTGCAGATGACCGTCGTCGAGCCGAGCGCCTCGACCGCGGTGAGCCGCTTGATCAGCGCGTGCCGTCGGGCCATCCGGCGCACCGCCACGGCCAGCGACACCGACATGGTGGCCGGCAGTCCCTCGGGGACCAAGGCCACCATCACGCCGAGCGCGAACACGAACGACCCGGTCACCGATCCGCTGGCGATCGACCGGATCCCGAACAGGATCAGCCCGGTCGCGATGGCGACCAGGGCGACCCGCCGCGCCATCACCGTGACCTCGCGCTGAAGCGGGCTGTCCTCCTGCTTCTGCTCCGAGGTCAGCCGGTAGATCCGGCCGAACTCGGTGGTCAGCCCGGTCGCGATCACCACCGCCCGGCCGGTGCCGTTGACCACCGAGGTACCCATGAAGACGCAGTTGCGGGCGTCGGCGATGACGCTCTGGTCGACCGCGTCGGCGATCCTCGGTGTCGGCCGGCTCTCGCCGGTCAGCGCCGACATCTCGACCAGCAGGTCATGGGCGTCGATCAGGCGGCAGTCCGCGGAGATCGCGTCCCCGGCGTCGAGCGCGACCAGGTCGCCTGGCACGAGACCGGTCGCGTCGATCTCGGTCTGCGCGCCGTCCCGGATGACCCGCGCCCTGGCCGGGACCATGGCCTGCAGCGCCTGCGCGGTCCGCTCGGCCGCGTGCTCCTGGGCGAAGCCGATCCCGGCGTTCAGCAGCACCACGGCGAGGATGCCGAACCCGAGTTCCAGGTTGGACACATCCCGCGGCTTGCCGAGCAGGTAGGCGAGGAAGGTGAGCCCGGCCGCGACTATCAGCACGATCGCGAACATGTTGGCGAACTGAGCGCCTAGCTCGGCGGCGACCGACCGGCCGCGGACGGCAGGCAGCACGTTGGCGCCCGTGCGCTCCCGGCGGGCCGCCACCTGCGCCGCGTCCAGGCCGCGGGCCGAGGTGCCGAGCGCGTCGAGCACGTCCGCCGGGCCCAGCGCCGGGATGTCCGCCAGTCGGTCAGCGGCAACTCCCCCGGCCGCTGATCCGCTCCGCGCCCGGGCGCCGGATGCCGCGTCAGCGCGCGAGGTAACCGCCATCGATGTACAACTCGAGTCCGGTGACGAACGATGCGTCGTCGCTGGCCAGGTAGGCCACGCCGGCCGCGATCTCGGCCGGGGTGCCCAGCCGGCCCATCGGCGTCACGTCCAGCATCGCCTGCTCCACCGGGGTGCCCTTCGCCTGGTCAAGCAACGGCGTGTCGATGAACCCCGGATGCACCGAGTTCACCCTGATGCCCGCCTCCGCCCAGTGCAGCGCGATGTTCTTGGTCAGAGTGCGGACCGCGCCCTTGGCGGCGTGATAGGCCGGCGATGTCCCGAAGCCGCCGCTGGTGCCGAAGATCGAGCTGATGTTGATCACCGAGCCGTGCCCGGACGCGGCCAGCGCGGCGGCCGCCGACTTCATGCCGAGGAAGACGCCGGTCTGATCGACGCCGATGGTCGCGTTCCAGTCCTCCAGCGAGGTGTCCTCGATCGCCGCCAGGTCGCCCATCCCGGCATTGTTGACCAGGATGTCGAGCCGGCCGAACGCGCGCAGCGCCGCGTCCACCGCGGCCTGCCACTGCGGCTCGGAGGTGACATCCAGGTGCACGAACCGCGCCTGCCCACCGGCTTCCGTGATCTGGCCGGCCACTCGCTCGCCGGCCACGTCGTTCACGTCGGTGATCAGCACGCTGGCGCCCTCGGCGGCCAGTCGCCGCGCGGTGGCCGCCCCAATCCCGCTCCCCGCGCCGGTCACCAGCGCGGCCCGTCCCGTCAGCCTGTCCACCATCGGCCCCCCGTCGTTCGACAGCTCAGGCGCCCGGCACCGCCACCGCGGCCGGTTCCCCGGTCCCTTACCGGTTCTGTCCCCCAACGCCGGCGCCACTCTCAATCTCGGGCGGGGCGGCCCTGGGCGCCAGAGGCCTAGGTCCCGGCCCCGGCGGTCCAGGTCCCGGTCCCGTTCCCCAGCGGCCAGGCCGGCCCGGCACGGCAGAAAGCCCCGGCCGGGTCGGGACGACCGGCCGTGGCGCGGGTAGGCCGGGACCAGCACAGTGATCACCAAGGAGGCCGAACGTGACTGGGCGCGAATCACCCGGGCCGGGCGCACCCGGGCCGGAGCCGATGCCGTTCGCCGATCTGGCGGAGACGCACTCGGCCGTGGTCTATTTCGCCGGTGACCTGGCCTACAAGCTGAAGAAGCCGATCCGGACCGGGTTCCTCGACTTCAGCACGGTCGCCCTGCGCGCGGCCGCCTGCCGGCGCGAGACCGACCTGAACCGCCGGTTCGCGCCGGACGTCTATCTCGGCGTGGCCGAGGTGCGCGGCCCGGACGGGCAGGTGAGCGACCACCTGGTGGTGATGCGGCGGATGCCGCCCGAGACGAGGCTGGCGACCCTGATCGGGGCCGGCCGGGGCGTCGATGAGCCGGTCCGCCAGGTCGCCAGGATCCTCGCCGCCCAGCACGCGGCCGCGCCGCGGGACGCCCGGATCAGCGAGCAGGGCGGCCGGGACGCGACCTGGCAGCGCTGGTCGGACAACCTGGAGCAGACCAGGGAACTGGCCGGCGGCATCCTGGACGGCGCCAGCGTTGACGAGGTGGAACGGCTGACCCGCCGGTTCCTGGACGGCCGCGATCCGCTGTTCGCCGCCCGGGTCGGCGCCGGGCGGATCGTGGACGGCCACGGCGACCTGCAGGCCGGTGACATCTTCTGCCTGCCGGACGGCCCGCGGGTCCTGGACTGCCTGGAGTTCGACGATCTGCTGCGCTGGGTGGACGGCCTGGACGACGCCGCGTTCCTGGCCATGGACCTGGACCGACTCGGGGCCGCCGACCTGGCCGAGCGGTTCATCGGCTGGTACGGCGAGTACTCCGGGGACCACGCGCCGGCCTCGCTGCGGCACCACTTCGTGGCCTACCGCGCGTTCGTCCGCGCCAAGGTCAGCTGCCTGCGGGCCGGTCAGGGCGACCCGAGCGCCGCCGCCGAGGCCCGCGAGCTTACCGAGATCACGCTCCGGCATCTGCGGGCGGGCGCGGTCACCCTGGTGCTGGCCGGCGGCCTGCCGGGCACCGGCAAGTCGACGCTGGCCGGCGCACTGGCCGACCGGCTCGGCTGGACGGTGCTCAGCAGCGACCGGGTGCGCAAGGAACTCGCCGGGATCGCGCCGGAGACCAGCGCGCGGGCCGGTTACGGCACCGGCCTGTACACGCCGGAGTGGACCGAGCGGACCTACGCCGAGTTGCGCGACCGCGCGGCCCGGCTACTTGGCCTGGGCGAGTCGGTGATCCTGGACGCGACCTGGTCGAGCGCGGCGCAGCGCGAGGCCGCCGCGACGCTCGCCGATCAGGTCAGCGCGGACCTGGTCGGGCTCGCCTGCACCGCGCCGCCGGAGATCACCGCGCGGCGCATGGCCGACCGCACCGGCGGCGCATCGGACGCCGACGCCGCGATCGCCGCCGAACTCGCCGCCACCGCCGATCCCTGGCCGCAGGCGACCGCGATCGACACCGGCGCCGATGGGATCGACGCCGCACTCGCGGCCGCGCTGGACGTGGTCCGCCCGCACGGGCCCGGGCACGTCTGGCACCCGGCCAGGCCGTACATGCTGCCGGACTGAGGCCCGGCGAACGTGCGACGCGATGAGCGGGCGGCGGGTGGCTGCCGCATCCCGCGCCGCCGGGTCGAGGCCGGTCAGCAGCCCAGCACCGAGCCGGCGCCGACTGGGAACCGGCCGGCGCCCGGCCGGGTCATGCGTTCCGCGCGCATCTGACCGCTCCTCGACCCGTCGTCGCTACGCGGTCAATCTAACGCGCTTTATCCATCTTTTACGGCATAGCAACTAAATCATGCCGGACACTGTCCGATCGCTGGCCGGCCGGCCGGACCGGGTCACCGGCCGGGCCGGGGGTATGGCATCGACCAGCGGGCCAGCCGGGTCACCGGCCGAGCAGGCGGGCGGGATTGCGGTAGCACACGCCGCGCAGCCAGTCGTCGCCCAGTCCCAGCCGCTCCAGCCCGCGAAGCTGGCGGAGGTACGGGTACGGCACGTTCGGGAAGTCGCTGCCGAGCACGATCTGGCCGGCCAGGTCCGCGAGCCTGGGCCGCAGCGCGGGCGGGAACGCGGCGATCTGGTCGAAGTAGTCCGTGAACACCATCGTGGTATCCAGGTGCACGTCGGGATACCGGCCGGCCAGGTCGAGGAAGTCCGCGTACTCGGGCGCCCCGAGATGCGCGATGACCGCGACCAGGCCCGGGTGCCGCGCCAGCACCGCCCCGATCGGTCCCGGGCCGGTGAACCGGCCCGGGCTCGGGCCGGACCCGCAGTGCACGACCACCGGGATCCGGGCGTCGGCCAGCATCCCCCAGACCGGGTCGAGCGCCGGGTCCCGCGGGTCGTAGGCCCCGACCTGCACGTGCGCCTTGAACAGCCGGGCGCCCGCCGCGATCGCCTCCGCGACGTAGCCGGCCGCCGCGGGCTCGGGGTAGAAGGTCGCACTGTGCACGGCGTCCGGGGTCCGCGCGGCGAACTCCGCGGACCAGGAGTTCAGCCAGGCCGCCATGCCGGGCTTGTGCGGGTAGCTGAGCGCGCCGAAGGTGCGGACCCCGAAGGCGCGCAGCAGCGCCAGTCGCTCGGACTCGGGCAGCCGGTACCTGATCGGCCATGGCTGGCCCGCCGACTCCTTGCCCGCGTCGAAATAGGCCCAGACCTTGGCGAGCACATTGGCGGGCATGAAATGGACGTGCACGTCGATCAGGCCGGGCAGGCCGAGCGCCTGCCAGAATCTCGTGACCTCGGGCGCTTCGGACAGGTAAGCCTCGATCGTCGTGTCCTGGCCAGTCACGTGACCAGTGTGCCAGCCGGCCTGGCCGGCGGGCGAGGCCACCTCCGGCGGCTCAGCCCCCGACGAATCTGAGGTTCGCGATGGGGTCACCCGCCGACTCGCTGAGCAGGGCGATCAGTGCCCGGGTGCCGCGGATGGTGACCTCGATGCCAGACTCGGCCAGGCCGCGCAGCCCCGACATGGCGGTCTCGGTGATCGACCGCGCCGCCGCCAGGTCCACCACGACCCCGGTGCGACCGGGCGCGGCGTCCAGGGCCACCCGGATCTTCGCCACCGCGATCAGATCAGGCTCGCCGACTAGCATCAGTGCCCCGCCGTCGGAGTAGATCCGATAGGCCGGGGCCGGCCCGGCCGCCGACCGCAGCGGATGCACGCTGGCCAGGTGACCGAGCACGCCGGGCCCGACCCGGCGCACGTCATACCCGCACAGGCCGGCCACCGGATTCCCGGCGGCGAACTCGTCGGCGACGAACTCCCACCGGAGCCAGGCGCTCCTGCGGTCGTCATCGGCCACCAGCGCGGAGTTGTCCGCCGCCACCCTGATCCCGGCGAAGCCGCCGGCGAGCGAGTCCGCAAGGACCGAGGCGAAGACCGCCCGCTGCACCCGGGCATCGACGATCCCGGAGGCCCCGTAGACCTCGGCGATGCTGGCGACCTGGATCGCGCCCGGCGCTGCGGTCCGCCCCAGCCGCCTGGCCACGGACGGATCCGGGTCATCGGCCAGGTACATCACGAACTCGCCCCGTGCCGAGCCCTCGGCTAGGAACGGCACCACGACGGCGGCGAACGCGGCCGGACCATCAAAGGTCCAGATGAGGTGATCGTGCGGACGCGCGCGGAGCGGACTAACCCGTGCGCCATTGGTGCGCATGGCAGCGCCTTTCCCATGCGGCTGTCGCTGACCGGCACGACCGCCGATGCCCGCGGGGCCGATGCCCGCGGGGCCGGTCCGGCGGCCCGGCGGCGGATGTCGGCCGGGCGATCGCGGCGCGGTCACTCCGGATAGCTAAATTTCATCATGAAATTGACATAGCCGACGGCGACTCCGGCACCAAGATCGCTAGACCTGCCCGCGGTTCCCGCCCGGATCGATCAGCCCGGATCGGGCGCCGGCTCGAAGCCGGCTCCCAGCCGCAGCGCCGACCAGCGGGCCACGTAGGAGAATCGGTCCGGGCGGACCATGCTGTTCCGCCATTCCACCGGCAGGGTGTCGTGGCAGGCCAGGCGCTCAACCGCGAAGACCGGGCTGTGCGAGCGCACGCCGAGCAGCACCCGCTCGTCCCGGCCGGGCAGCACCGGCCTGATCCGCTCCCACCCCGCGTTCGGCCGTACCCCGCAGCGCTCGTGCAGTTCCCGGTACAGGGCGGTGCGGGTGAAGTCGACCGCGAGCAGCGGCCTGGCCAGCGACGCGGGCAGCCAGGACGAGTCGAGCACCACGGGCTCGTCGTCGGCCAGGCGCAGCCGCTCCAGGTAGATCAGCGGATCGGCGGCCCCGCAGCCGAGCACCCTGGCGGCCTGCTCGCTGGTCCGCTCCTCCAGTCGTAGCACCACGCTGCGCTGCACGTAGCCCTGCTCTTCCACCGACCGGAACAGGCTGTACAGGGTCCCCAGCGGCTGCTCGATCACCCGGTCCCGCACGTAGGTGCCGCGGCCCCGGCCGCGTTCCACCACGCCCTCGGCCTGCAGGCGGCGGACCGCCTCCCGGACCGTGTGCCTGCTGACGCCGTATTCCGCGCGGAGTTCCTCGTCGCCGGGGAAGCGCGAGCGGAACTCCCCGGCCGCGATCCGGCGCCGGAGATCGCCGAGCACCTGGGCCCACAGCGGCACCGCGCTGTCACGGTCAACCTGCACGTCCTCAGTATGCGGGCTAACGGCCCCGGCGCGGCGATGCGGCCATGCGGGCGGGCCGGATCCGGGCCGCGCCGTTGACATCGGGCGGGTCGGTCCCTGTAATGTACGTACATTCCAATTTTCTTCGCACTCCGAACTACTTACAGACGATGAAGGCCAGCTGACCGGCCCGCGGGCCAGACCGGCCCCCTCTCCAGCGACACGCACAGGAGCCGTCCGTGACCGTCCAGGACCTAGGACTCCCCCAGCGGTGGGTCAAGGTGCTCGATCAATCCCGCTGTATCGGGTGCCATGCGTGCACGACCGCGTGCAAGAGCGAGAACGAGGTGCCGCTCGGCGTCACCAGGACGTTCGTCAAGTCGGTAGACGTCGGGGTCTTCCCGCAGGCCCGGCGGGCCTTCCAGGTGACCAGGTGCAACCAGTGCACCGACGCCCCGTGCGTGGCGGCCTGCCCGACCCAGGCGATGTACCGCCGGCCGGACGGGATCGTGGACTTCGACAAGAGCATCTGCATCGGCTGCAAGGCCTGCATGGCCGCCTGCCCGTATGACGCGATCTTCATCAACCCCAATGACCACTCCGCCGAGAAGTGCAACATGTGCGCGCACCGCCTGGACGTGGGGCTGGAGCCGGCCTGCGTCACCGTGTGCCCCACCGAGGCGATCCTGGTCGGCGACCTGAACGACCCGACATCCAAGGTGGCGCAGGTCGTGCAGCGCGAGGCGGTCGCGGTGCGCAGGCCGGAGAAAGAGACCAGGCCCGGGGTGTTCTACAAGGGCGCCCACCAGGCCACGCTCGACCCGCTGGCCGCGCAGCGCCCGGACGGCGGACTGCTCGCGTGGTCGACGCAGCAGGGGCACGGCGAGGCCGGGTTCGTGCCCGGCGGGCATCCCGCCCGGCACAACTCGAGCGCCCAGGCCGTGCTGTCCTACGACATCGGTCACCACGCCCCGTGGGGCTGGCGGGTGAGCCTGTACACCTGGACCAAGAGCATCGCGGCCGGCGCCTTCGGCCTGCCGGTCGCCCTCGCCTTCCTCGGCTTCCTGTCCTTCGGCAACGCCGTCACCCGGTGGGCGGCGCCGCTGACCGCGCTGGCCTTCCTCGGCCTCACCGGCATCCTGCTTATCTGGGACCTGAAGCACCCGGCCAGGTTCTACCTGATCTTCACCAAGCATCACTGGGAAAGCTGGCTGGTCCGCGGCTCGTTCATCATCGCCGGGTACGGCGCCGTCACGGCCGGCTACTTCCTCGCGGCCCTGGCGGGATCGACCGGCGCGCTGCGGGTGCTCGGCGGGATCGGCATACCGCTCGCGCTGGCCAGCGCCGTCTACACCGGGTACCTGTTCGCCCAGGCCAAGGCCAGGGACCTGTGGCAGAGCCCGCAACTGCACGCCCACCTCGCCGTCCAGGCGGCGCTGGCCGGCTCCGCGGCCATGCTGCCGCTGCTGGTCTGGCTCGCCCCCGGCCGGGCGGTGACCGCCGCCGAGGTCGTGCTCGCGGTCGCCGCCGTGATCCACATCCTGCAGATCGCGAGCGAGGACACGCTGCCGCACGTGACGGCGCACGCTCACCTGGCCAACCGCGAGATGACCCACGGCCGGTACGCGAAGTTCTTCTGGCCCGGCCTGATCGCCGTGGCCGTCGCGATCGCCGCGCCCTGGATCGGCGTCGTCGCCACGCCGTTCGCGCTGCTCGGCCTGCTCGCGCACGAGCACGCCTACGTCCAGGCCGGCCAGTCCGTTCCGCTCGCTTAGGAGGCTTGTATGTCTGACAGCACGCAGCCCGGCCGGGACGCGGCGGGCACGCTGGCCGATCTCGGCAAGCGGGTCTCGGCCGCCCGGGACGCGACCCTGGCCAGGGGCGAGACGTTCTACCAGGGCCCGAGCCGGGTGCACCTGGCCGCGTTCCCGCCGAAGGAGCGCTGGGACGACTGGGTCGAACTGTCCTCCAAGGCCTGGCCCAAGCGGGCCGAGCGGCACTACATGCTGGTCCCGACCACCTGCTTCAACTGCGAGTCCGCGTGCGGCCTGCTGGCCTACGTGGACCGGGAGACCGGCACCGTCCGCAAGTTCGAGGGCAACCCGGAGCACCCAGGCTCGCGCGGCCGGAACTGCGCCAAGGGCCCGGCGACGATCAACCAGGTGACCGACCCGGACCGGATCCTGTACCCGATGCGCCGGTCCGGCCCGCGTGGCGCAGGCGGCTGGGAGCGGATCACCTGGGACGAGGCGCTGGACGCGCTGGCCGGCCGGATCAGGACCGCGCTCGCCGAGCAGCGGCACAACGAGATCATGGTGCACCTGGGCCGGCCCGGCGAGGACGGCTACACCGAGCGGGTGCTGGCTAGCTGGGGCGTGGACGGCCACAACTCGCACACCAACGTGTGCTCAAGCGGCGGCCGGACCGGCTTCCAGTTCTGGCTGGGGATCGACCGGCCGAGCCCGGACCACGCCAACGCGAAGGTGATCTACCTGATCAGCTCGCACCTGGAGGCCGGGCACTACTTCAACCCGCACGCCCAGCGGATCACCGAGGCCCGCGCCCGGGGCGCGAAGGTGATCGTGCTGGACACCAGGCTCTCCAACACCGCGACGCACGCCGACTACTGGCTGTCACCACAGCCGGGCAGCGAGGCCGCGATCAACCTGGCGATCGCCAGGCATCTGATCACCACCGGCCGCTACGACCGCGACTTCGTGCGCCGGTGGTGGAACTGGGCCGAGTACATGCATGCCTGCCATCCGGATCGCCCGGGAACGTTCGAGGAGTTCGAGCGGGTGCTGGCCGGCCTGTACGACGAGTACACCTTCGAGTTCGCGGCCGCCGAGTCCGGCATCGACGCGGCCACCCTGGCCGAGGTCGCCGACGTGGTGGCCGGAGCGGGCACCAGGTTCTCCAGCCACTCCTGGCGGTCGGCCGCCGCCGGGAACCTGGGCGGCTGGCAGGTGTCCAGGACGCTGTTCCTGATCTCGGCGCTGCTCGGCGCGGTCGCCACCGAGGGCGGGACGTTCCCGAACGCGTGGAACAAGTTCGTGCCCCGGCCGATCCACACCCCGCCGCACCCGGCCGTCTGGCAGGAGCTGTCCTGGCCGACGGAATACCCGCTGGCCCAGAACGAGCTGTCGTTCCTGCTCCCGCACTTCCTGAAGGACGGCCGCGGCAAGCTCGACACCTACTTCATCCGGGTCTACAACCCGGTGTGGACCAACCCGGACGGCGCGAGCTGGATCGAGGTGCTGACCGACGAGACCAAGGTCGGCTGCTACGTCGCGCTGACGCCGACCTGGAACGAGTCGGCCTACTTCGCCGACTACGTGCTCCCGATGGGCCTCGGCTCGGAGCGGCACGACACCCACTCCTACGAGCAGTACGACGGCCAGTGGGTGGGCTTCCGCCAGCCGGTGCTGCGGGCGGCGCGGGAGCGGGCGGGCGAGACGATCACCGACACCCGCCAGGTCAATCCCGGCGAGGTGTGGGAGGAGAACGAGTTCTGGATCGAGCTGTCCTGGCGGATCGATCCGGACGGCTCGCTCGGGATCCGGCAGTACCACGAGTCCCGCGCCCATCCGGGCGAGAAGCTGACCGTGGACGAGTACTACGGCTGGATGTTCGAGAACTCGGTGCCCGGCCTGCCCGAGCGGGCGGCCAGCGAGGGACTCACCCCGCTGGAGTGGATGCGCAGGTACGGCGCCTTCGAGGTGTCCAGGGGCGACGGCGCGGTGCACGAGCGCGAGGTCCCCGATGAGGAACTCTCCGACATCGCGGTGAACGAGTTCGGCCGGGTCTACACCGCCGCGCCCGCGCCGGCCGGGCCCAACATCGTCCCGGTCGCCTCGCCCGGGCCGGACGAGCAGGGCAGGCGGGCGGTCGGGGTCAGCGTGGACGGCGTGATCCGGCGCGGCTTCCCGACCCCGTCCGGGCGGCTGGAGTTCTGGTCGGCCACCCTGGCCGACTGGGGCTGGCCCGAGCACGCGCTGCCCGGCTACATCCGCAGCCACGTGCACCCGGACAACCTCGCCGAGGGCCAGGTGGTGCTGCTGTCCACGTTCCGGCTGCCGACCCAGATCCATACCCGGTCGGCCAACTCCAAGTGGCTGGACGAGATCGCGCACACCAACCCGGTCTGGATGCACCCGGCCGACGCGGCGCGGTTCGGCGTCGCCCGCACCGGCGACCTGGTCCGGGTGGAGACCGAGATCGGCTACTTCGTCGCCAAGGCCTGGATCACCCAGGGCATCCGGCCCGGCGTGGTCGCCTGCAGCCACCACATGGGGCGCTGGCGCCTGGCCGACGGACCGCGCGGCAGCGGCGGCGCGATGGCCACGGTCGCGCTGAGCCATTCCGGGGACACCTGGCAGATGGCCAGGAAGGCCGGGGTCGGGCCGTACCAGTCCGAGGATCCGGACACCGCGCGGATCTGGTGGAGCGAGACCGGCGTGCACCAGAACATCACCTTCCCGGTGCATCCCGACCCGATCTCCGGGATGCACTGCTGGCATCAGGCGGTCCGGGTCCGGCCGGCCGAGCCGGGCGACCGGCACGGCGACATCAGCGTGGACACCGCCAAGTCGCGGCAGGCCTACCGGAACTGGCTGGAGCTTGCCAGGCCCGCCGGGCAGACCACGCCCGACGGCACCCGGCGGCCGCGATGGCTGCTCCGGCCGCTGCGGCCGCAGGCGGACACCTACCTGCTCCCGGTCCCGCAGGAGAGCACGGCGTCGTGACCGGTTCCGAGCCCGACCGGGCAGGCGGGGAGTTGCTGCGGGCGCTCGGCGCGATCGCCGACAGCCCGGCCGACGCCCGCACCGCGGGCCGCGCGCTCGGACTGCCCGAGATCAGTGCGGCCGAGCACACCGAGGTGTTCGTGCTGAATTGCCCGCCGCACGCGTCGGTATACCTAGGGCCGGAAGGGGGACTCGGCGGCGAGGGCACCGACCGGGTAGCCGGCTTCTGGCGGGTGATCGGGCTCGTGCCTCCCCGCGAGCCCGATCACCTCACCACCCTGCTCAGCCTGTACGCGGCGCTGGGCGAGGCGGCGAGCGACGCGGCGGGCGATACAGCCGCCGGGGCGGCGGCCGGGCCGCCCGGGCTGGCCGACCGCCTGGGCCGGGCCCGCGAGGTGCTGTTCAACGAGCACCTGTGGCCCTGGCTGCCCGGCTACCTGGACGCGGTGGCCGAGCTTGGTTCCCCCGGCCTGGCGGCCTGGGCCGCGCTGACCACCCGGGCGCTGGTCGCCGAGCGGGCCGTGACAAAGGCCGGGCCGCTGCCGCTGGCGCTGCGCGCGGCGCCGGAGCCGGTCTCGGCCGATGCCCCGCTCGCGGACCTGGCCGCCGCGCTCACCACGCCGATCCGGTCCGGGCTGATCGTGACCAGGCAGCGGCTCAGGGACGGCGCGGGAGCGGCGGGCACCGGCTACCGGATCGGCGAGCGGCGGTTCGCGCTCCGGTCGATGCTGGAGCAGGATCCCGGCCCGACCCTGGGCTGGCTGGCCGGCCAGGCACTCGACTGGTCCCGGCGGCACGCCGAACGCGCCCCTGGCGACCCCGCCGGGACGTGGTGGTCAGAGCGGGCCGCGCACACCGCGCGGATGCTGCTCGCGGCGGCGGAGCGGGCGTCGGCCGCCGTCGGCTGAGCCGCGCCGCCGGATCAGCCCGCCCCGGCCGGTCAGATGAACAGCGTGATGTCCGCCTTGGCCGCCATGTCGATGAAGCTCGCGGCGCCCAGGGTCGGCTGCAGGCCGTCGATGAAGTCGTCGGTGCTGAGCCCGTACAGGTCCATCGTCATCTGGCACGGGTGCAGCCGGACGCCGACGTCCATCGCCATCTCGAGCAGTTCGGTGGGGCTGGCCACCTTGTACTGCCGGGCCAGCTTCTTGATCATCATCGTGCCCGCGCCGCCGAAGTGGATCTTCCCGAGCCTGAGGTGATCGGTGCCGCCGCGGTCCACCAGCGACTCGCCCTTCTGCATCCAGTTCTTGCCGGTGAACCGGCGATTGTTCTTCTGCAGCACCCGCAGGCCCCAGAAGGTGAAGAAGATGTCCACCTCCAGGCCGGACGCGGCGCCCGTGGTAGCCAGGATCAGCGTCGGCCAGACCCGGTCAAGGTCGCTGCTCCAGCAGACCATCGCCATCCGCTTGACCTGCTCGTCGGTCATGGCCTCCGCCGCGGCGGAGATATCGGTTGTCTCCATGGTCGGTGCTCCTTCGTTGCGGGGGCGGCCCGGTCGGTCCGGCGCCGCGCTAGCTGGGCGGCAGGCCCCCGGCATGCCGTGGTCGAGGCGGACGGCCCGGGCGGGCCGTCACTGCGCACAACGGAAACATCGGATTCCCCGTTCATCGATCAGTGCCTGATACGCGGTGAATGCGGTGGCGCCGTCGACCAGGTGCTCGCGCTCCGCGGCCAGGTCGGCCGGACGCAGCCTGGCCAGCCAGCCGGCGCCGTACGGATCACGGTTCGCGATCGCGATGTCGGCGTCGAACGCCGCGGCGTTCACCTCGAGCAGTTCCCCGGTCAGCGGGGTCGGGAACGGGCCGACCCACTTGGCGCTCTCGATCACCGCCAGCGACCGGCCGCGCGGATAGCTGCGGCCGGTCCGCTTCCAGCTGACCTGCACCATCCGGCCGCCCATGGTCTGGGCGACGTCGGTCATGCCGAGTTCGGCGACGCCGTCGGCGAGCCGGACCCAGACGTTCATCCCGACGTCGTACAGCAGATCGTCGGGGATCGCGCAGCCGTACCAGACCTGGTCTGCCATCGCTCATCAGCCGCCGCAGGAGATGCCCTGGTCGTCCAGGAACTGCCGGTACGCCTGCACCCCGTCCGGACCGAAGGCCAGGTTGGCGACCTCGCCGTCCCAGTCGGCCGGGCGCAGCCTGGCCACCCAGCCAGCGCCGTACGGATCGGAGTTGATCAGCCCGGGCGAGCCGGCCAGCGCCGGATTGACCTCGGCGATCTCGCCGGTGACCGGGGCCGGCACCGGCCCGACCCACTTGCCGCTCTCGACGGTCGCGATGTTGCGCCCGCGGGCGACGGACTTGCCCGCCGCCTTCGGGGTCACCGAGACGATCGACTTCGCCAGGTTCTGGGCCACGTCGGTCATCCCGACCGTGACCAGGTCGCCGTCCCGCCGGGCCCAGACGTGCTTGTCGATCACGTAGTACAGGTCCTCAGGCAGGTTGCAGTTGTTGACCACCGCCACCGCGTCACTCTCCCGTTCCGGGCTCGTCAGCCATCTCGTGCTCGGCCATCAGGTGATGCACGAGCATGTCCAGGGCGACCATCTGGATCTGGCGGGCGAACCCGGCCAGGAACTCCGGATCTCGGGCCGCCTTCCGCACCAGGTGCTCATAGCGCGCGTCGCAGATCGGGCAGACGATCTGGTAGAACACCTTGCCGTTGCGCTCGCTGAACCGGACCTCGTCGCCATGGGTCTCACCGAGGTGAGCGTGCAGGGCGGCGGGGTCGGCCGCGAACTCGCACCACGGGCACGTCATCACCGGGACCTCACACCGCCTGGAGTTCCGGCGCGCCGCGGCGCGCCTGGTCGACAAGCTGCACCAGGTCGATGACGGTCAGCTTGCCCTCGTTGCCGGTGGTCTTGACCGCGTCGGTGTACATCACGTAGTCCTTCGGGCAGGCCACCACGAAGTGGTCCACGCCGAGCGCCACCGCCTCCCTGATCCGGTTCTCGCTCGGCCGCTCGGCGCCGGCGTCCCGCGGGCCGTCGGTCATCCAGATCCGGCCGCCGCCCGCGCCGCAGCAGAAGGTGTTCAGGCCGTTCCGCGGCATCTCGACCAGGTCGCAGCCGAGCGCGGCGAGCACCTGCCGGGGCGGCTCGGTCAGCCGGTTGTGCCTGGCCAGGTAGCACGGGTCGTGATAGGTGACCCGCAAGCCGAGCGGATCGACCTCGATCGCCTTGTCCGCGAGCAGCTTTCCGAGCAGCTGCGAGTAGTGCAGCACCGGCTTGTCCAGGCCGAGCGCGGGGTACTCGTTGCGCAGCGTGTTGAACGAGTGCGGGTCGGTGGTGAAGATCTCGTCGAAGTCCGCGCTGGCGAAGGCCGCCATGTTGTGCTCGGCGAGCATCTGGAACAGGCCCTCCTCGCCGATCCGGCGCATGTCGTTGCCGTCGTCGCGCTCGCCGTCGAACAGCATCCCGAAGTCCACGCCCGCGTCGCGCAGGATGTGCGACAGCCGCCGGGACAGCACCTGAAGCCGGTCGTCGAAGGAGGCGAAGTCGCCGACGAACCAGAGGTAGCGCACGTGCTGCTTGCGGGCGTCCGGCACGGTGAAGCCGAGTTCCCTGGTCCACCTGGCGCGCATCCGGCCGGACTTGCCGAACGAGTTGCCCTGGGTGGCGACGTCCTGGAGCACCTGCT